>NZ_CP100416.1:4125614-4425614 GCF_026017845.1 Amycolatopsis mediterranei
GAGCAAGGACGCTGAGCAAGGACGCTGAGCAAGGACGCTGAGCAAGGACGCTGAGCAAGGACGCTGAGCAAGGACGCTGAGCAAGGACGCAGCGCCTCAGCGAGTCGTCTGCTCGGGGGACGTGCTGGACGTGGCCATCCCCGCTCCGGACAATGGATGCCGGGGGTGGGGGGAGTGCCACGTCGTGAGCAGCCGCTCGGCCGGGGGAACGAGTCGGTGGTGGCTTTCGCGGCGGATCTGCGGGCACTGCGGGCCGGGGCGGGAAATCCGGCGTACCGCGAGCTGGGCCGGCGGGTGCACTATTCGGCGGCGTCGTTGTCCGAGGCGGCTTCGGGGCGGAAGCTGCCCAGCCTGCCGGTGACGCTGGCCTACGTGCGGGGTTGCGCCGGCGATGTCGCCGCCTGGGAGCGACGCTGGCGGCAGGTGGCGGAGGAGCTGGCGAGCGAGCCGTCTTCGGTCGAGGCGGACGAGCAGGAGCCGCCCTACATCGGGCTGAGTGCCTTCCGGCCGGAGAACGCGGCTACGTTCTTCGGGCGTACCCGGCTGGTCGAGGAGGTGCTGCAGCGGCTGGTCACGCACCGGCTGGTGGGCGTGTTCGGCCCGTCCGGCGCGGGCAAATCCTCGCTGCTCCAGGCGGGGGTGATCGCCCGGTGGCAGGAGCCGGCGCGGAACGTCGTGATGTTCACGCCCGGCGAGCACCCCTCGGCGCGGCTGGACACGCTGCCGCCGGGGGATGGCGAAACGCTGATCGTGGTGGACCAGTTCGAAGAGGTCTACACCCGTTGCCAGGACGCCACCGAGCGGGACGAGTTCATCGCCCGGCTGGTGGGTCTGGCCGACGAAGCCGACGGCCGGTGTCACATCGTGCTCGGCGTGCGGGCGGACTTCTACGGCCACTGCATGGATTCCCCCCACCTGCTCGCGCACCTGCGAGACGCTCAGGTCGCGGTGGGTGCGATGACCGCCGAGGAACTGCGGGAAGTCATCGTCGAACCGGCTGCCTTGGCCGGGGCGCGCGTGGAAAGCTCGCTGCTCAGCACGCTGGTCGCTCAGGTCAGCGGGCACGCGGGCATGCTGCCGCTGTTGTCTCACGCGCTGCTGGAGACGTGGCGCCGACGACGCGGTAACACCCTGACGCTCAGCAGTTTCGAGGCCGCGGGTGGCATCGACGGTGCGCTGGCCAAGACCGCCGAGGACGTGTATGCCGGATTCGAACCCGATCAGCAATTGCTGGTGCGGCGGTTGTTCCTGCGGCTGACCGCGGTCAGCGAAGACGTCGGCGACGTCACCGCCCGGGCCGGACTTGACGAGCTGGACGGCGACCCCGGCCTGACGTTCGTGCTCGAGCGACTGGCCGCGGCGCGGCTGGTCATGCTGGACAAGGGCTCGATCGAGATGACGCACGAGACGCTGTTGCGGTCGTGGCCGCGGCTGCGTGAGTGGCTGGCCGAGGATCGCGAGGGCCGCCGCGTGCACCGGCAGCTCACCGAGGCGGCCAACACGTGGGAATCGCTCGATCAGGACTCCGGCGCCCTCTACCGCGGCGTCCGCCTGGACTCCGCCGGGGAATGGGTCAACCGCACGAGCGAGCAGCTGACCGTGCGGGAGCGGCAGTTCCTCGACGCCAGTTTCGCCGCCCGCGAACAGGAAAAGACGCGCGAACGCCGGCAGCGGCTCCGGTTGCGGCAGCTGGTGGCCGTGCTGTCCGTGCTGCTGCTTCTCGCCGTCGCAGCGGGTGTGTACGCGTTCAAGTCCGAGGTCGGCGCCGCGCGGGACCGCAACATCGCCGTGTCCCAGCGGGCCGCGATCGAGGCATCGGCAGAGCGAGCAGCGCACCCGGCGCTGTCGGCTCAGCTGGCGCTGGCGGCCTACCACATTTCGCCCACGCCGGAGGCCCGCGGCGCGCTGCTGAGCACGTTCGGTGCCCCTTACGCCACCCAGCTGCACGGCCACCGGGGCGCGGTCGGCGGGGTCGCGTACTCGGCCGACGGCACCCTCATGGCCAGCGCAAGCATGGACAACACCATCCGGCTCTATGACGTCCACGAACCCCACCATCCCGAAATGCGCGCCGAACTGGCCGGGCACCTGGCCGGCGTCAACGGAGTCGTGTTCGGGCGCGGCGTGCTGGCCAGCGTGAGCTGGGACCACACCGTCCGGATCTGGGACATCGGCAATCCCGCCCACCCCGGCGACCCGATCACGTTGACCGGGCACAGCGACTGCGTGAACGCGGTGGCCGTCACCGCCGACGGGAAAACGCTGGCCACCGGCAGCACCGACCACACAGTGCGAATTTGGGACCTGTCCGATCCCGAACACCCGGTCCCGATGGGTGATCCGCTCACCCGGCACACCGATACCGTGCTGTCGGTGGCGTTCCGGCGGGACGGCAAGCTGCTGGCCACCTCCAGCAGCGACCAGACGATCCGGTTGTGGGACACGACCGACCCGCGCCACCCGGTGGCCGTCGGCGCCCCGCTGACCGGCCACTCCGGCGACGTCTCGTCGATCGCGTTCAGCCCCGACGGGCATTCCCTGGTCAGCGGCGGCGCGGACCAGACGCTGCGGCTGTGGGACGTCACCGACCCCGCGCACGCCACCCAGACCGCGTCGGCCTTCACCCGCGCGGCCGTGATCCGCGCCGTGGCCTTCGCCCCGGACGGACGAACCGTGGCGGCGGCCAGCACCGACCAGATGGTCCGGCTTTGGGCCGTCGGCAAGACCGAACTGAGCGAGCTCATCACGTTCGCCGGGCACGCCGGCGCCGCGTACTCCGCCGCGTTCAGCCCCGACGGGCACACCCTGGCCACCGGCAGCGACGACCGCACCGTCCGGCTGTGGGACGTGGCCGGCACACTGCTCGGCGGGCACACCAACGCCGTGTACCACGTAGCGCTGTCCCCGGACGGCAAGGCCGTCGCGACCGCCGGCTACGACGGCACCGTCCTGGTGCGGAAAATCGCCACAGGCGACAAGCCGATCGTCCTCACGGCGCACCAAGGGCCGGTGAACTCCGTCGCGTTCGCCCCGGACGGCCGCACGATGGCTTCCGCCTCGGCGGACCACACCGTGCGCCTATGGGACACGCACGACCTGAGCCACATCACCCCGCTCGGCCAGGCCCTACCCGGCTTCACCGACGCAGTCAACACCGTGGCCTACAGCCACGACGGCAAAATACTCGCCGCCGGCGGCAGCAACCGCGTCGCCGTGCTGCTGGACGTGAGCGATCCGCGAGCACCGCACACGGTTGCGACGATCCCGGTGGGCGCCGGCATCCAGGAACTCGCCATCAGCCCGGACGGTCGCCGGCTCGCCGCCGCAGGTGACGACAGCAACGTCTGGATGTGGGACATCACCCACCCGACGGGCCTGCTGGTGCCGTCACTGCTGAGCGGCCACAACAGCGACGTGAAGTCGGTGGCGTTCAGCCCGGACGGGCACTTCCTGGCCAGCGCGAGCCGCGACGCAACGGTCCGCCTGTGGGATCTGGACAATCCCCGAGGCCGGGACAAGACTCCGGTGAACCCGAGTCCCGACAAGCCCCTCGACCTGACCGGTCTGATCGTGCACCCGGACGTCGTCTATTCGGTGGCGTTCAGCGGCGACGGCGCCACGCTGGCTTCTGCCGCCGCGGACGGGCGGGTACGGCTGTGGGACGTCCACGACCGAGACCACCCGACCGCCCTCGCCGACCTGACCGGTCACACCGACCGCGTGTATTCGGTCGCGTTCGGTCCCGACGGGCACACGCTGGCCAGTGCCGGCCAGGACCACACCGCCCGGTTGTGGGACATCGACCCCGGCGTCGCCGGCGCCCGGGTGTGCATGCTGGCCGATTCACCGGTCGACCGCACCACCTGGGACCGCTATTTCCCCGGCATCGCCTACAACCCACCTTGTTGAACGTCTTCAGGCACTGTTGTGCAGCAGCCGGCCGGGCGACCTTGCCGCGCCGGTGACGATCCCCGGCCTCGTTGTTCGGCGATTGTCGTTCAGCCAGGTCAGGACCACCACTGAACACCGCCGCGCCGGTATGACTTGATCGTCGGGAACGCCTCGGCCACGAATTCGAGGCCGGGGGTTGCCGGAAGTGAACGTCCGGGCGCATCGGGCGGCCGGGCACATCAACGGAGGGGGCGGTATGAGAATCGAGCGGACGACAACGACGAAGCCGAGGAAGACCCGGACCGTGGCGCTGCGCGCGCTGCCGGTCGCCGCGGCGCTGGCGCTGGCGGTGGTCGCGCCCACGGCGGCCCAGGCGGCGCCGGCCGAGACGGCGCGGACGCAAGCGGTGCCCGCCGCGGTCGCGGGGCCGGGTTCAGGGCCGGTCGGCTATTGGTTCACGGGCTACTACACGTGGAAGTCCGACTGCGAGGACCGGGGAAGCGCCGGTGTGGCCCATGGCTCGTGGACGGGCTACGAATGTATCAACGGCAGCTGGTTCAGCGACTGGGAACTCTGGGTCCGCTATTGGTGACGTCGCCGGACGCTGACCGGACATGAGGGCGGCGCGGACGGGCCGCAGGAGCACCGGTCTGCTCCGGTGTAGTGCGGGTCCGGAACTTTCCAGCGCCACGAAACCCGGCGCGATCAGCGGGAGCGGAAGGGAACGGACCCGCTGGTGTCCGCGCCGACGGTGGGCATGCCCAGCTCGACCGGGCCGGTGTCGGGGGAGCACGCCGCGCCCCGGCGCCGTCGGCGCAGCACGACGATCACCACGGCCAAGGCCACGGCTATGGCCGGCACCAACAGCGCGGGAATCCAGATGGCTCCCACGACCGACGCCAGGCCGACGCCGCCGAGCAGGGCCAGCAGCGGTCCGGCGCAGCACACCGCGCAGGCTGCGAGGACGGCGGCGGCACCGGCGCCCCACCGCGCCCACGGACGAGCCCGGCGAGGATTCGGCGGGTTCACGCGTCCGCTCCGAACAGGTCCGCGAGCAGCGCTTCGGCGGTGTCGGGGGCGCGCACGGTCAGCTCCAGCACGGTGGGCGTCAGGTGCAGGGTGAAGTCGAAGAACGCGCAGCAGTCCTGCTCGGCCGCGGCCGGCGCGGCGACCTCGGCGGCCAGTTCCGGCGTGGCCGGGAAGGTCAGCCGGACTCCGTCGGCGGTGGCACGGCGGTCGCCGGCCTGCCGGGTGATCCGTCGCCAATCCTCGGTCCGTGCACCGAGCTGGGCGCCGTCGAGCGTGCAGGCGACGGGCGGCTGCCGCGCCGGCGCGTCGTCGGGGCGGGTGCGCGAGAGCGTCACGGGCACCGGTCCGGGCTCGGCGGCGGTCGTGCATCCGCAGTCCGGCCCGCAGCTGCCGGTGGGAGCGGGCTCCGACAGTCGCTTGTGGACGCCGGCCGGCCGGGCGGAGAACGCCGCGAGTTCGGCCCGGCGCCGACCGGCGTCGGCGATCCGGTCGGCGACCAGCGGCAGCATTCGTTCCCGAACCGCTGCGCACACCCCCTGCTCCCACACGCCGAGCAGATCGCGGATCTCCTCCAGTGGCAGCCCCAGGACCTTGGCCGAGGAGATGAACGACAGCCGCTCGACCGCGTCCTCGCCGTACACCCGGTAGCCCGAGGCGGTGCGCTCGGCGGGCAACAGCCCGGCGGTCTCGTAGAAACGCAGCGTCGTCGTCGGGACACCGGTCCGGGTCGCGAGCTCGGAAATGCGCAAACTGGTCACCCGTCGAACCTGAACCTTCGACTCGGCTCGAAGGTCAAGCCCCGGATTCCAGTGCGTTGGCAACGCTTCTGCCGCCCGCGCGTGGATACCCGGTTCGAGCTGGAGCCGGCGGGCCTCACCGGCGGACGCCGCAGAGGTCGGCGGCGATCCGGAACAGCCGGGCGCGTTCCGATGGGTGCTCGTCGTGGTCGTCGAGTGCACGACGGTGAATCTGCCGGATCACGCAGTCGGCGGCGTCGGCCGAACCGAGCATGAGCCGGCAGAACAGCCGCAGCTGTGCGTGCAGCGCGACGTCGTGGTTCTCCTGTTCGGACATGCCGTGGCCCGGTCAGAGCCCGAACAGCGGAAACAGCGCGGAGCCGTGGAACGCGACGATCCGGCTGACCCCCTCGGCGGTCATCGTCAACACGTGCAGGGCGTGGGGACGGCGCGCACCGTCGTGGCCGCGGGCGTACACCGCGAACGCGGGCTGTCCATTGGCGGCGGTGGCCACCAGTTCGGCCGGACCGATGATCGGCATCTGCCTGGCCAGGAAGGCGAGGATGGTGTCGCGGCCTTCGAACCAGGTGCTGATCGGCGGCATTTCCCAGCGTGCGTCTTGGGTCAGTACCGCGACGAGCTGGTCGACGTCCGCGGTTTCGAACGCGGTCACGTACCGGTCGAGCAGGGCTCGCTGCCGTGGCTCGGCGGGTTCGGTCAGGTCGTCCTCTTCGAGCGGAACCTGGGCTCGCGCTCGCTGCAGCGCGCTGTTGACGGCCGCTGTCGTCATCTCCAGCAGCTCTGCGACCTCGGCGGTCCGCCATTGCAGCACGTCACGCAGGATCAGCACGGCTCGCTGTCGTGGTGGCAGCTGTTGGAGCGCCCCGATCAGGGCGAGCCGCATGGTGTGCCGCTGCACCACGACGGTCGCCGGGTCGGCCGGTGTGGTGGCGAACAGCAGGTCGGGTGCCGGCTGAAGCCACGGCACCTCCGAGGTCGGCTCGACCAGCCTGGCCTCCGGGCGTGCTTCGGGGGCGCCGAGATCGGCCGGCAGCGGCCTGCGTCTGCTCTTTTCCAGCGCCTTGAAACACGCCCGGGTCGCGATGCGGTAGAGCCAGGTGCGCAACGACGATCGGCCCTCGAACCCGCCGTAGGCCCGCCAGGCGTCGAGATAGACGTCCTGAACCACTTCTTCGGCCTCGTCGATCGAACCGAGCACCCGGTAGCAGTAGGCGAGCAGCTCGCGCCGGAACGGTTCGCTCAGCCGTCCGAAGTCCTCGTTGCCGTTTTCGGTCTCGGTCACAGGGTGCATGATCCACGCTTCCGGTCGATGGCGGTGGGTGGCCGGGCGGCCTCGGTTCAGCGGAAACCGATGTCGGCCATGTCGATGGCGACGAGGACGGTCCGGTCCTCGCCCGTGGTGGTGTAGGCCCGTCGGGTGGCCGGGATGATGATGCCGTCGATGTCGCGGTAGCCGCCGGCGTGGAGCTGTGCCTCGGTGTCCGGGTCGACGATGTCGATGGTGAAGTCGTGGCGCCGCAGCAGCCCGTCCGGGCCGAAGCAGAACACCTGCTCGCGGCTGTGGCTCTTGATGTGGCCGGGGAAGGTGACCTTCAGCCGCCGCCAGGTCTCACCGTCGCCCTCGATGGGCGCGATCTCGTCGCAGACGAACCCCGGCCAGGTGAACAGGAACGGCGTGGTCAAGTACGTCCACAGTGCTTCTCCGGTGAAGTACGCGAGATGGAGGTCGTCCCACGGCGTCTGGAACCCATGGCCGTCGAACGACCGCTCCGGGTCGTCGCGCGCGTCGGCGATCGTGCCGTCGGGTTGCTGCAGGACGACCCGGCCGGGCTCGAAGATCGACCGCCGGTTCTGCCCGGCGAAGTCCATGGTCAGCCGTTCCCGCGTGGTGTCCACCTCGAAGCGGACATCCTTCATCGCGTCACTCTTTCCCTTGACCTGCCAGAAGGCCCCGGTGATGGTGGCGGCGACGCGGATCGCCCGGATCCGGTTCCACCGATCCAGGCCACCGTGCGCGGCGACCGCGGTCGCGAGTAGGTCGTTCATGACTTTGCTCCTCTGTCGGGATGCCCCGGCCGCCGGTGTGGCAGCCGGGGCACGTCGTGGTCAGTCGACGATGAGCCCGCCGGTCAGGTTGGCGACGGTGCCGGTCATCGCGGCTGCCTGGCCCGAGGCGAGGAACACCGCGACCGCCGTGAGTTCGGCCAGTGCGGTCGGGCGCTTGCGGTGGGTCATCGCGACGGCGCCGGCGGTGAATCGGTCGACGGGGATGCCCAGCGCGTCGGCGTGCAGCCCGTACACGACGTCGATGACCGGCGTCTCGACCATGCCGGTGGTGCGCAGGCAGATCGAGCGGACGCCGTGCTGGGCCCACTCCGCGGACAGCGCGCGGTTGAGGGCTTCCATCGCCGCCCAGCCGACGCTCATGCCGCCGACCAGGGGCAGGCTCATGCGGGCAGGCTCGGGGGTGTGCATCATGATCACCCCCGACCCTTGGGGGATCATGTGCCGGGCGGCGGATTTCGCGGTCACGAAGTGCGCCTGGGCGTAGGTCGTGACCGGTCGCATGAAGTTGTCGACCGGCAGCTCGGCGAGCGGGATTCCCTGCAACGCCCGCGGCGAGATCCCGATCGCGTTGAACGAGACGTCGATGCCGCCCGCTTCGGCGACGACGGCGTCGAGGTGGCCGGCGACGGACTTCTCGTCCAGTGCGTCGACCACAGCGCTCTCGGCGGCTCCGCCCGCGGCGGAGATTTCCTTCCTGACGGTGTCGACGACCTCGGGATCTCGCCCGGTCAGGAAGACCCGGGCGCCTTCCCGGGCGAATCCGCGGGCGACCGCGCTGCCGACCGCTCCGCCGGCGCCGTAGACGACCACGTTCTTGTCTTCCAGCAACATGTCCTTCTCTTCCCTGTTGTTCACGCACTACCTCCTGCACATATGGAGGCGATCGCGGAGCGAAAGTAATCGGCACCCGTCCGGCCACTTGACGACGAGTTCGGGCCGGCACGGCCGGCACGGCTGCCGGGTGACGTCGGTGGGCGCTCGCCGGGGACCGGATGTCGCGGGCCTGGGGGAACGTGCTCGGATAAGTGCTTGATTCCGGAAAACCCGCAGTCCCCGCAAAGACGACCCGTCGGCTCATTCTGAACTGACCCTCAAGTCACGCAGAGAACTGCGAGACTGATTCGAGTGACCGCCTCTGCTCCTATCGGGTGATTCGCGGCGCAACATCCGTATGTTGCAGGACGCGAAGTCGAATGGAGAGCACAAAGCCGACCTGTACGTTCTGGACATCGTGTGGATGGCCGAATTCACCCGGCGCGGCTACATACAACCGATGGACGAGTCCCGGCTGTCGGAGAAGGACTTGGGCGACTTCGTGCCCAAGGTCATGGAGTCCTGTCAACTTGACCAGAAGCTGTGGGCGCTGCCGCTGAACTCCGATGTCGATTGATGTTTTCCCGTACCGGTGTCACCGGAGTGTCCCCGCCGAATACCTGGGACGACTACTTCGGGACCTCCGCGAAGACCGCGACCAACGCCGGGCATTGAACGACAACGGCAAGCTCGAACCGGGGTTCGCCGAGAAACTTGCGGAGATCGTCCAACGGAGGTGACGACGCACGGTGACCATCGACCGGCCGCTTTGCCGGAGACCGAGGTCTCGACCGTAGCCCCGTCGCGGATGTCGCGGCGGGCGGTGACGTTGCTCGAGGCACGCCACGACGCGGGAGTGGTCCGGGGTCGTTCCGCGGCAGTCAGAGGTGGGGCGCGCAGGCGGCGCGGGCTGCCGGTCAACCTCCGTCTGCGTGCCGAGGACTTCGATGATCCGGCGGTACCGCTCGGCACCCGGATCGAGCCGCGCCGGCCGGCTCGGCGTCCCCGCCGCGTCCCAGGGAGGTGGCGTTCCCGCTGGTCCGGTGGGGTGGGACCGTCCCGGCGTCCCGAGTCGGCCGCCGAAGGGCGATCGGCGGCCCGGCCGCTGCCAGCCTTCTCGCCATGCAAAGACTCGCTCTGGCCGTCGCGGTGCTGCTGGTGTTCCCCGCCGCAGCCGCGGTTGCGGCCGAACCCGTTGCGGTGTGCGGGCACACCAGCACCCAGCCCACCCTGAAACAAGGTGCGACCGGCGCCGCGGTCGCCGAGGCGCAGTGCGAACTGAACCTGGCGACCAAGGCGAGCCGGTACACGCCGATCGGCGCGGACGGCTCCTTCGGTCCGGCGACCGACGCCCGGGTCCGCGTGTTCCAGAAGTGCGCCGCCCTGAGCGTGGACGGCCAGATCGGGCCGAACACCTGGGCCGCCCTCAACTCCTGGTCCGCGCGGCCGCGCAAGTGCGCCACCCAGGGCACCGCCGACGCCGCCCAGAGCGTCGTGTGCGGCCTTTCCACCGCCCGCCCGACCCTGCAGAGCGGCTCCAGCGGCACGGACGTCAAGGAACTCCAGTGCCGGCTCAACCTCGCCATGGAGCCGGGGCACTACCCGCCGCTGACGATCGACGGGCAGTTCGGAGACGGCACCCGCACCCGCGTGATCCAGTTCCAGCACTGCGCCAACGCCAGTGCCGACGGCGTCGCCGGGCCCACCACCTGGGCGAAGGTCGCCGACTGGTCCAGCCGCAACACCTACTGCACGCCGCCGAAGCCCGCCGGGCACCCGATCGACGGCGTCGACACGGCGAGGTACCAGCACCCCGGGGGCGCGCCGATCGACTGGAGCGCGGTGAAGGCGTCCGGGGTCGAATTCGCGACCGTCAAAGCGACGCGCGGCCTGAACGTCACCGACGACTACCTGGCCACCGACCTGCCCGCCGCGCGCAACGCCGGCCTGGCCGTGGGGCCGTACCACTTCTACACGGGCACCGCGGCCGGCACCGGCGGCGCGCAGGCCGACCGGTTCATCGCCGCCGTGAAGGCCACCGGGTACACCGGCAAGCGCGCCGGTGACCTGCCGCCCGTGTTCGACCTGGAGTGGAAGGACGACGGCTCGGGCGGCTGCCCGCCGTACGTCACCGTCGCCGACGCCAAGGCGTGGCTGGACAAGGTCCAGGCGGCGTTCGGCCGGACCCCGGTCATCTACACCCAGAAGTCGTTCCTGGACGCGTGCCTGGGCGGCACCACGGCGCTTTCGGCCTACCCGATGCAGCTCGCGGACTACCGGCAGTCCGTCACGCAGCCGGCGCTGCCCGCCGGCTCGAAGACCTGGCTGATGTGGCAGTACACCGACGCGGCCATCCCCGCCGGCATCCCCGCGCCGGCCACCGGCGACGTCTTCAACGGCACCCAGGCCGACCTCGACCAGCTCGCCAACCGCTGAATCCCCGCTAGGAAAGGATGAGAATGAGTCTCCCCATGAGCCGCCGCTCGGTGCTCCGCGGCGCGGTGGTGCTCGGCGCGGCCGCCGCGGTGAGTCCGCTGCTGCTGACCGGCACCGCCCAGGCCTACCCGTGGTCCCGCACCCTGAAGGAGGGCAGCACGGGCGCCGACGTCACCGAGCTCCAGATCCGGGTCGCCGGCTGGGCGGCCGACCACGCGGCCCAGAGCCGCGTCTCGATCGACGGCGAGTTCGGCTCCGGCACCGCGGCGGCGGTCCGCAGGTTCCAGGCGGCCTACGGCCTCGGAGCGGACGCCCAGGTCGGCCCGGCCACCCAGGCCGCGCTCAACGCGCTGGAGCAGAGCGACGGGTCCACCGTCCACTTCAACTTCAGCGAGTTCACCGATCGAGACAGCGGCACCTTCAACGGCGGCAAGGTCAGCGCGGCCACCGCCAAGGAGAACGCGCGGCGCTGCATGTACAAGCTGGAGGCGCTGCGCAAGAAGCTCGGGAACAAGCCGATCACAGTGAACTCCGGGTTCCGCAGCATCGCGCACAACGCGGAGATCGGCGGCGCGAGCGACAGCATGCACCTGTACGGCACCGCCGCCGACCTGAACGTGCCCGGAGTGGCCAACAAGACCGTCTACCAGAAGGCCGAGACGTGCGGGTTCTCCGGACTGGAGACCTACAACACCGACCACCAGCACGTGGACAGCCGGGCCGACCTCGGCCGGTCGTGGTGGTGGGAGAACGGCACGGTCTGAGCCACCGGCCGGGCGCCGGGGAACCTGGGGATTCTCGGCACCCGGCCGGACTCAGTGCGACGGCGGGCTCGTCAGCGCCGCCGAGCAGGCCGGCCAGTCGTGGAAGTCGTGGCGCACGCTCCACAGGCGGTGCGCCGCATCGATGTTCCAGCCGGGGTCGAACGCCTGCCGCGGCGAGCCACCCAGCTCCAGCAGGCGGGCGTCGGAGATCTGGAAGACGCCCCAGTTGCGGCTGCCGTTCGTGTTCGGCAGCACCCAGAGCGGATCGAGGAACGAGGCACAGCGCGCGATGGCGACCGCGGTGTCCGGCGCTTCGGTGAACACGGCCCGGACCCGCTGCTCCACCATGGCCGCCGACCAGGTCGCCATGCTGGCCCGGTGGTCGTACAGCGCGGTCTTGGTGGCCTCGTCGACCACACCGCGGGCGGGCAGGCCCGCCAGCACCTGGAACGCGGTGACCCGGCGCAGCGTCTCCGGCCCGAACGAGCCGTCGACCGAAAGCCGCCCGTGGGCCGCGACCAGCAGGTTCTGCACCTCGGTGACGCACTCGTCGTGCTGCCCCATGCTGACCGGCGGCTGGCACCCCGGGGAGAACAGCATCCGGTCGGCGTACCGGCCGGTCGCCGGTGCGGACGCGTCGGCGGTGAGCCAGACCAAACCGGCCGCCAGCAGCCCCACGACCGCGATGGCCGTCGCGGCGTAGGCACGCCGCCGACGTGGCGGCGCGGCGTCCTCGTCCTCACCGGTCCCGGTCTGCTCCGCTTCGTCGACGCGGCCGGCGTCGGCCAGCGCCCACAGCTGGTGCAGTTCCCGCAGCTCCGCCGGGGAGGCGCCACAGACCTTGCCGAACGAGTGGACGACGCGGTAGTCGGCGGGGACGCTCTTGCCGGAGCAGTACCGGTGCAGGCTGGAGCCACTGGCCCCGGCCTGCTTGCCGAGCCGTTCATAGCCCTGCCCGCTGCGGTCTTTCAGCATGCGCAGGTAGGCGGCGAACTTGTCCGTGTGCAGTGTCACTGTGACTCGAACACCTCGCTCGGGGCAGCGGACGACGGACGGAAGTTAACACCGTCCTGCCGCACTCCGGGCAGAAACTGACGGATTACGCCACCCGGGGGAGCGCCGCCCGGGCCGGATCGCCGCCCCGGTGCCGACCCCGAGCGTCGTCGCGGCGGCCGCGGGTTCCCGGCGCTGACCGGCCGCGATGGGGTGATTGCGGCCGAGACCGAGCCGGCCATCGCATTCCGGACCTGCGCGGCTGATCACGCGTCCACGTCGCCGACGATCCGCAGGCCGGCGCGCCAAGACAGCGTGACGAGGCCGAGGAGCAAGAAGTAGGCCACGGCGATCAAGATGCCCCACTTGTGAAGGTAGCCGAAAGTCTGGACGACTATGACGACGGTATAGCCCGCAATGACGGAAGTGATCCCGCCGTACGTGACGACAGTGGCCCCGACGAACGGGCGATTCCCGCTTCTCAGTGCGCTCTGGACATTGAAAATACGTTCGCTCGCCACAAAGCCTACGAAACCGTGTCGCTCCCGGAAGGCGCGAATGGACAGGTACGGCTCCGCGGATCGAGAATTCGAATTCGGCTCGAGCTCGGGTGCCCCGGATGTCGGCTCCCATGTCCGCTTGCCGTGCTTTCGTGCCCCGGTAGGCGTACGCGTGAGCGCGAAACCGAAGTAGTCACAGGAGCCCCGCTTGGTGCAGCTTCAACAGTCCTCCGGCGACGCCCGGAGCCATGCCGATCAGCAACATCCGCAGAACCCGGACGGCGGTCGCCCCGGCGGTGGTTGCGGTCGAGCACCGCAACCACGACGACGAACGATATCAGCAGCAGCACGTAGCCGACCGCCGCCGGGATGAGCCACTTCGGCATCGCGCACCTTCCTCACCTGAAAGATCAGGTGAGGCCACGACCTTCGGGGCTCGCTTCGCTTTATACACGGCCGAACATGGTCTTAGTCCCGCCATACGGGGGTATCCACCCGATCGAACCACGGCGTTGTACCGAGGTCCTCGACCGTCGACGAGACCACCCCGCGCTGGAGTGCAGCGGTGGCGGATCTTCGTCAAGACGTGGGACGCGGCGAGAACGTCGACCGGCCCGAGGATGCCGGTGAGAACCCAGACGTCACAGCCGTTTCCGGTCAATCCTCTCGGTTCCCGGGCCGGCGCTGCAGATCCGGTCGCGTCGAGCGTCCTGTGCGCGGATGGCGCCGTCGATCAGGCCGCGGACGTGGATGGCGTTGGGGTGGCCGAGCTTGTCGAGAACGACGAGGGCGTCGCTCCAGCACCGGACGGCGGCGTCGTGGTCACCGTTGGCGTGGTGTGCTTCGCCGAGATTGGTCGACACGACCGCTTCGAGGTACGGGCTGCCTCCGTTGCGCAGGAGCGCGCGGGCCTGCTGGTAGTGGGCGATCGACATGGCGTGCCGGCCGAGCCGGGCGTGGGCCTGTGCGAGGCTGTCCAGGGCCAGCGCGGCGCCGCTGTGGTCTCCGGCCTCGTGGTGGAGCCGGACGGACCGCTCGCAGTAGCCGATGGCCGCGTCGAGGTATCCGTTGTTGCTGTGCCACAGGCCGAGTGCGTTGGCGGCCCTGGCCTGGCCGGTGAGATCGGCGGCCGCGCGGTACAGGTCATGACACTGTTGCGCGTGGTGCAGTGCGTCGCGAGCGCGGCCCAGCCGGTCGCAGACGTGACCGAGGGTGAAGTGCACAGCGGCCTGTCCCTGGTGATCGGCGAGTGCACCGAACAGGTCGAGGGCACGTGCCAGGTGGGTGTGGGCCTCGTCGTGCCGCAGGATGCGGGTGTAGCCGAGACCGAGCTGGTGGTGGGCGCGCGCTTGCCAAGTCTGGTTGCCCAGCCGGTGTGCGGCTGCTGTCGCGCGGTGGTGGGCGGCGATGTGTTCCTGCCAGTGGCCCTTCCGGTCGCGGAACGTGCTGAGGGACCAGGCGAGGAGCCAGACGTGCGAGTCCAGACCGGCATCGAGGGCCACGTCGGCGACGGCGACCAGCGCCGGGTGTTCGTGGGTCAACCAGTCCAGGGCCTCGGTGTCGGTGCCGAAGTCCTCACCGACCACGCCGCCGGCCGGCTCGGCGACCGCGACGACCTCGTTGCGGGGGTACAACTTGGCGTCGGCGGCCCGAGTCGCCAGGACGTAGTGGTCGAGCATCCGGAGGGTCGCCGCACGACGGGCGGGTGCGGTCTCGGCGGTGCGGGCGAGCTCGGTGGCGAAGGCGCGCAACAGGTCGTGCAGCGCGAACCGGCAGGGGCTGTGTTCGACGACCAAGTGCGCATGAGCGAGTTCGGCCAGCAGCGTGCGCACCCGCGCCGGCGGCAGGCCGCACAGGCTCGCCGCCACCCGGACACCGATCTGCGGGCCGGGGTGGAGTGCGAGGAGGCGGAAGAGCCGCGCGGCAGGGTCGCTGAGGCCCTGGTAGGACCACGAGAAGACGGCACGGACGTCGGTGGCGGGGTCTCCGCCGCTCAACACGTCCAGGACCGCTTCGCTCTCCCGCAGTTCCCCGGCGATGGCAGCGAGCTTGAAGCCGTCGTTCGTGGCGGCGCGCGCGGCCACGACCGCCAGCGCGATGGGCAGCCGGCCGCACAGGGAGATGATCTCGTCCACCTCGGTGGGCTCCGTCGCCACCCGCACGTCACCGAGCCTGTTCGTCAGCAGCTGCCGGGCCTCGGCGACCGGCAGCGGGGTCAGGACGACCGGGTGGGCCGCTTCGCTGACGGTCAGGCCGAACAGCTGGTCGCGGCTGGTCACCACCGCCAGGCACCCGGACGAACCGGGCAGCAGCGGGCGAACCTGCTCGGCATTCCGCGCGTTGTCCAGCAGGACCAGCACCCGCCGCCTGGCCACCAGACTGCGGTACAGGGCGGTCCGTTCTTCCAGTGGGGCCGGAATCCGCTCTGCCGGCACCCCCAGCGCGGCCAGGAACACCCGTAGCGCGTCGGCCGGGTTCACCACCTGGTTGCCCGGGTCGTAACCGCGGAGGTTGAGGTACAGCTGCCCGTCGGGGAACCGATCGGCGACCCGGTGGGCCCACTGCAGGGCCAACGTCGTCTTCCCCACACCCGCCATGCCGGACAGGGTCGCGACCACGACCGCGTCCGGCTGCCCGACCTCCGCCAGCACGACGTCCAGTCGCGCCAGCTCCGCGGTGCGCCCGGCGAACCCCCGTGCGGGTACCGGGAGCTGGCGGAGTGCCGCACTGGCCACTGACGGCGGTGTGGACCGGGAGCGCTGACCGCGCAGGATCGTCCGGTGCACGTCGCGCAGTTCGGGTCCGGGCTCGGTCCCGAGCTCTTCGGCCAGCAGTCGTCGCGCGGTCGCGTAGCGGCTCAGCGCCTCGGCGTCGCGGCCGGTGTCCGACAGCGCCCGCATCAGCAGCGCCATCGCGGGCTCGACCGTCGGGTGGTCCGCGACCAGCTCGGTCAGCGGCCCGATCACCGCGTCCGCCCGGCCGATGGCCAGCTCGGCCTGTGCCCAGGCCAGGCTCACGTCCAGATGCTGCTGTTGCCACACGGCCCGGGTCCTCGCGCTCCACGGACCGTCCAGTCCCATCAGCGGTTCACCTCGCCACAGCCCGAGCGCCGCACGCAGCGACGCCGCTTTCCGTGGATCGGAGTCCGCCAACCGGTGCGCACGGCTCACCAGGTCCTGGAACCGGTGCAGATCCACCAGAGCCGGGTCGACTTCCAGCCGGTAGCCACCGCTCTTGCGCATCACTTCCGGTCGCGCGTCGGGCAGCGTCACCTGTGCGAGCACCTGCCGCACGCGGGCAACATGCGAGTAGAGCGAGTGGCGGGCACCGGAGGGCGGTGCGTCCCCCCACACCCGGTCGATCAGGATTTCCCACGTGACCAACCGACCCGCGTCCACCAGCAGTGCCGCCAGTACGCAGCGCTGGCGCGGTGGTCCCGGATCCACCCGCTGTTCCGGCTCTCCCACCTGCATCGGTCCCAGAAGCCCAAACATCCAATGATCCCCAGACTAGGCCGACGGCGGTGATCCTTGTCGAGCCGGTCTCGAGATTACCGGACCCCACAAGGTTTTCACAGGGACCGGCGGGCAGGGTGCTGCCAGCTCACCGGAACCGGAGAAGGCTGCGGCGGCACCTGGTCCGCGGGTCCTTTCGTTGTGGTGCCACGACGTAACCCCGCCGCGTATCCGAATGCGGACACTCCGGCCCGGATGCCGGCAACGCCGGTGGGCCGCACGCACCGACCTGGTCACTAGAGGCGGCGATCGGTCGCAGAACAGGAGGAGCCGGCCGTGTCACGCGCTGCCGATGTCTCCGAAGAAGATCCGGCGAACCGAAAACTATCGGAGGGCCGTGCCGTTCGGAAGCGGGAACGAGCCACGGTCGCCACCGTGGTCGCCGGCCTGACCTCGGCCGTCCACCTCGAGATCACCGGTGAGCCCGGGATCGGCAAGACCTGGATGCTGGCCGAGGTCACCAGAACCGCCCGCGGCAGCGGGTACACGGTGCTGTCCGGCGGCGCCGAGCGATCGGCAGCGGACGTCGAGCTCGGGCCGCTCATCGACGCCGTCGACGAGCACGCGGCCGGGCTCGCCGAGGCGCTGCCGCCGCAGATCCGCGCGGCCCTCGCCGAGGTCTTCCCCTCGCTGCCCCGGGATACCGGCAGTCCCGCCCCGGCCGGCGCCCGCCGGCTCGCGCACGCCGTCCGGGTGCTGCTCGAGACCAGCACAGCCACCCGCCCGCTCGTTCTCGCCCTCGACGACCTGCACCTGGCCGACGCCCGGACCGTCGACCTGCTCTGCCAGCTGCTCCGGCTGCCGCCGCGGGCTCCGGTCCTGTTCGCCGTCGCCTACCGCCCGAAGCAAGCCTCCGCCCGGCTACGGCGAGCGTTCGCCACCGCGCCGGCGCTGGTCCGGCTTCCGCTGCAACCGCTTTCGCTGGACCAGGTTCGCGCGCTGGCCGACGACTCCGTGTCCGCGGCCCAGTGCCGGGAGCTGCACCGGCACAGCCACGGCAACCCGCGCTACGTCGCGGCGATCCTCGACCCCGAAGGCCGCGCCGCCGACGCCACGGTCGTCGACGAGCTGGACGAGCTGTCCGCGAACGCGCGGCTGACCGCCGTCGCGGGCAGCGTGCTCGGCGACGACTTCGACCTCCCGGAGGTGACCGTCGCCGCCGGGCTACCCGAGGCCGACATCTACGTCGCGGTCGACGAACTCGTGGCCGTGGACCTGATCCGGGAGCTGGCCGAGCCGGGACGGTTCGCCTTCCGCCACCCCGTTGTCCGCCACACGATCTACCGCAACGCCCGGCCGGGCTGGCGGCTGGGCGCGCAGGCCCGGGCCGGCCGGGTGCCGGCGAGCGAGCTGCCGAGGCCCCGCCGGCCCGGGCTGCTGACCCGGTTGACCGACCGGGAGCAGCAGGTGGCCCGGCTGGTCGGCGACGGCATGACCAACCGGGAGATCGCGGCGGCGTTGTACGTCACGGAGAAGACCGTCGAGATGCACCTGTCGAACGTGTTCGGCAAGCTGGAGGTGCGCAACCGGGTGGGCGTCGCCCGCCTGCTGCACGCGGAGTCCCGGTAGCTCCGTCACCAGCCGGCCGCGACCGCCGCGACCATCCCGTTCTTGTGGGTGATCGACACCGTCACCTGCGAGATCCCGGCCAGTTCGGCCGCCCGGCCGGCGCTGCGGCACAGCGTTACGCCCGGCGGGCCGCCGGGGGCGGCGACGACGGCGATGTCGCACGGCAGCACACCGTCGAACAGGCCCACACCGAGCACTTTCATGACCGCCTCCTTCGCGGCGAACCGGCCGGCGAGGAACTCCTCCTTCCGGGCGCCGGACAGGTCCGCGGCGTGGGCGAGCTCGGCTGGGGCGAAGGCGTACCGGGTGAACCACCGACGCCGGCAGAGGCGGTCGAGCTCGCCGGCCCCGAGGAGGTCAATTCCGAGCCGCATGACTGTCGACATCCCGGTGCGCGTCGAGGAAGTTGCCCTTCAAGAGGCCCTGGAAGACCGACAGCGTGTGGATGTTGCCCGCGCCCTCCATGAACTCGAACGCACGCACGTCTCGATAGCACTTCTCCAGCCACGGGTGCTCGATCAGCGACGCCGGACCGAGCAGCTCGGCCGCGAGCAGCGTGGCGTCCTCGGCCACCCGGGCCGCTGCCAGCTTGGCCCCGCCGATCCGGTGCACGTTCAGCTCGCCGCGGTCGATCCCGGCCGCCGCGTCGTAGATCAGTCGCCTGGTCGCCGCGATCCGGTCGAGGATCGCCTCGAGGAGGAACCGGTCGTGCCCGGCGTGGGCGCGTTCGTGCAAGGCCAGGTAGTCACAGGCGGCCTGGGCGCAGCCGAGGGCCATCGCCGCGATGCCGGGGCGGGCCCGGTAGAGGATGTGCAGCGCGCCGCGCAGGCCGCGGCGGGTGGGCCGCAGGTGGGCGCCGAGCAGGCTCTCGTGGGGAATCTGGACGTTGTCGAACCGCAGCCGGCTGATCCGCACCCCGCGCAGCCCCACCGACGGGAGCAGCTCGCCGGAGAAACCCGGCCGGCTCGTGTCGATCAGCACGGCTTCGATGCCGAACGGCCCGGGCGCGCGGCGGCAGAACACGACGCCGAGCTGCGCGCCGGCGCCGTTGCCGATGTAGCACTTCTCGCCGTTGAGCAGCCAGCCGTCGCCGTTCGGGGTGAGCGTGGTCTCCAGCTCCGCGGCCGCGGAACCCTTGCGCGGCTCGGTGAGGGCGAAGAAGGTGTGCACCGGCCGCTCGGCGAGCAGGGAGAAGTAGCTGTCGTAGCGTTGCCGGTCGGCGAGCGCGGTGAACACCCCGGCCGACAGCGACGGACCGGGGCACGCGAGCAGCACGTTGGGGTCGGCGTAGGCGTACCGCTCGGCGAGCAGGGTCATGCCGACGCAGGTGCCGAGGCCCTCGCGCACGTCGGCCGGGATGTCCAGCTCCGGCCAGAAGCGCGCGGGGATGGCGCCGTACCAACCGAACCGGACCGACGGCCGGTCGAGGTAGTCCATGATCGCGTCCGGCTCCCGGTCCAGGACGGCGCCGATCTCCCGGACGTCGACGGTGACCTCGCGGCAGTACCGGTCCAGCGCCAGCGCGGGTCCGTCGAGCAGGTCGCTCACGTCATGCATCGGTGTGCTCCGTTCCCGGGTGCAGGTAGACGTTCCCGGTGACCTCGGCCAGGTGCAGGTCGCCGCCGGGTCCGTCGACGAGGAAGCCGCTCCCGCCGAGCAGCCGCAGCAGGTCGCGCCCGAGGCCCACCAGACGCCGGTGCGTGCGCCAGGGCGCGCCCCGGCCGGCGACGCGCCGCTCCGCCGGCATGACCTGGAGCTCGCGTAGCCGCAGCGCGACGTCGGCCAGCTGCGCCTGGACGAGCTGCCGGCCGAGCAACGCCGTTCCGCCCACCGTGCGCACGCCGAGGTGTTCGACGGCGTGCTCGAGCGTGCGGCGCACGAGGGCGGTGTGCAGGTCGATCAGCTCGGCGGCGAAGCGTCCCGGGGTGGCCGAGGCCTCGGCGTCTTTCCGCACGGCGAGGCCGAACCGGTTCAGCGGCCCGTCCGGCGCGTCGGGCAGGGCCGTCGTCGAGGCGATCACGTGGCCGGTCGGTGCCGGCACCAGGCCGCGTCCCGCGGTCGCCCGCTCGTGCGCGCCGTCGAGGGCGAACGGGTACGACGGGGCCACTCGGTGTTGGGGTGGGGTGCTGGTGAGGGTCACGGTGATTCTCCGGAGTCGGCCAGGCGCAGCCGGAGCAGGGCGACCTGGCTGCGGTCGGTACGGGGATCGGTGTCGCACAGGACGATGTGGCGGTAGGTGCCGGCCCAGTCGGCGTGGTGCCTGGCGAGCTCGAGCCAGACGCTCGTGCAGTACGACCCGGCCGCGCTCTGCCGCACCGGCAGGCCGGTCGCGTCGAGGTGCTCGGGCGCGATCCACGGCCCGGCGACGAGCAGTGTCGAGTCCGGGTCGAGGTCCGCGGTCAGCTCCGACACCAGCTCGCCGAGCACCGGGCCGCCCCGCGTGCCGGCGAACTCGTACCCGCCGTTGCCGTCGAAGTAGAGCAGCGCGGCCGAGTTCACCAGGTCGTTGTCGTCGACGAGGGGATCGGCGTAGGGCAGGGTGTTCTGCTCGCACACGAACAGTGCCAGCGTGTCGCACCGGCCGGACCTGGCGTACGCGTCCGCGATCTTGAGTGCGGTGAACGGTGCCGGCAGGCCCTGCTCGGACACCCCGAAGCTGTGACTGTGGCCGCCGAGCAGGTGGTTGAGGTGCGCGGTGACCGCCGTGAGCGGGAAGAGGTCCGGCAGGGCGTAGGCGAAGACCAGCAAGTCCGGGCTGTCGATCGGCTGGGGGAGCGCGTCCAGCACGCCCTCCGCCAGTTCGGTGAAGCCGACGTTCGGCGAGCGCTCGAGCCGATCGAAGTCGAGCTCGATGCCGAAGGGGCCGAGCACGTACCGCTGGAACGCGTCGCGCTCGCCGTCCGGCCGGAACGGCAGGCGGTCCGGCCGGACGAGCGCCGACGCCCTGGACAGGGACAAGGCCATGGCCGGTCAGGAGACGCGGTCGAGGTTGTCCGAGACGTAGCCGGCGAGGGTCCCGATGGTCTTGAAGTCGGAGACCTCGAGGCTCTCCGGGTCCACCTCGATGCCGACCGTGTCCTCCAGCGCCATCAGCAGCTCCAGCACCGATGTCGAGTCCAGGTGCAGGTCGTCGAAGAGCCGGGTCTCCTCGGCCATGCCGGAGACCGGGCGCTGCAGGACGTCGGTGAGCGCCTGTTCGATCGCGGAGACGATCTTCACGTGTTCCATGGGTGTCCTTTCGCGGGTGATCAGTGCGCCGGCAGGGTGGCCGGCGCTCGGAGTTCGGCGGGCACGAGGTGCTGGGGCCGCAACAGGTCCTCGACCGTGTCGCGGCTGCGGACCAGGTGCGCGGTTCCGCCGAGCAGCAGCACCTCGGCGGGGTGGCCGTGACTGAGGAACATCACCGGCGACGCGCTCGGACCGTAGGCGCCCGACCGTGCCACCTCGAGCAGGTCGCCCGGGTGCACCTCGGGCAGCCACACCCGCTTGGCCACCACGTCGTTCGGGGTGCACAGCGGGCCGGTGACGGTGTAGACCCGGTCGGCAGGCGAGTCCTGACCGGCCAGTGCGCGGATCGGGAAGTTGCGCTTGACGAAGCTGCCGATGCCCACCGCGGCCATGTGGTGGTTGGTCCCGCCGTCGGCGATCACGAACCACTCACCCTTGGACTCCTTGACGTAGCGGGCCCGCACGATGTACCGGCCGGCCCAGCCGACCAGGTAGCGGCCTAGCTCGGTGATGACCCGGGTGGCCGGGTTGCGGTCCAGGAAGGACTCGACGGCGGCGTTGATCCCCTCGATCGCGGCGTCGGCGTCCAGGTCGTCCTCGCCGTCGAAGTAGGGCACGCCCCAGCCGCCACCGATGTCGACCGTCTCAAGTGGAATGTCGAGCAGTTCGGCGAGCGACTCCGCCAGCTCCAGGATCGTCCCGGTGTTGCGCACGATCGTGGTCGCGTCGAGGATCCGGGTGCCGAGGTAGGCGTGGAAGCCGGTCACCCGGATGTGCCGCAGTGCGGAGACGGCGTCCCGCGAGGACCGCAGGATCTCCTCGTCCACCCCGAACTGCCGGGGTTTGCCGCCCATGGCCAGGCGCGAGCCGGCGCTCTCCGACTCGGGGTTCACCCGCAGCATCACCTTCACCGTCGCCGGCGGCCGCAGCTCGTCGACCGCGGCCAGCTCGGCGAACGACTCGCAGACGATGGTCCCGACGCCGCGCTCGCAGCAGGCCCGCAACTCCTCGGTGGACTTGCCCGGGCCGAGGAAGATCACGTCGGGACCGGTGGCCCCGGCCCGCTCGGCCGTGACCAGCTCGGCGAGCGAGGAGATCTCCAGGCCGGCGCCGAGCGAGTGCAGCAGGGCGCAGACGCTGACGTTCGGGTTCGCCTTGGCCGAGTAGAAGATGTCCACGCCGGGGTGCAGCCGCTCGCGCAGCCGCTCGTACCGCTCGCGCAGTGCGTCGCCGTCGTAGAGGTACAGCGGCGTGCCGAAGCGGTCGGCCAGTTCCGCGACATCGTGGTCTGGTAGGGAAGTCACGAGTTCTCCTCGGGGAAACGGGCCGACAGGGCGGACCGCACGGCCGAGTCCAGCGCGTCCAGCCGGGTGCGGTCCGGGGCGATCAGGACCGCGTAGAGCCGGCCGCCGAACGGCGGCTCCCGGTCGGCGTCGGCGTTCACGGTGCCGAAGCAGGTGATCACGAACCGCTCGGTGCCGAACCGGCCCAGCACCGGGTTGAGCACGCCGGTCAGCTCGTCGAAGCCGCACGGTCGGGTCAGGCGCAGCGGGTAGTGCCGGGCCAGGGCGACGTGCCCGGCGGGCTGGCAGTGCTCGGTGACGCTGCCCTGGTAGGTCGACATGTTGAGCCGCGCGTTGATCTCCAGCACCGGGTAGACCGTGCCGTCGGCGCCGACGACGGCGTCCACGCCGAGCACGCCGTGGAACCCGTCGTCGCGCAGCCGGTGGCCCACGACTTCGGCGGCGTGCTCGATCTCCTCGTGGGCGGCCGAGGTGATTCCCGCCGGCATGAGGTGTCCCTTGTGGACACCGTGCTCGGTGAGCGCCCGCTTGACGAAGTCGAGCTGGACCCGCCCGTCACGCCACACGGTCACCTGGTAGTTCAGGTCGCATTCCTTGGGCAGCCACTCTTCGACCACCACGTGCAACCGGGCGTCACCGGAGCGCCGCGCGCGGCGAAGCACCATGCGCAGCAACCGGTCGGCCTTCTCCGGGGCGTCGAGCACCACCAGCCCCTTGCCCGAGACGCCGTAGGCGTCCTTGATCACCACGGGCCGCTCGGCGATCTCCGGCCGGCGCCGGCGCAGGACCTCCTCGAACTCGTCGACGCCCTCGCAGCAGTCCCCGGGAACCTCGCGCAGCCCGGCGGCGGCGGTGAGGTGGCGGCTGTAGATCTTGCTGTTGACCCGTTCGAAGGTCGCCGCGTCCGGCACGGCCAGCGGCAACCCGGTGACATCGGCGAGTTTCTGCTCCAGCTCGGAGGTGCCCATCGGCAGCAGCCGGGCGCCGCCGCGGGCGAGCGCGGACAGTTCGGTGAGCAGCGCGGGGGAGTCGAGGGCGTCCTCGGTCGTCGAGCGGCCCGGCTCGACGTTCTCCGGCACCAGGACGGCCGGCTGCGGCAGGCCCTGCGCCTCGAGGTACGACCGGTAGCCGGGATCCAGCGGCCGGCTGAGCACCAGCACGTCGTCCGCGCCGGCGAGCAGCACGCCGAGCTCCTCCATCCGCGTCACGACCGCCGAGGACGCGCGGAACCCCGGTGCCGGCAGGCCGACGTAGTTCCTCGCCCACCGGTCCTCGACCTCGAAGTTGCAGATGAGGACGAGCCGTCCGGCCGGCTCGCCGAGACCGGCCTTGAGCGAGCGCAGGTATTCGGTGTCCACGTATCCGTCCCGTCAGTACTCGATGACCATGGCCGCATACGTCGACCCGACGCCCACCGAGGTGAGCATGTACAGCTCCCCCTTGGCCAGCAGGTTCCGTTCGCGCATGGAGACCAGGTTCAGAAATGGGTCCGAGCAGTAGCAGTGGCCGAATTCGGCCAGGTTGTCCAGGAACACCCGGCGCCGGTCGAAACCGACGCGCGTGCACAGTTTCAGCCACGAGCTGAGGTTGACGTTGTGCGGCACCACCATGGCGATGTCGGACATCCTCAGCCCGGCCTGGTCGAGCGCCGACTCCATCTGGTCGAGCAGGTGGTCGTTGTACGATTCGCCGAACCGGCGTTGCGTGTCCGGGGTCATGCGGAAGCCGGCGGCGAACTCGCCTTCGGTGCGGTTGGCGTAGGAGACCACCCGGCTGCCGCCACCGTCCAGGCCGACGAGGCACGCCGACGACGCCTCGCCCATGATCGACACGTGCACCAGGTACCGGGTGAGGCCGGTGAACGGCTTCTCGCCGGTGAGCACGAGCGCCTTCGCCGACGGGTCGCCGTCCGCCCGGAGCAGCTCGCCGGCCACGTCGATCGCGGCCAGCCCGCTCGCGCAGGCCTGTTGTGCCACCGCAAAGGCATCGGCCTTCTTCAGGCCGAGCCGGTTCCGCAGCAGCTCCGGTGCGTTGACGTAGGACGGTGTCAGGTCCGGGAAGGTGTGCGAATAGATGAGGTACCGGACACTGTCCACATCGGATACGCCGGCCAGCAGGGTTTCGGCCGGCGCGGCGAGCAGGTCCAGCAGGGCCAGGTCGGGATCCGACCGGACCGTCGCCATGCCCCGGATGCGCCGGAACATCCGGGCCTGGTGCCGGCTGAGACCGCTCTCCTCGGCGACCTCGTCGATGGTCCAGGCCCGCCCAGGGGTGAACGCCTCGATCCGATCCAGCGTGACGGCCTTCACCGATTCCTCCCGATTGCCCCGCGGTAGCGGAAATTCGAACGCCACACTATGTGCCATTCCGTCGCGCGAGAACGGGGAAAACCCCACGGGACGTGACAGGGATTTCCCCAAGTGCCATTCCCTCGGCGCTCGGCTAGCGTCGGCGGCGACTCGAGAAGGAGGCAGTGGTGGGGCTGCGACTCGACCTGTATCCGCCACCGGAGGTGGACGGCGCACCACCCGTCCACCTCACGCCGGTGGACCGGCTGTGTGTGACATTCGCGGGCGACCGGTGCCGCAGCGGCCCGCTGACCATCGGCCAGGGCACGATGTACCAGTGGATCGTCGACGAGCGGCCGTACGACGAGATGATCTCCGCTCCGCTGCCGCTGCCGGCCGGCACGACGCTCGCCGATCTCGTCGCGGTGCTCGGCATCCTGATCACGGAGAACGAAACGCTGCGCACCACGTTCCGGTTCGACGGCACCCCGGCCCAGCACGTGGCCGACTGCGGCGAGTTGTGGGTCGAGGTCTACCGGGACGACGGCACCGCAACCACGGACGCGGCCCTGGCCGAGGAACTGTTCCGCCGGCTTCGGGCCACCGAGTTCGACCCGGCGACCGACCTGCCCGTGCGGGTCGCCGTGGTGGCCGAGGGAAACGTCGCCCGGGTGGCGGCCATGGTGTACCACCACCTGGCCGTCGACCTGACCGGCGTCGCGCTGCTGAGCCGGCGGATCGCCACCATGCTCGCCGGCCCGGGCCGGCGCCGGGTCGAGCCGCGCCGGCACCAACCGCTCGACCAGGCCGACGCCGAGCACTCGCCGAGGGGCCGTAGGCGGGCCGAGGCGACCGCGCGGTACTGGACCGACGTGCTGATGTCCATGCCGCAGTGCAACTTCCCGCTGCCGCGCAGTGATCAGGCGGCACCGGGTGAACCTCTGGCCGGCTGGCTGTGGTCCCGGGCCGCGGCGACCGCCCTGCCCCACATCGTCTCGCGCACGAGCGTCAACGGGCCGATCGCCGTCCTGGCCGCGCTGGGCGCCGTGCTCGCCGCGCGCACCGGGCAGCCGCACTGCGTAATCCAGGCCTTGTCCAACAACCGGTTCGAGACGCGGCTGCGGGACTACGTCGGCATCCTCGCGTCCGACGGCCTGGTGTCGCTCGAGGTCACCACCCCCGGATTCGACGAGCTCGTGCGCCGGGCCGGCACCGCGGTGCTGAAGGCCGGGCTGTGCTCGCCGATCGACCGGCTGGAGAAGATCCGGTTGCTCGATGCCGCCCGGCACCTCCGCGGCACCTCCTACGGCCGGTACTGCACGTTCAACTATCCCGGCGCGGCCTACGAGGCCGACCTGCCCGCGACGCGGGAACTCGGCGATCCGGCCGCCGCCGCGTCGGCGATGAGCGAGACCAGCATCGTGTGGCTGGACTGGCCGCACGCCTCGGAGATGCTGGGCTTCCGGTTGCTGCAGAAGGACGAGGGCCTGCACTTCGGCGCGATCGCCCGTGACCGGCGGCAGATCCCGCCGGCCGAGGTGGAACTGCTGCTGCGCGGCGTCGAAAGGCTGCTGGTCGGCGCGGCGACCGGCGATGTCCCGCTGAACCGGGTTGCCGAGGTGACCGGCGTCGAGCCGGTGGTCCGTGGTCCACAGTGGAGGCGGGTCGACCGCTGCCTGGTGGAGCTGCCGGAGGTGCGCCGCCTGCTCCAGGACGCGGTCCGGTCGCCGCTCGCGCGGGTGTTCGCGGTGCCGTCCGAAGGGGACGGTCTGAGGTTGGAGGCGTACCTGCCGTCGGGTCTGGTGCCCGGTCCGCGGGAGGCGCACGACGCGTGCGTCGCGCTGCTGCCCGGCCGCGGCACGGCCATGGCATCGCACCGGTACGTCATCTGCGACGGCGCCCCGGCCGACCTGGACGACCTCACGGCGTGGCGCGGCCGGCCCGTGCTGACCGCCGGCGACGGCCGGTAGGCGCGCGGCCATGGCGAGCGATCCCGCGGTGACGGTTTCCGGCCTGTGCAAGGCGTACCACGGCCGCGACGTGGTACGCCTGGTCGGCTTCGAGGTGGGCCGCGGCGAGGTGTTCGCGTTGCTCGGCCCGAACGGCGCCGGGAAGACCACGATCGTGGAAATCCTGGCCGGGCACCGGAAACGGGATGCCGGAGTGGTCCGGGTGCTCGGCGCGGACCCGGCCGACCGCGACCCGCGGTGGCGCGCCCGGATCGGCATCGTCCCGCAGCGCGCCGACGACCTGAGCCAGTCCTACACGCTCACCGTCCGGGAGTGGGTGCGGGCGACGGCTGCCTACTACCCCGACCCGCGTGCCGTCGACGAGGTGCTCGAGCTGGTCGGTCTCACCGCGGCGCGGCACAGCCGCCCCGCCCTGCTGTCCGGGGGGCAGCGTCGCCGGCTCGATGTCGCCCTCGGCATCGTCGGGCGACCGGAGCTGCTCTTCCTCGACGAGCCGACCACCGGGTTCGACCCGCACGCGCGGCGGCGGTTCTGGGAGCTGATCGGCGATCTCGCCCGGTCCGGCACCACGATCATGCTCACCACGCACTACCTCGACGAGGTGGAGAACCTCGCCGACCGGGTGGCGCTGCTCGCCGACGGCCGGATCGTCGAGGTGGCCCCGCCGGGCGAGGTGGGCGGCCGGGCCATGGCGGAGGCAACGGTCCGGTGGGCCACGCCGGACGGCCCGCGGCAGGTCACCACCGCCACACCCGCGGCGGTGGTCGCCGACCTGGTCGCGCGGTACGGCGGGGAGGTGCCGGGACTGTCGGTCGAGCGGCCCGGCCTCGAGGAGATCTACCTGCGGATGATCGGGTCGACGGCATGACCGCGACGATCGCGCGCACCGCCGCGCCGCCGGCGAGGGTGCGCGGCCTGCTGGTGGCCACCGCGGCGCGAGCCAGGGTGGAGCTGCTGTCGTTCGCGAGGGAGCGGGTCGCCATGGTCTTCACCTTCGCCTTTCCGGTGGTGCTGCTGGTGATCATCGCCTCGATCCTGCGCGGGACCGACATCGGCGGCGGAGTCGACTTCGCGCAGTACTTCGTCGCCGGCATGATCGCGGCCGGGGTCTTCGGCACCGGCTTCCAGACCCTGGCGATCGCGATCCCGATCGAGCGCGACACCGGGGCGTTGAAACGCCTTGCCGGTACGCCGATGCCCAAGTCGGCCTACTTCCTGGGCAAGATCGCGGTGGTCGTCGTGGTGACCGCCGTGCAGAACCTGTTGCTGCTCACCATCGGCGTGCTCGCCTTCGGCCTGCGGCTGCCGACCACCCCCGGCCCGTGGCTGACCTACCTGTGGGTGGCCCTGCTCGGCATCACGGCCTGCACGCTGCTCGGGGTCGCGGTGGCCGGGCTGGTCCGCAACGGCTACGCCGCACCGGCGCTCGCCTCGCCGATCGCGATCGTGCTGCAGTTCGTCTCGGGGGTGTTCTTCGTCTTCACCACGCTGCCGCGCTGGATGCAGACGGTCGGAGCGCTCTTCCCGCTGAAGTGGATGACGCAGGGCATGCGCGCGGTCTTCTTGCCCGATGCCTACGCGGTTCGGGAGCCGGCCGGCTCCTGGGAGCTTCCGATGGTCGCCGCGGTGCTCGCGATCTGGTGCTGCGCCGGGCTTTTCGTCGCCGTCCGCACGTTTCGCTGGCGCAATCGACATGATGGAGATGACTGATGGCTGATCAGGTGCCGAAGGTGATCCTCGGCTACAGCGGGCTGCACGGCTCCGCCGAGTTCAAGGCCGCGTGCTTCCCCGGCCTCGACCCCCGGGAGGCTCGGTTGTTCCAGGGCCTGGACTCGGCGGCGGCGCTGGTGGTCGACGGCGAGCTGGTCGCCGCGGTGCAGCAGGAGCGGTACTCGGGCGTCAAGTTCGACCACGCCTTCCCCATCGAGGCGATCCGGAGCTGCCTGCGCATCGGCGGCGTCAACCTCGCCGCGGTGGACGCGGTCGCGCACAACTTCGACTACGCGCGGTTCGCGGTGTTCTCCCGTGGTGACGACCTCTCCCGGCGCCGCTACGAGGAGGTGTACGCACCGGGCCGGCAAACCGAGCTGCTGCACCGGTTCCTGCCCGAGCTGGCCGGGCACGAGGTGGTGCAGGTGCCGCATCACCGCGCCCACGCGCTGACCGCCGCGATCCCGTCCGGCTTCGGCGAGGCCCTCGTCGTGGTGCTGGACGGCATGGGCGAGCTGCACGCGGTGAGCGTC
Organism: Amycolatopsis mediterranei; assembly: GCF_026017845.1. Classification (NCBI taxonomy): domain Bacteria; kingdom Bacillati; phylum Actinomycetota; class Actinomycetes; order Pseudonocardiales; family Pseudonocardiaceae; genus Amycolatopsis; species Amycolatopsis mediterranei. The sequence continues at coordinate 4,154,983 of NZ_CP100416.1, forward strand.
TACGCCTGGCGGCACGGCACGCTCGAACGCCTGGCGTGCCTGGACTTCCGCAGCAGCCTCGGCCTGTTCTACGGGCTGGTCACCATGCACCTCGGCTACTGGCCGAACAGCGACGAGTACAAGGTCATGGCGCTGGCCGCGACCGGGGACCGGCAGCGGTACCGGGCCGCGCTGGCCGAAGCGCTGGTGTGCGGGCCGGATGGCCGGGTGGAGGTCCCCGTGCTGGGGTGGAACCGGGACGCGCGCAGCCGGGAGACCTTCGCCGGCTCCCGGGCGTGGCTGGGGGAGCGGGTCTGCCCGGAGCGCCGGGCGGGCGAGCCGCTGACCCAGGCACACCACGACTTCGCCGCGGCAGCCCAGTATCGGCTGGAAGAGGCGATCAACCACCTGGTCGGGCACTGGGTGCGGCACACCGGGCTGCGCCGCGTGGCGTTCGCCGGCGGGGTCGCCTTGAACTGCTCGGCGATCGGCAAGCTCGCCGGATCCGACCTGGTGGACGCGGTCTTCGTGCAGCCGGCCGCCGGCGACGAGGGGACGGCGGTCGGCGCGGCGCTGTCGCTGGCCGTGCCACGGGCGAGTTACCCGGCGATGACCTACCTCGGTCCCGACGTGTCCGAGGACGGGCCGCCGGCCGGCCAACCGCACTGGTCCACCCGGGTGGAACCGGGCATCGGCGAGGTGGCCGTCGCCCGGCTGCTGGCCGCCGGGTACATCGTCGGCTGGGCGCAGGGCCGGCTCGAGTTCGGACCGCGAGCGCTCGGCAACCGCAGCATTCTCGCGGACCCCCGCACCAGGCAGGCCCGCGACCGGGTCAACGCGGCGGTGAAGTTCCGCGAGGAGTTCCGCCCGCTGGCCCCGGCGGTGAAGGCGGAGAGCGCGGACCGCTACTTCGTGCTGCCGCCGGCCACCGACCTGCGGCACATGACCGTCGCGGTCGGAGTCCACGGTCCGAAGCGCGCCGAGATCCCCGCCGTCGTGCACGACGACGGCACCGCCCGGGTCCAGGTCGTGCACCGCCGCGACGCCCCGAGGTTCTGGCGCATCCTCGACGAGTTCGAGCGGCTGTCCGGAGTTCCGGTGCTGGTCAACACCTCTTTGAACGTCAAGGGCCAACCGACGGCCCGCGCCGGAGCCGAGGCGTTCCACACCTTCACGACATCCGAGCTGGACGCCATCGTGATCGGTGAGCGCCTCTACGCCAAACCCGGCGTCGTCACCGCCGCCGCCAACGCCGTCGCCGCGGCCGAACTGGCCGCCTCTCATGCCAACCACGCGCGGTCCACCCCGGACTACCAGCTCCTCGGCCCGGCTGCTGCCCGACGCTCAGGATGACCACGAGGACGGCGTTGACGCCCCACTGCGGTGAGGCGTGGAAGACCCTGCCGGCGGGGGCGGATCAACGGCGTCCGGCGCCGCCGGGATCAGCATCGAGGAGGCCACGCCGCCGGTGCGGCAGGCGGCCTCGAGTGGGCGTGCGGGACGTGAGCAGAGTGCCCGGCCGGAGGCGAGGAACGGTCCTTTCCTTGCAGAATCAACAAGGAAAGGACCGCCGTTCCTTACCCGTGACATCCGGCTACCGGAGTGCGGACTGTGCGGTGGTCACCTGCCCGGCGTCGCCGAGGCCGCGTCCCGTGCCGCGACGTCGTGGGCCCGGCGGTCCGTGCCTGCCGTCCGCGCGGCCCGCACATCGTTGACACAGCCGGGAACGTCGGCGACGGAGTAGCAGTTGTCGGGCCGGTTGCCGCTCACCACGGCCCCGTTGGCCAGCGTGACATGCGCGCTCAGGGTGTCGATGCCACCGCCGGAGGCGGGGAGGGGAAAGTAACCCGCGCCCGGTTCCCCCGCGGCATTGCCGGTGACCGTTCCGCCGTCGAGGGTGAGGGTGTCGTAGAACACGGAGAGTCCGCCACCGCCGCCGCCGAAGCCGGCCCAGCCGAGGTATCCGCCGGGCCCCGGGACACCGGCGTCGCCTCCGCGACCCGCCTGATTGCCGGAGATCTTCGTTGCGGTGACGATCGGGTTCAGCGGCTCGCCCTGCGTGGTGGACACGAACATCCCGGCGCCGGTACCGCCGCTGCCGCCGGCTCCCGATCCGCCGCCGTCCGCGCCACCGGAACCGCCCTGAGCGCCTTGCCCTGCGGTGTTGCCGGTGAAGCTGCTACCGGTGACCCGCAGGGCGGTGCCGCTGGTGAGGTCGATGCCGCCACCGAAACCACCCGAGCCACCGTCGCCACCCGGCTTCGTGCCCGTGCCGTTGCCGCCCCGGCCACCGCCGCCGGTGGCGTTCCCGGTGATCCAGCTGTTGGTGATCGTCAGCGTCACCGGGGTGAGGGCGTACGAGGCGATACCCCCGCCGAAGCCACCGAGGCCGCCGCGGCCGGCGCTGGTGGTGGCGGTGGCGTCGGCACCGGGCGCGCCCGCCCCGGACGTGTTGCCGGCGATGATGCTGTCAGTGATGGTCAACGGGCCCCAGTTCCGGATACCACCCCCGGAAGCGCCCCCGGTCCCGTCGCCGTAGGAGTTGGTGCCGGCGCCGTCGGGGGCGTGGCCGCCGGTGATCGTGACCTGGTCGAGGGTCAGCTCACCCCAGTTGTCGATGATCCGGAACCGGGGTGCGTCCGGGGCCCGGCCGATGGTGGCGTGGTTGCCGTTGATGGTGAGCTTCCCGTTGATGGCGGGCAGCCCGGTGCCCGAGGGGACATCAGCCGGCGAGGTGAGGGTGTAAACGCAGTCCGGAGCCAGGGACAGGGTGTCCGCGGCGGTCGAGGCGCTGGCCGCGGCGACCGCCTGGACCAGTGCGGCCGGATCACAGGGCACGTCGATGTCGGCGGCTTGGGCCGGTGGCGCGGCGAGGGTGAGCGCCCCCAGTGCGGTCACCGTCGCGGCGGCAGGGACAACGAATCTTCTCCGGGATCTTGCACGCAGCGGCATCAAGAGACCTTCCAGGTCAGCGGATCGGCATGGGTACTGATGCAATAAGTATGATCCACATCGCAAGGCAATTATTGTCAATCGACCATTTATCGCAATCCGCTGTGCAAGTGGCGGGATTCCTCGGTGGTGAGGCTCAGGCCAATTCGCGGGCGGGTATCCGTCTGGGCAGATGACCTTCGTGTCGCGGTACCCGTGGTTCGTGCGAGAGCTGTGACTCTGCACTACCATGATCTCCCCAAGCGTGGGGAGATATCGCACGTGCGGGGTTCAAGCCGCCCTTTGAACACGCAGCCGCGGGAAATGTCCCGCATCGCGGTCGGGCTTTTGTGAAGTCACTCGAGCTGCAGGTCCGTGGCCCACTTCAGGTGGGGTTATAGCTCAATTCGGTCCCGCTGCCATCCCTGGCCGATACACCTAGGGCCACTGCTGCGTCAGCGTGACTACGTCCCGCGTAGTGGGATGGTCGGCACCCAGCCGGCGTGCGCACTCCGCCGCGAGGTCGGCTGCCATCACCTTCGCGGCCGGGACGTCCCCGGCCGCGCCGACCGCTTCTGTGTGGGACGCGCGGATGTCGAAGGTCCGGGCGTGGTGCCGGCCGTAGGAGCGCTCGGCGTCGGCGACGGCGGTGGCAAGGACCTCTGCCGCGCGGTGCGCGTCGCCGCTCTCCAGCAACGCGCCGCCGAGGTTCCACCGGCAGTCGGCGGCCAGCCCCGGCCACGCCGACGGCAACGGCGCGATCTGGTCGAGCAGGGCGGCGAACCGCTCGGCACCGGCTTCCGGTCCGGCGGTTTCGCGCGTCCAGACGGCGACTTCGAACCGCGCGCTCAAGGTGACCGCGGCGTCGGGTCCGTGGGCGGCAGCCGCGTCCGCGGCCACGTGCTCGGCGAGGGCGAGCGCTTCGGCCTCGGCGCCGAGATCGCCGAGCTGGCGAGCGACGGTGAGCCGGGCGTGCAGGGTGGTCGGGTGCTGCTCGCCGACCGCCGCCGCGCTCTCGCTGACGACGTGTTCGGCGAGATGCAGGGCGCGTTCGGGGTCGCCGCGGCCCGCGACGGCGCCGCCGACCACCCAGGCGAGGTCGTGCTGCATGGCGCGCAGGTCGTCGGCGGTGACGATTCCCGTCGCGTCGGAGATGATTGCCTCCAGACGCGCGATCGCGGTGGTTTCGCGGCCGGCCTCGGCGAGGTTGACGGCGATCGCCGCCGCGGCGCGGTATTCGTGGGCGGCCGCCGCCCGGTCGAGCGCCCGTTCGACGTGGTCGAGGCGGCCGGCGAACGACGCTTCCCACGCGACCGGGACGAGATCGGCCGGGGCGGCCTCGGCGAGGACGGCGTCCCAGACGACGTCGGGGACCAGTGGTGCGGCGGGGTCCTGGCTCACGTGGTCGACGAGGTAGTCGAAGGCGAGCAGGCCGCCGTGCGCGTCCGGTTCGAGGAGGCTGCTGGTGGCGTGCAGGGGCTGGGTGGCCCAGGAGAGTGCCGTTCCCAGTCTTCCGGGCGCAGGGCCGCGCCACCGCGCTCGTCCAGGTACGTCTCGTGGAGCTCGCACAGCAGCGGCACCGGCAGCGGCCGGTGGTGGCTCGTCCGCCGGACGTCGACCGCGGCGGTGACCAGAGCGGCCCCGCGGGCCCTTCCGGACCCCGGCGCCCACGCGTCCTGTAGTTCGCGCACCAGCTCCGGCCCGGCCGCCAGGTGCTCGGCGAGGCCGTGCCGGGGGGTGCTCGCCAGTGCTGCGGCGATCCGGGTGTCGTCCTCGAACAGGCGGGCCGCGGCCAGCTCGCGGTCGGACCAGCAGCGCTCCAGCCGGATCTCCCGGGTTACGGCGTCGAGCGCGTCCCGGCCCGCGCGGGCCCGCTGCCGCTCGCCCGGCTCCCGCTCGCCGTCGTGCCGCAGGCTGAACCGCTCGCGTTCGTGGGCGCGCAGGGTGGCCAGGGTGAGTACCTTCGCTGCGGCGAGCGTGTCGAGGTCGGTGCGCGCGAGGCCGCCGGCGAGCAGGTAGCGCTCGAGGTCGTCGAGCCACAGCACGCTGGGCCGGTGTTGCTTCGCGGCGGCGATGGCGGCGTCCAGGGCGTCGGGTCCTTCGGGGACCACGCAGACGTGGCGTGGCAGGCGCTCGCGCAGGGTTTCGTACGCCAGGCGGGTCTTCCCGGCCGTCGAGTCGCCGACGAGCAGGACGAACCCGCCGGGCGTGAGGGCTTCGGCGAGTTCGGCCGAGCGGTCGCGCCGGACGAACGGCGGAACGCGGTCGGCACTGCCGTCTTCGCGGGCCACCGCGGCGGCGGGGTGGACGCCGAGCCGGATCGGGTCGGTGATGCGGTCGACGCGCGAGACGTGGAGCGGCTGCTTCGGCGCCGTTTTCGCGGTGAGGTGTGCCTTTCCCCGGTCGGAGAGCACGGCGGCCACCACCCCGCCCGCCGCGACGGCGGCCGCGGCCAGCGTCCCGGGGTAGGCCTTGCCGAGCGCGGCCAGCACCGCCACCACCGTGGCGGCGGCGACCAGCAGCCACCACCCCCGCCACCGGACCCACCAGCTCCGCAGCCCGCGCATGGCAGCCCTCTCCCGTTCGGCTGGCCGCAGCTTCTCAGCGCGCCGCGGCGGCGGCAAGACGCCGTTTCGGGCTTTCCGCTGCGGGGGCGCCGAGCCGGCACCCGGACGTGAGGATCTGCCCGCCACGCTCCTGCGATTTTGCACAAGGGGCAGGACAGGTGAGTAGCCGGCACCGCCCAGTAGTCCCGGCGAGATCACCACCACCCGGGTGTTCATCCGCGCGCAGGAGAGTTCATCCGTAATTGAGCTGCCGGCTGCGCGGGCTGGTGAGCGCGTCGACCCGCTGACCCTCGACCCTGGTGAGCTCGCGCTGCTGGCCCTGTTCGGCACCGGGAGCCGGACGGCGTCGACCAGACGCTTACGAGCACAGATGGCCGGCGCCCAGCTCGCCGATTTCCTCTCCCAACTGGAGAAGACTCCGTGGCCGCGAGACGTTCGTTGCCGAACTGGCGCCGCGATCCGGCGATGCCGGTTCTGGTGTCGTACCGCGCGGAGTCGACCGGGTCGCGGGCGGAACGCGCCTCGCCGGCGTCGATGACGAATCCGAAGCTGATCTGCACCCGAATGGCCGCATTGTCACTTGCCTCCGGATCCCGCGGAAGATCGCCATGGAGATGATTTCCACCGGCACCCCGATCACCACTCGACGTGCGTTCGAGCCCGGTCTGGTCAACCGCGTGGTTCCCCGGACGAAGTCCTGTCGACCGCCCTCGCGCTGGCCGAGCTGATCAGCGAGAACGCACCTCATCCGGCCGGCGTGCCATCCGCGGGGCGCAGTTCGAGGGTGCAGCATTTGGGGCCGCCGCCGGATGCCCGGAACTCGGAGAGGTCGACGGGGATCGGTTCATAGCCCCGGTCGAGCAGGCGGTCGGCGAAGTGCGTGCTGTCGGCAGGGATGACGACGTGGTGGCCGTCGGATATCGCGTTGAGGCCGAAGTGGCGGGCGTCCGCGGCGGTGGCGAGCAGGGCGTCCGGGTACAGGCGCTCGAGCAGACGCCTGCTGCCCGCCGAGAACGCGCCGGGGTAGTAGGCGATGGTGTCGGCGTCGAGAGGCAGCAGGGCGGTGTCGAGGTGGTAGAAGCACGCGTCGACCAACCGCAGGGAGAGCACCGGGTAGCCGAGGAACTCCTGAGCCTCCAGATGCGTGGGGTGTTCCGTGCGGAAGCCGGTGCCCGCCAGGACATGCCGTCCGGTGAAGAGGAAGTCGCCCTCTCCCTCGCCGATCCCCTCGGACATCGCGACGGTGTAGGTGCCGGTTGACTCCAGCCACCGCTGGTGCGCTGCGGACTCGGGTTGTCTTGTGGCACTGCGGAACCGCGCCACGAACGCCCGGCCGCCGACCACGACGGCGCCGTTGGCGGTGAACACCATGTCCGGTAAGCCTTGCACCGGATCCAGCAAGCTCACCCGGTGTCCGAGGCGCTCGTAGACGTCCACCAGGGTGCGCCACTGCGACACCGCGCGTTCCCTGTCGACCACGTGGTTCGGCTGCATCCAGGGGTTGCTTTTCTCGGTCACGTCGAAGTGGACCGGAGCGCACATCAGGTAATGCCGGCTCATGTGTCCGGTACCAACGCCAGAACGCGGGCGGGAAACGCGGTGGCGCTCTGGGCCTTGCCGACGCCGACGACCACCGTGGCGCCGAGCGGCGGGACTTCGGACAGGGCCGCCATCATCTCCACCTGGTAGCGGTCGTGCTCGAAGATCCGGGCCTCCGCCGGGTGTTGTCTGCCGGCGATCTCCTCGGCGTTCGATCCGTCGGCGTCACAGGTGACCCGGCGGCCCGGGTCGGTGTCGATCGTCTCGTGGCCGAAGGCCGTGGTGTCCCGTTGCCCCACCAGGAAATCGATCGCGGCCACGGTCCACCCCGGTGACCGGACACGACCATCGGGCGCACGGCCTCGCATCGCGTCTTGGCTCGGCCACCGGTTCGACCAGTCCGACCGGAAAGCCACGAAGGCTTTTTCCGGCACCTGGCCGTACCGCCGCTCCCAGTCCAGGATGTGCGGAACGTCCAGACAGGTACCGGGATCACGGGTCACTTGGGCGGACAGGTCGATGACCACCAACGGTAGTACCAGTTCGTCCGGCCGCAACTGGTCCACTGTGCGTCCGCCCGCACGCATGTGCGCGGGGGCGTCCACATGGGTCGCCCAGGCACCCGGCATGCTGTGCCGCTGTAGGTCGAACCCGTCGCGCCGGAGGCTGAGCGCCGGCTCACGACGCTCCCCGGCGAAATCCTCGGAGCCCGCCACGCCAGGGCCGAACGCGTGCGTCAGGTCGACAATCCGCAACGTCTTCGGCCCCATTGACACGCTATTCAGGATGAGCTGGCTGACATTCCGTGTCCACGGTGTCTCGCGAGGTCAACCGGTTAGTGTGACAGTGCGGCTCGATTCCGCTACTTTCAGGCTGAAGCCTTGCTCCAATCGTGTCATCCGGGACTCGTCTGCAGTCAGTGCCGCGGGATGTGGCTATGCGCTCCGAGGCCGGACAGTGGAAGGGAGGCTATAACAGCTGACAGGGACAGTTACGCGCAATTCAGAGAAGGTAGCGGCAGCGGCGTTCCTGCAGGAGACCGAAGTCGATCTGGCCGGCGTCGTTGTGGACGACGATCTCGCCGTCGAGCACTGCGGCCCGGCCGTCGGAGCCGGCGAGACCGACGTGGAGGAGTTTTCGGACGTCACGGGCTGCAAGGCGGTCATCGGTGTCCTCTCGAGGGCGGGGGACGCCGGGCTCGCACTTCCCGGCGGGCCTGTCGAAGCATTCAACGTCGACCGCGTGCTGGCCCGTGTGGCGTGGCGGCGCGATCCCCGGTGTCCGATCCGCCGGTCTCACAACAGCTTGTCGAGGGTGATGGGGAGGTCGTGGATCCGCCGGCCGGTTGCGTGGTGGACTGCGTTCGCGATCGCTCCCGCGACGCCGGTGATGCCCACCTCGCCCACGCCGATCAGGCCGAGCGGCATCGTCGGGTCCGGGTCGTCGAGGTAGCTGACGTCGATCGGCGGGATGTCCGCGTGCACCGGGACGTGGTACTCGGCGAGGCTCGGGTTCATGATCCGTCCCGTGCGCGGGTCGACCAGGGTCTCCTCGGCCAGTGCCATGCCGATGCCCATCACGATCCCGCCGCGCAGCTGGCTCGACGCGGTCTTCGCGTTGATCACCCGGCCGACGTCGAACACCGCGGTCCAGCGCGACACCCGTACCTCGCCGGTGTCCGGATCGACGCGGACCTCGCAGAACTGGGCCCCGCAGGCGGCCTTCATCCAGCGCCGCTGGTCGCGCAGGAACTTCGCCGCGAACTTCAGCTGCCCGGCCACCCGGCCGAACCGGGTGTCGGAGCCGATGGCGGCTTCGACCGACGGCACGCCGGCCTTGGCCAGGATCGTCGCTGGGCTCATCCCGGCCGAACCCGAGCGTTTCGCCAGCTTGTCCAGCTCTCGCTTCAGCTTCTCGCACGCGGCCAGCAGGCTGTTGGCGATACTCGCCGTCTGCATGGATCCGCCGGCACCCGGGCTCACCGGCAGGGTGGAGTCGCCGTACTCGACCCGCACCGCATCGAACGGCACCCCGAGCGCGTCGGCGGCGATTTGCGCCTGCGCTGTCGCGCCGCCCATGCCCATTTCGTGGAAACCGCACCGCACCAGCACGCTGCCGTCGACCGAGAGCCGGACCGTGACGCTGGCGGCGAACTGCCAGGCCGGGTGGTACGCCGACGCGACGCCCATCCCGACCAGCCACCGCCCGTCACGCATCGACCCCGGTTCCGGCGTCCGGTCGGCCCAGCCGAACCGCTCGGCGCCCTGCGCGTAGGCCTCACGCAGCATCCGGTGCGTGAACTCCTTGCCGTCGATCGGGTTCGTCGCCGGTTCGTTCCGCATCCGCAGCTCGATCGGGTCGACACCGAGCCGGTGGGCGAGTTCGTCGATCGACGCCTCCAGCGCGTAGGTCCCGATCGACTCGCCCGGCGCGCGCATCGAGGTGTTCGAGAGCAGGTCCAGTTCGACCAGGTTGTGCTGGACCAGGATGTTTTCGGCGGCGTAGAGGTGCCTCGACTGCGACGTCACCTGCTCGGGCACGCCGCCGACCCGCCCGGTGCGCGTCACGCTGGTGTGGACGAGCGCGGTCAGCTTGCCGTCGGTGTCGGCGCCGAGTGCGACTCGCTGCGTGGACGGCGTGCGCCCGCCGACCGTGCGGTAGACGCCTTCCCGGGTGAGCGCGAGCCGGACCGGCCGGCCGGTCGCGCGGGCCGCCAGCGCGGCGATGATCGTGCCGGGCCAGAGCATCACCTTGCCGCCGAAGCCGCCGCCGACGAACGGGGCGATCACCCGCACGTTCGCGGGCGGCACACCGAATCGCCCGGCGAGGTGCGTGCGGACCCAGTCGATGCTCTGCGTGCCCTCGTGGACGGTCAGCCGGTCGCCGTCCCAGGACGCGGTGGTCGCGTGCGGCTCGATCGCGTTGTGGTGGTGCGGCGGCGTGGTGAACCGCAGATCGAGCGACACCGGCGCCGCGGCGAGTGCGGCCTCGGCGTCGCCCTTCTTCGCTCCGCCGGACACGATCATGGTGCTCTTCTGCGGCTGGGCGTTCTTCTCTTCGGCGGCGAAGTCCACAGTGGACGTCCACGTCTCGTAGGTCACGGTGACCAGCCCGGCGGCTTCGCGAGCGGCTTCGAGGGTGTCGGCGACGACGACCGCCACCGGCTGGCCGTCCCAGTGCACCTCGTCGGTGTTGAGGTAGTCGACCGAAGTGCCGGAGACCAGCGTGCTCAGGTTCAGCGGGTTCACCTTCGGCGCCGGTTTCAGCGGCGGGGCGTTCAGGTGGGTGAGCACCGCGACGACGCCGGGGACCGCGGCCGCGGCCTCGGTCCCGATCGCGGTGATCCGGCCGCGGCTGATCGTCGCGTGCACCAGTGCCGCGCGCGCCAGGCCGGGGAGGGGGTATTCGGCCGAGAAGCGGGCGGCGCCGGTGGTCTTGGCCGTGCCGTCGACCCGGTCGATCGGCTTGCCGACGACGGGGCCGGTCTCCGTCGCGGGCAGGGTCCTGGTCATGCGGCGCTCCCGTCGGTGAGCAGCTGTCGCAGCGTCGCGACCATGGTGCGCTGCGCGAGCTCGATCTTGAAGGTGTTGTCCCGTTGCCCCACCGCGGGCGCCAGCTCGGCGGCGGCCGCCCGGCGGAAGGACTCTTCGGTCGCCGGTGCGCCGAGCAGGATCCGCTCGGCCTCGCGGGCCCGCCACGGTTTCGCGGAGACACCGCCGAGCGCCAGGCGGACGCCGGTCACGACGCCGTTTCCGGTCTCCAGCGCGGCCGCGACCGAGACCAGGGCGAAGGCGTAGGACGCGCGGTCGCGCACCTTGCGGTAGCGGGAGTGCGCGGCGATCGGCAGGGCGGGCAGCTCGACGGCGGTGATCAGCTCATCCGCGGCCAGTGCGGTCTCGACCTGCGGAGTGCTGCCGGGCAGGCGGTGGAACTCGGCCAGCGGGAGGCGGCGGGTGCCGCGCGTGCTCTCCACTTCGACTGCTGCGTCGAGGGCGGCCAGCGCGACGCACATGTCGGAGGGGTGCGTGGCGATGCAGTGGTCGCTGACCCCGAGGACGCCGGCGTTCCGGGTGAACCCGCCGATCGCGGCGCAGCCGCTGCCCGGTGTCCGCTTGTTGCACGCGGCCGCACCGTCGTAGAAGTAGAGGCACCGGGTGCGCTGCAGCAGGTTGCCGCCGACGGTCGCCATGTTCCGCAGCTGGGCCGAGGCGCCGTTGAGGACGGCCTGGGCCAGCACCGGGTAGCGGGTCCGGGCCAGGGGGTGGGCCGCGAGCGTGCTGTTGCGGACGAGCGCGCCGATCCGCAGGCCGCCGCCGGGCAGCTCGTCGATCCCGGTCAGCGGCAGCCGGGTGATGTCGACGACCACGTCGGGCTGCTCGATGTCCTCCCGCATCAGGTCGACGAGGTTCGTCCCGCCGCCGAGGAACTTCGCGTTCGGCTCGGTGGCGATCGCGCGGACCGCCGTCTCGACGTCCGGGGCGCTCAGGTAGGTGAACGACCTCATCTCGTGGCCTCCTGGATGGCGTGGACGATCCCGTTGTAGGCGCCGCAGCGGCACAGGTTGCCGCTCATGCGCTCCCGGATCTCCGCGTCGGTCAGTTCGCCACCGGGGCCGGCGAGGTGTTCGGTGACCGCGCTCGGCGTGCCGCCGGAGTGCTCGGCCAGCATCCCGATCGCCGAGCAGATCTGGCCGGAGGTGCAGTAACCGCACTGGAAGCCGTCGTTGCGGACGAAAGCCCGCTGCAGCGGGTCGTCGACGCCCTCGATGGTCGTGATTTCGCGGCCGGTGTACTGCACGGCCAGCGCGAGACAGGAGTTGATCCGCTCGCCGTCGGCGAGCACGGTGCACGCGCCGCAGGCGCCCTGGTCGCAGCCCTTCTTCGTGCCGGTCAGCCCCAGCCGCTCGCGCAGCGCGTCGAGCAGGCTGACCTGTGGTGGGAGGTCGAGCAGCTCGTCGACCCCGTTGACCCGCAATCGCACCTCGACCACGTGGATCCCCTTCGCTCGTGACGGTGCTCGCCAAATTAACAGAACGATGTACTCTTAACAAGAGAACGTTGTCCTGTTAAGTGGACCGTATGATGGCTGAGATATGTCTCAGTCGATGTTCATGCGGGCCAGGCGGCCGGAGCAGAAGGAGCAGCGGCGCGTGGCCATCCTCGCGGCGGCCCGTGAGCTCGCTCTGGAATCCGGCGTGCGCAACGTGAGCCTGGGCAGCGTCGCCACGGCCGTGGGGCTGGCCAAGTCCAACGTCACCCGCTACTTCGGTACCCGCGAGGAGATCTACCTCGAGCTGGCTTCCGCGTGCTGGCGCGACTGGGCGGACGAGGTCGCCCGCCGGCTCGCGGCCGGGAACGCCGTCGTCGACGTGCTGGCCGAGACACTCGCCGAACGGACGCTGTTCTGCGATCTGCTGGGCCACACCGCGACGTCGCTGGAGCACAACGTCTCGGTCCCGGCCGCCCGCGACTTCAAGCGACTGGTGCTGGGCGTCCTCACCGAACTCGGCGCGGCGGTCGCCCGGGCGTGCCCGGAGCTGACCGAGGGCGAAGGGTTCGAACTGGCCGGGGCGGCCAGCGGCTTGGCGGGGATGGTCTACCCGGCCGCGAACCCGCCGCCGACGCTGCGCGAGGTCTACGCCCAGAACCCGGACCTGGCCGCGGCGTGCCTCCCGTTCCTGCCGACGCTGAAGCGTGCGCTCGCCGCCTTGGCCGCCGGATTGCCGTCCCTGCGCTGACGGACCGCCAGGCGCCGCCGGCACGGCCGCGTTCGTGCCCACCGGCCCGGCCTGTTCGTTCCGCGCTGCAGCCTGTCCGCCGACGCCGACCGGCTGATGCCACCGCCGCCCAGAACGCGACAACATCGGCGGCTCATCGACACAACGCAACAGTCATGCCTCGGAGATAGCGGTGGCCAGGGGCGAGTACCAAGTGCCTTGGGCGCGACTCATATCCGACGCAAAAGACGACGGCTGGACGAAGGTCGTCCTGCACCCGGCGATGGCGCCGGGTATCGGAAACCGGGTGGCGGCTGCCAGCCTCAGCAGGTGATCGTGGCGTTCGCCCAGTCGGCGTGATCGTTGGTGTTGCCGTCGCCGGCGTCGGTCACCGACAGTTCCAGCACCTGGACGCCGGTCAGCTGTGCGGACAGCGCCTGTGCCCTGTCTCCGGGGTGCATGACGCCCGTCGCGGCGAGTTCCTTGCCGTCACCGAGGATGCGGAACCCCACGCTGCCACCGGCGTTCTCGTCGTCCATCCCGACCAGGGCGCCGACGGACGTGCAGGATGCGCCGACGTAGACCCGCACGCTCGAGGGGGCGTGGGCACCGATGCCGTCGTCGTAGCCGACCCCGGCGATGGTGATCCGGTGGCCGTCACCAGGCTGGCTCTCGCCGTTGCTCGTGCCGCGTTCGACCGGGCCCCAGCCGTTGTCGGACGACATCCACGGGGCCTTTGACAACGCCGTCGTGCCGGACGACGGGCGGGAGACGAGCGGCGACGTGCCTTCCGAGCCCAAGGCGCGCTTGCCCCACGCGGTGGAGTAGTCGGCTTTGGCCGCCAGCCTGACGCGCTCGCCACCCGGCGCCACCGGCTTGAACGTGATCTGCTGCTGCCACGACTTCCCCGGGGGTACGGCCGGAACCGTGAACGTGCCGGGGCCGTCGAGCTGCCAGCCGACGGGCGTCGCGACGGTGGCCCGGAGCTGGGTGATCGGCGTGCTGCCGTCGTTGATGACCTGAAGGGTGGTGGTCAGCGGGCGGTCGGCGGGCACGTAGTCCGGCGCCGGCAGGGCCAGCGTCGTCATCGGCGCGGCCGACGGGTGCGTCGACGGCCAGACCCGGAAGACGGACGAGTCGTGGGACGCGACGGCGTCGCGGAGGGTGCCCGCGGTTTCGGTTTCCGTGCCGGTCCAGAGGTCGCGGACGCGGAAGGTGTGGCCCTCGAGACCGAGTTCCGCCGCCGTGGTGCTGATGGTCGTGCTCGCCGACCCACGGTTGAAGAGCACTACCGCGGCCGATCCATCGGACATCGGCTTCGCCCAGACCTCGGTGTCGCCGTCGTCGCGGAGCTTGCGGCCCTGTGTGCCGGCCCAGTCCTGGTCCAGCGCGATGACGTCGTTGTTCTCGAGGATCGCCTTGGTGGCGGGCGACATCGCGGGCAGGTCGTTCCCGGCCAGCAGCGGCGCGTTCAGGAGCGCCCACAGCGCGAAGTGCGACCGGTACTCGGTGTCGGTCATGCCGCCGTTGCCGACTTCGAGCATGTCCGGGTCGTTCCAGCCGCCGGGGCCCGCGAACTTTTCCAGGCCGACCTGCTGGTCGAGGATGCCGGTCATGCTGCCCCAGTTGTCGCTGATGTCGCCGGTGGTGCGCCACAGCTGCGCACCGGCGTCGCGCCCCCAGGTCCACGGCTTGTTCTCGCCCCATTCGCAGAGGGCGTAGATCATCGGGCGGCCGGTCTTCTTGATCGCGTCGCCCATCTTCGTGTAGCGCTCGATCGCCGGTCGACCCTGGTTGTTGCAATTGTCGTACTTGAGATAGTCGACGCCCCAATCGGCGAAGGACTGCGCGTCCGCCTCCTCGTGGTCGAGCGCGCCGGGCATGGTCTTCTGGCAGGTCAGTGTGCCGGCGCTGGTGTAGATGCCGAGCTTCAGGCCGAGCCCGTGGACGTAGTCGGCGAGGGTCTTGATGCCGTGTGGGAAGCGTTCGTGGCTGGGTTCGAGCTTGCCCTCGGCCGTGCGATTCTGTTCCGCCCAGCAGTCGTCGATGTTGATGTACTGGTAGCCCGCGTCCTTCATGCCGGACGACACCAGTGCGTCGGCGGCACCGCGGACGAGGTCCTCGTTGATGTCGCAGCCGAACCTGTTCCAGCTGTTCCAGCCCATCGGCGGCCGTTCGCCGACGCGCTGGGCAGCGAAGTAACCCGGCTCCGCGGCTGCGGCGGGGACGGCTTCGGCGACCGTGACCACCGAGGTGCAGGCGGCTATCGCGACGGCCATTCCAACAAGACGACGCACGAGTACCTCCAGGAGCGCGCAACTTTGCGCAGACTCACTCAACAATCAACTCGACGGAGCGACAGGCGTCTACGTCCGTTAGTAGGTAATCCATTGCGTGGCCCCTCGCTGGATAGATCTCTCGCCACGGGTTGATGCGGGCGGTGGCCGATCAGCGGGGAAGTCTCGCAGGCCCCGGTGCTCTGGAGCTGGCAGGATGTGGTGCAGGGGAGTCGTGCTTGTCGGACGCGCGTTCCCCTTTCCGGCTCGAGGATTGGACGCAATTGGGACGCTCGTCGGTGTTCACTTTCCAGTACATCGCCATCGACACGGAGGCTGGTGTTACGCCGGAGGAGTTCGAGACCTTCGTGCGTGGTGAAGGTGTGCACCTGCCCTTGTACCCGGGGTGGCGGTGGACTCTGCTGCGCGGGTTGCGCGGGGAGCGGACCGGGCAGTACCTGATGTTGTACGAGATCGAGAGCGCCGAGCAGCGCGACCGCTACGTCACGGCCCGGGGTGAGCAGACCGAGCCGGCCCGGCTGTTCTGGGCGCGGCACCCGGAGGCGGAGGTGGTGCTGGCGCGGTGGCGGCGGCTGGGCACGTACGGTGAGCTGCCGACGTTGTTCACCGACTACCGGCTGCTGGCCGACAATCCGCGGAGCACGGTCACGCCCGGCCCCCGCTACCGCGACCGCCCGGGGGAAGAGCCCGTCGCCCGGGTCGTCGGGATCCACAACCTGGCGTTGCGCGCCGGTGTGACCGAGGAGGTGTTCGACCGCTTCATCGCCGAGAACCACCACCGGATCGACGACTACCCGGACTGGCGGTTCCACGTGCTCAAGGGCGAGCGGGGCAACCGCCTCGACCAGTACGTGATGATGATGGAGATCGCGAGCCTGGACGCGCTGGACGTCTTCTACCCCGAGCCCGACATCGCCACCGGCGAGGCCGCGGAGTTCGCGGCCGCCCACCGCGACACCAAGCAGATGTACGAGGAGTGGAAGCAGCTGGCCTCGTTCTCGGGCTCGCCGCAGATCTACACGGACTACCTCGCCGTCGCGGAGAACCCAGCGTAGTCCCGCACGACCGGACGGGCCCGGGATCAGGTGGTGGTGGGTGTGGAGCCAGTCGCGGATGGCGGTGGTGATTTCGGCGCGGGGGTTTCGTTGAGGAACTCGCGGCACTGCCCTGTCGTTCACCTTGCGTCAGATCAGCCAGACGGCGACGTCCACGGCCAGGTCCGGACCTCCGGCGTGCAGACGGCGTCTCGAGCCGGCGCACCTGGTGCAGTTGCGTGACCGCAGCGGCGCGGCACAGCCCGCCGCGTGGGCGAATCCGAGCGGCGGAACCCGTCGGTGATCGCTTCGAACGCATCGACGCCGGCGGCGCCGACGCGCGGCCGGGTCACCGGCTCGACCTCGCCGGGCAGCAACAACCCGAGCCTGGCCAGCTCTGGGGACAAGTTCGAGCCCAGCTCACCCTCGCCTGGTTGCGTCCGCTCGTCGGCATGGCAGGACGTCGCAACGCTCGGTCAGCAGCAGATGAGTGCGTTCATCAGGTGTGTCCGACACACTGGCTTCATGCGGCAGGCGTTTGTCCACGAGGCGATCCTCGTCATGGAGCCGGAAGCCGACGAGGCTGCTCCCGGCGCGGCCGTCACGGTCGCGTTGTGCGGGCATTGGGACCATGAAGGGCCGTGTCCTCTGTCGCCGCATCGGGCGCACGCCGACCGGGTTGGCGACGAGCTGCACGTGACGGTTGTGTTCGCGGCAGAGCCCGAGACGGAGCATGAGGTGCGGCGGCGCATCGATCGGGCGTTGTCCGGCCGGTGGCGGTTCCCCGACGGCTTCACCACCCCGTGGCAACTCCGCGAAAGCCGGCCTCGCGACGTGTTACCGGAAGAGAGGAGCCAGGCCGAACGCCTGATGCGCGGCTGACCCGCTCCGGCTGCACTGCGTAGGAACCTGGTGGAACGCCCTCAACTTGGCGGGACAGGACGTTCGCCCATGGGAAGGTACTTCCGTGGCAGCGGAAGTGACGCCGGACCGTCCCGCCGTGCGTCCTTGGCGGCCGGGCGCATCGCCCTTTCGGGCACTTCGTCGTTCCGCTCTGGAAACCGGGATCTTGAAGCCTGCGAAAGATGGAGCAACGATCTTCTGATCGCAGCAGTCGCGGCCATCGGCTGGGTTGCCTCGAAGATGCCGTTCGGAATCTTTGCGCTCATGGGGCACGCGTATATTGCACAAGCGTGCCGCGGAGATGGCTGGAGAAGTCATCGACGGCCGCGACTTGGACTCGCTGATCTTGGACGATGGGTGATAGAGTGGTCGGCCGAATGAGCAAACATCCGGATGACGTATGGATTCGCGCTGTTCAGTTCGTGCCGCGTTCCGAGCGCATATGCGTGCGGCTGGTCGATCTGGTGCTGGCCGTTGTAGTCAAACTGCGAAAGGGGTCGAGGCCGAGAAAGGGCACCGGCTCTCATCCCGAGCTCGCCGAGCTGGTGAGACTCGGGCACTCCGAAGACATGGTCGTCGATGCGCGGAGGCGCGCGTTCTACGATGTCGAGGCTCCTATGGTAACCTTGATACTTGTTGTCTTGTCACTGGTTCCGGTATGGATAAGTGCTTCCGCCCTCGCTCTCCTCGAGCTGAGAATCTTGAATCTTGTGCTATCCGCCCTGTTGGTCTCCCATTTCATATTTCTGGGTTATGTTGTCCACTGGGCCGTCCTGCGCAAGTACCGCAACCCTGATCTTCGTCTTTTCGATAATTTGCTTGCCGCCGTCGAAACCCTGGTCTTCCTGCGCAGATACCAAATCTTGTCCTTCAAGCCCTCGGTGCAGGGAAAAGGGCAAATCGTCAAGGAGCGCAGGGAATTGCGCCAGGCTCTGCGGTGGGAGGCGAAGGTCACGGTTTCCCAGGCGGCGAAACTCACCGGAACGACGCCGGAGGACGAGGAGTACTTCAAGTGTGCACGAATTGGCCTCTGGCTCGTGCATGCCTCAAAAAATGTCAACGACATCGATGCAATCGATGCTGCCCTGCGGGAATGTGGTACGTACCTCCACCATCTGTTGTACAACAAGCCTTGGACTCTTGCTGAAATATCGGCTCCTCCGGGTCGGGTGGAGGACTTGCCGTTCAGGGACGTGCTGCGGGCTGCGCGTCAGGTCCGGCTGGCGATCGAGGCAGGCTTTGTCACTGCTCTGCTGGGTGCGGCAGCAGCGGTGTTTGCTTTTGTGGCTAGAGTCTTCCAGTGACGACGAGATCGCCGACGCGCTGGTGGTCGAACTGGCGCGGTGAAGACCCATGTCGCCGGGGCGAGCGGCCGGCTCGCAGGTCGAGTTGGGCACGGTCTGCCGAGGGACTCGTGCTCCCTTGTTCCGACACCATCCCACCCGGCCGGGGACGCTGGTTGCTGGCCCGCCGCTCACATCACCCTGGCCATGCTCGCCCACACCGTCACCGCCGCGATAGCCCCCAAAGCCCTGGCAGAGGCCTCGTCCCGGTCACGCTGGGCGAGGTCAAGCGTCTCCTGGCACACCTGATCACGACCCCGCTCAACCGCCTCGAGCTGCCACTACCCGGCCATGCCGCGCGAGTTCGCCTTCGCCTATCCCGCCGCGTTCGCCCGGCTCAACGACCTCGCCCTGACCGCATTGCCCAGCGTGTCGGGCACGCTGCGCGGCGCCGAAGCCGACCACGTCAACGTCGACGGCATCAGCCGCGTGTGGTTGATCGAAACCGGCGGCAACAGCGTCCCCGCCCCATTGACCGGGATGCACCACGTCGTCACATACCCAGCAGGCAACGTCATCGTCGCTCTCTATGAACGGCAACCGCCGCGGAACGATCAGCTCGGACAGGCGGAGGCGCTTGGTGCAAGTGCACCACGTCGCGAAACCGGCTGACCTCGCACACCCGACCCCGGCCAATTCGATGTCGCGTTGGGCCCGGAACAGTTCACGGGTGTCGATCAGGACGCAGTCCGGCGTAGAGCAACATCTGGGTGTACGCGTCGGCGGGCAGGCTGGGGTAGGTCACGGCTTGCCGCTCTGGGCGGCGACTTCGGCGGCGAAGTCGGCCATGGTGAAGGGTGTGCCGCCCAGTTCGTACGCGGTGCCGTCATGACCGTCGCTGGTGAGGACGGCGGCAGCGGCGGCGAAGTCGGCACGGGTGGCGCCGGAGATCCGGCCGTCGCCCGCGCGGAGCCGGCGATCACACCGAGCGATTCGATCTGCGTGCTGACCGGACCGCGGGTGGTGCGGATCAGGCTTTGGAGCCGCCGAGCATGGCCAGGACCTGGTCGTAGGAGCCGTTGGCCACGGCGTCGCGGGCGAACTCGGCGCCTTCCACGACGATCTCCTGGGCGGCTGGATCGGCCTCCAGCAGCGCCAGGGCCTCAGTCAGGAACTCGTCCAGCGGCATGGCCTGCTCGTTGTCCTGCTGGCCCATCAGCCCGGTCCGGACCCCCGGCGGGGCCACCTCGATCACCTGAACCGGGGTGTCGGCCAGTTGGACCCGCAGGCTCTCGGTGAACGAGTGCAGGGCTGCCTTGGTCGCGCTGCAACCCGGCGACGTCGGCCTGCGCTCCGGACCGCGGCGGCGTACCGGTGGACATGCCGGCGAGCTGCGCGACCTCCTCGCGGCGCAGTCCCTGCGTACGCCTGCGCGGCCCCTCGACCAGCCCGACGTCGCGGGGGCGCAAGATCGCACGCCGGTGCCGCAGGAATTCGCCCAGTCCATTCCTGTCCATGCCGTCATGCTCGCCGTATCCCGCCTGGCTGTCCAGAGACCGCCGATCCATGGAACAGCGGTCCTCTCCCACCGGCGCGAATCCGGTGGTTACCTGAGGCCATGCCGCTTGAAGGTGAATATGAACCCAGCCCCAGCCAGTGGGTACGAGACCAGGTGGATCTCTACGAGAGTTCCGGCGGCACTGAAGGCATCAGTCCTCGCGGCAGGCCGACGATCCTGTTGACCACCCTTGGCGCGAAGACCGGAAAGCTTCGCAAGACTCCGGTGATGCGCGTCGAGCACGAGGGCACGTACGCCGCTGTGGCCTCGCTCGCCGGCGCCCCGAAACACCCGCTCTGGTACTTCAACATGGTCGCCAGCCCACTGGTCGAACTCCGCGACGCCACGCAGACCTGGGACATGGAAGCCCGGGAGATCCACGGGGAAGAGAAGGCCGTGTGGTGGCAGCGTTGCTTGGCCGCGTACCCGGATTATGCGGACCACCAGAAGAAGACCGAGCGGGAGATTCCGGTCTTCCTCCTGGAGCCGGTCGAGAACTGACACGCCACCGGCCAGGCCTGTCCCGCCACGATGCGGTCAGTCCGACGCCGATCACCTCGGCCAGGTGGCGCATCTGATGGTCGAAGGACTCGTCTTGAGCCTCGATCGCGTTGCTGAGCTGGCCGGACAGCTCCGCTGACGGAACGGTGAGCTGCCGCTGATCATGGCAAGGACGTGGTCATGGAAGCCCGTGGCCACCGCGTCGCGGATAAACCTGGCGCGCTCGACGACCAGTTCCTTCGCGTCGGGTTTATCGAGCAGGTCGAGGGTGTCGGTGAGGAAGTCGTCCGACGGCATGGACTGCTCGCTGTCCTCCTGGCCCACCAGGGTCATGCGCACGCCTGGCGGGACCGCGTCGTCCTTGCCCACCAGCAGCGGCAGGAATGCGTTCGTCATCCGGATCGGGCCGAGCAGATTGGTCGCGACGTGATCCTCGGCCCAGACCCAACTCGTCGAGGCGACCCTGGACCTGTCGGACGCGCAGTGGCCACCACCCTCGGGGTGGAGCGGACACGACCGGGCCGCTCACCCCCGAGGAAGGCGCCAAGATCACCCGAATCTGTCGGAAGGTGCGCGACGCCGCATCGCTCCCGGTCGCGGGCCACGAGGCGACCGCCAGCGCGCCACCGGAGCGCCGGTTCACCCCGGGCTCGGGAGGCCGGAGAGCAGGGCGGCGGCCGCTCTGTCGAAGGGGGCGATGCTGCCTGCGGCGCGGCACAGGATGTGGGCGCCTTCGAGGGTGACGATCATGAGGGTGGCCAGATCGGCGGCTTGGGACGAGCTCATTCCGGCGTGGGTGAGTTTTCCGGCGAGTTCGTCGCCCCAGCCGGTGAATGCATCGGCCGCGACAGTGCGCAGGCTGCTCTGGTCGGCATTGGCCGCGCCGCCGTCGACGGTGACGGCCGCGACTGCGCAGCCGCCGCCCTCGGCGGACGCCTGTACCACGGGACGGACGTTGCCGAGGAACGCCTCCACGACTTCGCGTGGCGTTCGGGCCGGCAGTTCGTGCAGGTGGCCGCGGACGTCTTCGGCGTTGCGGCGGGCGGCTTCGAGTGCGAGCTGCTGTTTGCCGCCCGGGAAATGGTGGTAGATCGCTCCGCGCGCGGCACCACTCTCGGCCAGGACGTCGGTGAAGGACATCGCGGCCAGGCCGTGGCGCTGCAGCAGTCCGATCGCGGCGCTGATCATGCGGGACTTCGTGTCCGCGGCCATCGAGACCCCCTTGACTAGTACGGCCATCCTAGTCCATGCTCGCCCCACTAGGACGAGCGTACTAGTGCGAGCGGGCTGGACCGCCTCCCTTCGCCGAAGAAGCCCGCCGGGCCGGAGCCCCGGCCACGACACGGCTGTTCGACGGCGACATCGTCAGAGACGCCAGCATCGACCTGCACTCGCCCTACTACACCTGAGCCGCCGAGCCGGCTCCGAACACCGCCTCGCGTCGCTGCCGGAGCGAGGCGGCCTCAACGGAAAGCGATCTCGATGAACCTGCACCCCGGGAACACCGTGAGCTGGATCGACCTCGGCACCCCCGACATGGGGGCGACGACGGCGTTCTACACCGCGCTGTTCGGCTGGACCGTCGCCCCACCGGACGCCACCGGCTACCGGCTCTGCACGCTGCGCGGGCAGCTCGTCGCCGCCTTGGGGCCGGCCGAGGATGCCGGCGCTCCCTACTGGACAACCAACGTCACCGTGGCGGACATCCACGCCACCGCCACCCGTTTCACGAACCTCGGCGCCAAGATCGTCGTGGTACCCACCCGAGTCGGGACGCTCGGCCACGCCGCCGTCACGATCGACCCCGTCGGCGCACCACTGTCACTCTGGCAGCCCGGAACCCACGACGGCATGCAGCTGAACCACGAACCGGGGACCTTCGCCCGCATCAGCCTGCTCACCGACCACCCCGCGCAAGCCGCCGCCTTCTACCGGCCGGCCCTGCACTGGACCTCCAACCCCCAGCACACCGAGTTCCGGCTGCCGGACGGCTCCGTCGCCGCCACCGGCAAGCCGCCAGGGAAACCGACGTCGCAGCGATCACTCTGGCTGGTCAGTTTCGCCGGCAACAACCCCACCGCCGACATCGGGCGGGCCCGACGGCTCGGTGCCACCGAAGTTCGCCAGGACGCCAACGGAGACGTGGTCATGCGCGATCCCGCCGGCGCCCTGTTCGGCCTCACCCAGCACGTGAGCACCGCGGACCAGTCCGGTGCCGCGGCCGCGGATGGCGTCGTCTGCAAGGGCTCGACGGTGACGCTGTCCGGAGAATCGGGTGCGCCCGCCGCGTCCAGCAACCAGTTCCCGGTCGGCACGATGCCGAAGGTCACCAACCTGGACAACGCCAAGTTCATCACCGTGCCGGTGACCGCGAAGTCCGGCAGCTGCGTGCGACCGGGTGCGGGCATCGGAGGAAACGCTGATCCGATCGGCAAAACGCGGCATCACCGGCCGCTTGGCACCGCAGACGGCGAGGGACTGATGTCCGGGCAAGGTAGCGTCCCCGACGGACGTTCCGGGCACCCGTGGTTCGTGGGCTGGTCAGCCGTTGGCTGCGCTGGTGTTGACGTCGCCGTTGACGCCCTGGGGGAGGAATCCGCCGGAGCCGGCGGCTTGGGGGTCAGGTAGACGATGTTGAGGACTTGGCCGGGGGAGCGGCTGTAGACGATGCCGTTGGTGTCGGTGGGGACGATGTTGGCGTTGCCGTGGCTGTCGATGACGCCTTGGTCGTCGCCGCACCGATCAAGCCGATAGGAGACGCCGATGAGGAATCGGATATCGAGAGTGGTCGGGTGACACAGAGCTGCTGTGATTGTCACCGTAGGCGCCGTGCTGATGCTGCCCACCGCCGCGGCGTCGCCACCGGCGCACCGGCAGCGGCTGCCGGTGTCGTGCTGCCACACGCCACCTGTGCGTCGTTGACAGCGAACAACTTCACCGGCGTCCCTGACGCGATGTCCCGGGGTGACGTTGGCGAAGGACGTGACCGACAACGACTCCGTCGGGAATTTGCTGCAGCCGTCGGTGGCCACCGACCGCGCGCCGGTGAGCAACGGTGAGCTCGTTCTCGCCGCCGACGACCAAGGCCATCAGGCGGCCTCCGGGACGGACGGCGCGTGGGTGGCGAGCGACCCGGCGCTGCGGGCGGTGTTCGGGTACGGCTCCGAGCACAGCCGACCATGCCGTTGACGGTGATCACCCGGCCGAAGTGGATCGCCACACTGCTCCGGCTCGGGCCGGATCTGCTCCGACGACGATCGGAAACCGGCTGCTCCTCAGGCGTCGCGGGTTTTCGCCACGGTGATCGCGATCGCAAGCAGGCTGAACGCGATCGCGGCGAAGTAGGCCAGCGCCCACCCCTGATCCAAGGGTGTGGTGGACAACGACACCGGTCCCGCTCCATGGGCGCGCGCGTTGGACGCCCCGGTGCCGGTGAGGAACTTCGTGGCCACGTTGAACGGCATCCACTGGTAGATGTTCTTGCCCACGCCGGGGACGATCCGGACCAGCTTCTCGACGGCGAGTGCGTAGACCAGCAACAATGTGATCGTGCCTGCGCTGTGCCGGAGCAGCACACCCACTGCGACCGCGATGACGGCGGCCAGTGCGTAGAGCACGCCGACGCCGGTCACGTTAACAAAGTCCGCGCCGCTGTCCAGGGCGAGATCGGCGCGGGGTTGCAGCAATGTGGCCACGAACCACGAGCCGAACGCGCCGGCCTCACCGATGGACAGGGCGAGCAGGGCCACCACCACGGTCTTGGCGAGCAGGGCCGGGCTGCGCCCCGGTACCGCCTGGAAAGTCGTGCGGATCGTGCCGAAGCGGTATTCGGTGGTCACCGACAACGCGGCCAGCACCATGATCACGGCCACGCCGAAGTCGTAGCCGTACTGGGTCGAGGCGACAGTGGCGGTGAATTCGGCGTCTTCCCGGGTGCCGGCGATGAGAGCCGCGAATCCGACACTCACGACCCATGCGGTCGCCGCGCACCACCAGGGCGAACGCGTGGAGAACAACTTGATGCGCTCTACGGCGAGCAGTGCCATGGGTTTCCTTACCCGCAGAAGACTTCGTCGACGAGCTGGCGATAGCCCTGCAGCGGCGTTTGCCGGGCGGCTGTGGTCAGGGACAGTTGGAGGCGGATGCGGCCGTCGCGGGTGGTGGCCAAGAGCGTGTCGTAGCCGGGGACGTCGCCGGTGTGGCCCCAGACCCGCACACCGCAGGACAGCACGTTGGTGCTCAGGCCCAGACCGTAGGCGCTGCCGGCCGGGGACAACGTGGTCATGTTCGTGAGTTGGGCGGGGGTGAGCAGCCGGCCGCCGAACAGGGCTGCGGTGAAGGTGTCGAGGTCGGCGGTGGTGGAGATGATCTCGCCGGCGGCCCAGCCGACGGACGGGTTCATCGCGGTGACGTCGACGAGGGCGCCGTCGCGGGGGGTGTAGCCGTGGGCGTGCGGGCCGGGGATGGTGGTGCGGTCGCCGGGCAGGGAAGTGTCGTGGAGGCCGAGCGGGCGGATGATCCGGTTCCGGACGGCGGTGGCCCAGGAGCGGCCGGTGAGGTGTTCGACGAGCAGCCCGACGACGATGTAGTCGGTGTTGGAGTACTTCGACGCGGTGCCGGGCGGGAAGTTCAGGGGGTGGGCGGTGGCGATGGCCACCAGGTCCTGTGGGTCCCAGTGCCGTTGGAGCTCGGCCGGGTCGCCGGTGAGGTCGTCGGAGTAGTTGTACAGGCCGCTGCTGTGCTGCAGCAGCATGCGGACGGTGATCCGGTCCCCGTCGGGCAGCAGTCCGGGCAGGTACCGGGACACGGTGTCGTCGAGGGCGAGCCGCCCTTCGCCGGCGAGCTGGAGGAGGACGGTGGCGGTAAAGGTCTTGGTGACGCTGGCGATCCGGAACCGCCCGTTCACCGGCACGCCGCGGGGGGATCCCAGCCGGGCGACGCCGCTGCGGGCGGTGAACTCCTGGCCGTCGGCGGCGATTCGGACCTGCGCGCCGGCGGCTCCGGTGGTGGTCATCAGGTCCAGCGCCCGGATGATCGCTTGACGGTCGGGACCGCCGCTCGCGGCGGCGGTCCCGACCATGGCGAGCGACAGCCCTGCGATGCCGGCGACGGCCAGCGCGGTGAACCTGATTCCTGGGTGTCTCAAGGAATTCTTCCTCCGGGTCGGTGAGGCAACCAGTGTTGCGGTGGAGCGCGGCCCGCAGCATCCGGGATGATCCCTACCGGACCTCCCGGAGCCGGCCACTGGTGCACTTGTCCTGTTTCGCGGCTGTCATCCGGCGGCTGAAGCTCGGGAGCGTGACCCGGTCCGCAACGCAAGCTGCTTGTTCTCGCCAATGAGCCGCGAGCCTGGAGGTGCTCGGCGGGGATCGCTTGTTGCTCGATGTCGGTTCGGCATGACCAGCTGGGGCTACCTCGACGCAGGGCGACCTCTGCACAAATGCGCCGACACGCTGGGTTCTGAAGCGTCTGCGCGAGGTGAGCCCGCACCGGATGGACGCGGTCATCGCGGCCGTCGGGGCGCCGGCAGGTCCAGCAGTCGCCGGCGGGCGACGACCGTGAATCCGGCGGGCCTCACGTGTCGGAGACGAGCCCTGCTATCACGTCGATATCGAGACTGATGACGTGTCGGCGGAAGTAGCCCGTCTGACAGCTCTGGGCGCGAAGCCGGTCTCGCGTTGGCTGGAGTGTCACACACTGCGCGCGCCCGGCGGCCCGTTCACACCGCTCGTCTGGGCAATGACGAACAACCCCTTCGTCGGCATGTGAGTGCGTACGAGGCGGGTCATCTTCGGCCGCGACTCCCTGCGGTTGGCCGGGTTGTCGCATCGGCTTCACTCGAAGTCGATGGAGCCTCGCGCCACCGGCGAGGAACTCCGTCGTCTTGCTCCTTTCAGAGCCGCGAGACCTGGTAGTGGGCGATCAGCCAGCGGTCGCCGGTGCGGCGGGCGACGACGCTCAGGTGCACCGGCAGCGTCGGCCGGTCGGTGAAGGCGAACTCGACGCCGGCGTACCCGAGGACGACGTCTTCGGCCAGGCGGCGGGTCTCCACGATCCGGTAGTCCGCCGTCATGCCGCGTGGCTGGGCGTCGTAGTACGCCGCCACGCCGGCTCGGCCCACGCTGTACGGGTGGAGGCCCTGGAAGATCGCGTCTTCGGTGAAGAGTTCCGCGACGCGCTCGGGCTCGTGCGCGTCGACCGCCGCCTTCCAGGTGTCCAGCACGGTGCTGAGGATGTCGGTGCTCATGGGTCAGTGCCCCGCGCTCTGGCCGCCGTCGACGTGCAGGATCTCGCCGGTGACGAACGGCGCGCCTTCCAGGTAGACGACCGCGGCGACGATGTCGCCCGGGTCGCCGATCCGGCCGACCGGGTGCAGGGCCGCCAGGGCCTCGTGCGTCGAAGCCGGGTGCATCGGGGTGCGGATGATGCCCGGCGACACCGCGTTCACGCGGACGCCGCGGGTGGCGTACTCGACGGCCAGTGACTTCGTCACCGAGTTCAGGCCGCCCTTGGTCAGCGCCGCCAGCGCCGAGGGCACCGCGCTGTTCGCGTGGTCGGTCAGGCTGGTGGTGACGTTGACGACGTGCCCGCCGCCGACCTCGAGCATCGCGGTGATCGCCCGTTGGGTGACCTCGAAGAAGCCACGCAGGTTGACGCCGGTCACCAGGTCGAAGTCGGCGCCGGTGTAGTCGGTGAACGGCTTCGCGACGAAGACGCCGGCGTTGTTGACCAGGGTGTCGACGCGGCCGAACGTGGCCAGGGCCTGGTCGATCACGCGGGCGCCGACGGCCGGGTCGGCGATGTCGCCCGCGACGGCCAGGATCCCGGCGTCGCCTGATGGGGTGATGGACCGCGAGTTCGCGACCACGGCGTAGCCGAGCTTGCGGTACGCCTCGACCAGGGCCGCGCCGATGCCCTGCGAAGCGCCGGTGACGACCGCGACCTTCTGGGTGCTCATTTCTGTGGACCTCCTCGAAGTGGTGCTTCCGAAGCCGATGGTGTGCCGGACCCGGGCGCTTCGCCACGACCGGTTCGCTTCCACTTGGGAGGCACAACCTCCCACCGCATTAAGCTGCCGCCATGGAGCTACGCCAGCTTCGGTACTTCGTGGCCGTCGCCACAGAGCTGAACTTCGGCCGGGCCGCCGAACGGCTGCGCATCGCCGGGCCGTCGCTGTCCCAGCAGATCAAGGCGCTGGAACGGGACCTCGGCGTCCGCCTCTTCGACCGTGACCGCCGTTCGGTCACGCTGACCGAGTGCGGGGAATCGCTGCTGCCCCAGGTCCGGGCGCTGCTGGAGCAGGCGGACGAGCTGCGCCGGTCGGCCGCGGGGATCGCGGCGCGCGAGCCGGTGCGGCTGGGCTACGTGAACTGGCGCCCGGCCGACCTGCTCGATCGGGTGGCGGGCGTCGCGCACCTGCACGTCGACACGTGGGTGTTGCCTTCGCACACCCAGTTGCGCCGGGTGGCCGACCGGAGCATCGACCTGGCGATCTGCTGGGCGCGGGCCGCCGACCTGGCCGAACTCGGGCTGGAGGCACGCCTGATCGGTGCGGACCGGCTGTACGCGGTCGGCGCGGGCACCGGCGAGGTCGCGGCCCGGGACGTCGTCGTGCTGGTCGACGCCGACACGGCCAGCTGGGCGTCGTGGAACGCCTACGCCGAGGAGTTCGCCCGGGCGACGGGCGCCGAGGTGGTGCACACCGACGACGGGGGATCCACGGGCCCGGCGCTGTTCGACCACGCCCGCCGGCTGCGGCGGCCGGTGCTCAACAACCCGAAGGGCCAGACGACGCCGGTGCCGCCGGACCTCGGGCGGCGGCCGGTGGTCGACCCGGCGCCGTTGTGGACGTGGTCGCTGGTGTCCCGCCGCGACGAGACCCGCCCGCCGGTCCACGCGGCCATCGCGGCCCTCACCCGGGACGTCGGTTCCCTGGACCTCGGTACTGGATGGCTGCCCGGCGACGACCCGCACGCCGTCGAGCGGGATTCTGCCGGATAAGAGCACCAGTTATGGCGAAGCGCGCTGTCGGCGGCAGACGAGGACGTTTTGGAGTGCCGTAGGGGCCGCCCATGGCTTGGGCTGCGGGTGCTCGGCAAGCAGGGCAACCAAGGAGCAACCCACCTCCGCGTACGCGGCCGGAGAGGTCCTGCTGCGCGGACGAGGCGTCGATGCGATCTACGTGGCCAATGACGAGATGGCGCTCGGGGTCTACCGCGCGTTCTGCGCAGCACTCGGGGCGTTCACCGTGGATCTCCTGTCGGGTGATGGCGTTCCCGGCTCGCGGCTCTTCACCCCGGAACTCGTCGTTCGGCGTAGCACCGCCCGGTAAGCACGCTCACCTCGTCGTGAGCCGCAGCAGCGTGCCCGCCCCGTCGTCGGCTCGACACCACGTCCACCCACGAGAATCACCGTGGCCGGTCCGTGGGACGCAACGGTGTGGGAGCCAGCGGGGACAAGGGGGGTGTGACATCAATTGTGGATCAAGGGTGGGGGCGAAGGATGCAGTCCGACGACAGCCCGGACGACCAAGCCCCTCCTACCGGCAGCGACCAGGCATTATGGGCGCGGGCCGCAGGCGGGGACATCGCCGCGTTCGGGGAGTTGTTCGGTCGGCACGCCGGCGCGGTGTGGAACTACGCCTACCGGCTGACCGGGTCCTGGTCAGCGGCCGAGGACCTGACGTCCTCGACGTTCCTCACCGCGTGGCGACGCCTCGGTGACGTGACGCTGGTCAATGAGAGTGCGCGGCCGTGGCTGTACACCGTGACCGGCAATCTGGCCCGCCGTGAGCAGCGCAGGCTGGGCCGGTTCTCCAGTGCGCTGTCGCGCCTGCCGCGTGGTCGTGTCGTGCGTGATCACGCCGAGGACGTGGCCGAGCAGGTCGACGCGGACCGCCGGTTGCGGGTGGTCTTGGACGCGGTCGCCACGTTGCCTCGAGCTGAGCGACAGGCGGTCGAGCTGTGCCTGCTGGGTGACCTGTCCACCGCGGCCGCCTCCGCCGTCCTCGGGATCACCGAAACGAGCGTGCGCGCCCGGATCTCCCGGGCCCGCGGCCGCCTGCGCGGCCTTCTGCAAGACGCCACACCCACCGTACTGACCACCGAGGAGCCGTGATGATCGACCTGCCACCGGACCGTCCGATGCCCGATCACCTGCAGAATGCCGTGTGGGACCGGGTCGTATCGGAACTGCCGGGCCGGCACCGCAGGAAGCTGGGCACGCCCTTGACGGTCGCCGCCGCGGTCGGCGTCCTCGCGGTCGGTGCCACCGTGCTGTTCGGACCGGTGCATGAGCCGAGTCCGGGCAGCATCGCGGCACCGGCCGGCACCGGATCCGAGTCTCGTGCTCAATCCAAGCCCGTACTCGACGCCGGGAAAATGAAACAGGTCAGAGACTGCGTCAACGCCACCGTTGCCTACGGGTATGCGGTGCCCGATCGGGACAGTTGGCGACCGGCCGCCGAGATCGACAGGGATACCCGGCACGGATTCCTGGTCATCCGTAACGACACGTCCGCGGCGGTCTGCGTCATCGACGATGGCGTGGCCGTCGGCATGATGGGTGCCGACGTCGACGGAATGACCGGCAAGCGCTACGGCTACGCCAAGCTCACCCCCGAGCGTCCCTTCAACTGCTTCACTGGCGTCACTGGTCTCGACGAGCCGACGTTCGAATTCGGGATCGTGACCAACGATGTGACCGCGGTTTCGCTCGTGGGTCCGGACAACTCGGTACATCCCGCGACGATGCGCGACGGCACGTTCGCCGCGAAGATCAACCGCGACGCGCGCGACCACGGCAGTTACCGCGCCCGAATGACCATGAAAAACGGGCATGTCCTCGAAGCCCCGTTGATCTTGAAGCCCCGTTGAGGTAGAGGGAATCCGCTCCAGGTTCTCGTGCCACGTTTCTTCTCGGGCGATCGCATGGCCTGAAGAGATGAGCATGGCGCGGTCGGTAGATCGACGGCGAGAGTTTCGGGAGAACGACAGCAAACCGCATCCAGCACTGTTCGAGGTAAATGATGCGTGAGGAGCAAGGCGGTAATGGTGTTGGCGGCAATAACGCGCCAATCGAGCGATGACCGATCGGTGCTCGAGCGATCGCGGTTTTTGCTCGGGCGGGCGGGGTGGCTGCCGATCGGGGTGGCGGTGGCGTCGGCTCTGGTTTTCCTAATCAGTTCTGGGAGTGAGCCATCCGGCACACTCCTGGTGGTGGCCGGCCGGTAGGTGAGCACTCGGTTTTCCTGGACGCTGGAGTCCTGCTGAAAGACTGTGCCCCTGCCGGTGGGCCGGGAGAATGTGATCGCTGCTGGGATGTCGTGCCCACCGATAGGTGTGAGCACTGCTTGATTAGGTCGCTGATGGTTCTCCCGCCGGCTGCTCGGGGTGATCGAGAGCGGGAGGAACGGTGCGGCTGTTCATCGGAGACGACTGGGCCCCAGCCGGACAGGCGGCCCCGTTCACAGTGAATCCGATCGGAGTGGGATTCGTGGCGGCGGATGATCCGTTTGAAACCCGTCCGAAGGCTTCGCCCGGCTGGAGATCCTGGGATGGCACGGGGGTCAGGGCGCCGGACCGGCGCCTAACGTGCGTTCAAGGCCACGTCGACCAGCAGGTGGGGGCGAAGGGTCACCGGGCCGAACAGGCCGGAGGCGACCGTTTGGCCGCGCGTGTTGGCACCGGTGTTGGTGACCCGCACCCGGATCCGGTTATGGCCGGGTCGCAGGACGGTCGTTACGTCGAACCGGTACGGCGGCCACAGCCGTGACCCGAACGGTTTGCCGTTGACCTCGAGTTCGGCCACCTCGTGGACCTCGCCGAGGTCGAGGGTCCACCGACGGCCGGCCAAGGCGGTTACCTCGACATCCGTTTCGTACCAGGCCGAACCCGAGTACGCCGCGTCCAACTCGGTCCAGGAGCCGAGCGGTCGCGTGCTCACCGGCGCCCCGGCCCGGTCGAAGTGCAACGCCCAGTCGCCCCCGAGCGGGACGGCCGTGAGCGGATCGGAAACGGTCGCGGTGCCGGAGAACGCGCGGCCGCCCTCGGTCGCGGTGACGGTGACCGGTCCCGGTCCGGTCACCCGCACGGTGGCGGTCGCGGTCCGGCCGTCGATCCGCACGCGCTCCACCGGTGCCGACGCGGACACCGCGTGCGCGGGTTCCGGCCCGGCGCGGAACACCACCAGCAGCGTCGCCTTCGGCTCCAGCCGCAGCACCACCGCCGTGCCGCCGCGGGGCTCGCGGCCGAACGGCGCCCGCCGCCACACGCCCGCCGGTGCCACGCTGCCGGTGTCGGGGTCCCACACCTCGGGCACGCCGGTCGCCGGGAACGTCGCGGTGAGGTCCACCGCTTCGGCGCGCTCGTTGAGCACCACGAACGTCGCGCCACCGGCACCTTCCAGGCGCAGCACCCGGACGTCGTCGTGGCGTGGCTCCAGCACCGCGGCCGCGCCGCCGGCGGTGGCCGTCGCTGCCGCGGCCGCAGCGGGGTCGGCCACTCGCACCGCGGAGCGAGCCGTGAACAGCTCGGTGAGGGCGGCGCGCAGGCCCATGTCGTTCCCGCCGGCTTCGCGGGCCGGCGGCTCGCCGACGACGATCACCGTGCCACCGCCGCGGACGAACCGGATCAGGGTGCGCACCGAGCCGATCGCGAGGACGGGCGTCGGCGGCACCACCACGATCCGGTAGGCCTGCTGCCCGACGACCAGCCGTGGCCCGCTCGGCCGGGCGTGGGTCACCAGGGCGGGGTCGGCGTCGAGCGCGCCTTCGTCGAGGAAGTCGAAGTCGACCTGGACGTCCTCCAAGGCGTGCGCGGTGGTCAGGAACGCCGTGTCGAGGGCCGCCATCGCGAGGGTGTCCTGAGTGGACTCGACGGCGCGTTGGGGCTGCAGCAGCGCCGTCTGGGCCTTCGCGGGCGCGCGGCACGCTTCCATCAGCCGGCCGATCCAGTCGTTCAACGGCGTGGACACCGGCCACCAGGGGTTGGCCGGCTGGAACGGGGGAGGGTAGACGATCTGGTT
The DNA here is from genome assembly GCF_026017845.1 of Amycolatopsis mediterranei. Taxonomy (NCBI): domain Bacteria; kingdom Bacillati; phylum Actinomycetota; class Actinomycetes; order Pseudonocardiales; family Pseudonocardiaceae; genus Amycolatopsis; species Amycolatopsis mediterranei. The sequence continues at coordinate 4,187,315 of NZ_CP100416.1, forward strand.
CTCGTCGCTGAACCGCGCGTGCAGCAGCGTGTGGTTGACCCCGCGCACGGCGAAGGCCCCGACCACCTCGCGGACCAGCGCCGGCGTGACCGCCCAGCCGGTGCCGCCCATCGCCTCCAGGTACACCCGTTCCAGCCCGAGCTGGTGCGCGGTGCTGGCCGGCCACCGCGACAGCGTGCGGTGGTAGCCGCGCTGGTAGTGGTCGAAGATCAGGTCGGTGCCCGGGACCTGCGCCCACTGGTTGGTGGTGTTCAGGTTGCCGGAGCTGCGCAGCTGTTCGCCCGGGCCGTACTCGTCCCACAGCGGGTTCGAAATCATCTTCAGGCCGTGCTCGGCCATCCAGCGGCCCTGGTTCCGGTAGTACGCGGCCGCGAACCGGTTGCTCACCGCGCGCCAGAACACTCCGCGCAGCCGGAGGCCGGCCGGGCCGAGATCGTTGTCGTGCACCGCGGTCAGCGCGAGGCCGGGTGCCGTCCCGAGCCGGCGCAGTTCCGCGTCCAGCGTGGGTGACCAGGGCACGGTGTTGAAAGGACCGTCTGCCGAGGCCAGGTAGGGCTCGTCGTCGGCGAAGCCGCGCAGGACTGCCCCGGCCGCCCAGGGGAACCTGCGCACGTACTCACCCGGCACGGCGTCCATGAACAGCCGCACGGCCTCGTCGTCGAGCAGGTCCAGGTAGGCGCGGCCGGTGCCGGTGGGGGTGCTCAGCGGCCGGACGGTGAACAGGTCCAGCCGCCAGCGCCCGGTGGGTGGTGTCCACGTGCCGCCCGCGCGGGCCTGGCCGGTCAGATCGATCAGCGAGGCGGGGTCGGTCGACGACTCCGGCCGGGCGGCCGCGGCGACCAGCGGGACGCCGGTCGCGGGCAGGTCGAAGGCATCGAGCGCGGCCGCGCTGTCGAACGTTTCGGCGTACAGCACGCGGCCGTCCGGATCGCGCACGGTCAAGCTGTCCCAGGACGACCGCTGGGTCGCGACCGCGCGCACCCCCACCCGGCCGATGGCGTACCGCAGGTCGGCCGGGGCCTGGGCGGCCCCGTCGAGCGACACCGTCAACGTCGTCCCCCGGACGCGCACCACCAGCTCGTGATCCGCGGCCGGGTCGAATCCCGGCACCGGCGAACCGCTCCGCGCCAGGCTGAACGCGCCGCCGGTCTGCTGCCAGACGTCCACGGCGCCGTCGGAACGCAGGTCGGCGAGGACGCCGTCGCCCTCGCCGGCGCTGCGGACCATCAACCCCGCCGTGGCGCTTTCGACCCGGACCTTCGCGACGACGTCGTAGTCCTGCCATTGCCCGCCCTCGCGCAGCAGTGTCACGCCGTCGCGGGCGGCGGCGTCGACGAGCAACCTGCCGTCCGTCACCGACAACCCCCGGCTCACCAGCGGCACCGGAACGCCGCCGGTGACGGTCAGGACCTGGTGTCCCACCCCCTTGAGCCGCAGGTCCGGCCGTGGCTGGTAGTTCCGGTCGCCGACCTTCCCGCCGTCGACGACGAGTCCACCGGCGCGGCCGCTCGGGAAGTAGTCGTCGTTGAACAGCCACAGGTGCATGCCGTGCCGCTGGGCCTCGCGCAGGGTGAACTCGATGAGCGTGAACCAGTCCTCGGTGAAGAACGCCGGCTTCAGCGCCGCGGTGTCGAACGGGAACACCAGCACTTCGTGGATGCCTTTGTCGAGAAGGTCCGCCAGCCCGGCGGTCACGAGGTCCGTGGTGACGGTGCCGTTCCAGAACCACAGCACGGTGGGCCGCGAGTCCGGGCGGGGATCGGCGAACCGCCTCGCCGGATCCCCGGGGCCGGGCGCGGCGGCGGCCACGGGCCACCCGCCGGCCGTGCCGATGATCACCGCGGCCGACGCGAGCGCGAGTACGTGCCGCCGGGACAACGCCCCATCGCCTTCGGCTGGTGTTTCACGCTCGCTCATCGCGCTGCTCCTTAATCGATCAAAAGGAAATTGACCAGCGATTGAAACGATTCAATCAAATACGGTACGTGGCTTGGGTCGCATTGGTCAAGCAATGGCTGCGATGTTGTCCACTTGGCGCCGATTGTCAGTCCTCGCTGCGGGGACCAGTCTTGGCTCTTGTCATCGGGAAGTCGTTCTGCCTACCATGTCGCCCGCCGCCACGATTAAAACGATTCATATCGGCGACGCCGACCTGTCGACGGAGAGAGGAACGCGATGGTTTCGCGCCTGATGACGGCCTCGTCGGTCTCGTTGATCTTGCCGGTACTGGGAGTGACGCCCGCCGGGGCTTGTCCGGCGGCTCCCCTCGGGGGCCTTCAGGCCGGCGGGCTGCAGGCCGAACACCAAGTCGATCCACTCGGCGTCGACGTGGCCCAGCCGCGGCTGGGCTGGGTCCTGAACGCCCGGGGGAGCGCTCGCCAGTCGGCGTACCGGATCGCGGTGTCGACCCAGCGCGACGGGCCGGCGGACGTGTGGGACAGCGGCGAAGTGCGGTCCTCGCAATCCTTCGACGTCCCTTACGCCGGGCCGGCTCTGCGAGCGCGTACTCGCTATTTCTGGCGGGTCCAGGTCTGGGACGGCACTCAACGCGCTTCGCGGTGGAGTGACCCGGCGTGGTTCGAGACCGCGTTCCTGGCGCCGGGCCAGTTCCGGGGTGATTGGATCGGCGCGCCGGCGGCTTCGACGCCGCCGTCGTTCGACGGGGCGAGCTGGATCTGGTACCCCGCCGGCAATCCGGCCGACTCGGCGCCGGCCGGGACGCGGTACTTCCGGCGCACCTTCGAGCTCCCCGCCGGCGAGCAGCTCACCGCGGCCCGGCTCGATCTCACCGCCGACGACAGCTTCACCGTCTACGTCAACGGACAGCAGATCGCCGCCTCGCCTCCCGTGGCCGATTCATGGCGGACGGCGACCGTCGTCGACATCGCGGCCGCGCTGCGTCCCGGCCGCAACGTGATCGCCGCCCAGGCGACCAACGCCGCGCCGGGTCCGGCCGGGTTCCTGGGCAAACTCCGGGTCGAGGGCGCGGGTGCCCCGTCCGGCCTCATCACCGACGGTGCCTGGAAGTCCGCCGACACCGCCCCGGCCGGCTGGCAGCAACCCGGCTTCGACGACACGGCTTGGCCCCAGGCGCTGGTCGCGGCGGCGTACGGGGCCGGCCCGTGGGGCAGCTCGGTCACCACCCCGCCCCCGCCGGAACCTTTGCTGCGCACGGAGTTCACCGCGAACAAGCCGATCCGATCCGCCCGCGCGTACGTCGCCGGTCTCGGCTACCACAAGCTCTACCTCAACGGCGGCCGGATCGGTGACCACGAGCTCGACCCGGCCTTCACCGTCTACGACAAGACGGCCCTGTACACGACGTACGACGTCACCGATGCCTTGCGAGCGGGCCGGAACGCGGTGGGCGTGAGCCTGGGACGGGGGTACTACGCGATGACGAACCCCGACGAGTGGGTGGCTTCGCCCTGGCACAGCGAGCCGAAGCTGAAATTCGAGCTCGACATCACCTACCAGGACGGCAGTGCCCAGCAGGTGATCAGCGGCAGCGGCTGGAAGGTCGCCGACGGGCCCACCCGCACGGAGTCGCTCTGGTTCGGCGAGTCCTACGACGCGCGGCTGGAGCAGCCGGGCTGGAACCGCCCCGGGTTCGACGACGCCGGCTGGCGGCAGGCGGCAGCCGTGTCCGCCCCCGCGGGCACGCTCCGCGCGGAGGCGTTCCCGCCCGTCAAGGTGACCGACCGGCTGCCGGTCACCGCGGTCACCACGCCCAGCGCCGGCGTGCACGTCTACGACGTCGGCACCACCACGGCCGGCTGGGCGCGGGTCGCCCTGCGCGGGCCCGCCGGCGCCCAGGTGAAAATCACTTACGGCGAGAAGCTGCGTCCGGACGGCACCGCCGACAACACCGGCGGGTTCGGCATGCAGCTGCAGTCCTACTCGTACACCCTCAACGGCAAGGGGCTGGAGAGTTACCAGCCCAGCTACAGCTACGCGGGGTTCCGCTACGTCCAGATCGCCGCGCCGGCGGGAGTGACCGTCGAATCGGTCACTCCGGAGCGGGTCCACACGGCGGTCGCCACCACCGGTGACTTCACCAGCTCCAGCTCACTGCTCAACCGTTACGACGATGCCGAAGCGAACACGATCCTCAACAACCTGCACTCCGTCCCGACCGACACCCCGATGTACGAGAAGCGGCCGTACACCGCGGATGCGCACTTGTCGGCCGACTCCGCGATCGCCCACTTCGACATGCGGGACTTCTCCGAGAACTGGATGCGCGCGCACCGCGACGACCAGAACCCGGACGGGACGATCGGCCAGACCGTGCCCGCGACCGTGGGCGGCAAGAAGGTCACCGACCCGGTCTGGTCGGCGAGCTTCGTCCTGATCAACTGGGACCTCTACTGGTATTACGGCGACACCCGCCCGCTCGCCGACAACTACGGCGCGATGAAGGCCTGGCTCGGCCACTACGAACAGGACATCGCCAAGACCGGGGACATCTACACGGGCTTCAGCTACGGCGACTGGCTCGCCCCCGGTGCCGCGTTCCCGCCCGAGGGCACCCGGCTCGCCGGCACCGCCTACCTCCACAAGACCGCCACGGCGATGGCCCGGATCGCGCACGCCCTCGGCCGTGACGCCGACGCCAAGCACTTCGAAACCCTGGCGGCCACGATCGCGAACGCGCTCAACGCGACGTTCTTCGACAAGGCGTCCGGCGCTTACTACGACGACCGCTCCGCCGGCTACCGCCAGACCTCCAACCTGCTGCCGCTGAGCCTCGGCATCGTCCCCGCGGCGGATCGCCCGGCCGTCGTCGCCCACCTCGTCGACGACATCAAGACGCGGGGAGTCCACCTGAACACCGGCGCGCTGGGAACGAAGCTCATCCTCCCGGCGCTCACCGACGCCGGTTACGGTGACCTCGCCTACCAGGTGGCCACGAATCCGGCGTATCCCGGCTGGGGTTACTGGTTCACCGCGCTGGGCGCCACCACGATGTGGGAGGAGTGGCCCGCCACCTCACGTTCCCACGACCACGCCTTCCTCGGCACCGTCGACGACTGGCTCTACCAGCGCGTCGCGGGGATCCGCCCGGCGGCGCCCGGCTACACCGCGGTCAAGATCCAGCCCTACCCGGTCGGCGACCTGACGAACGCTTCCGCCCACGTCGAATCCCCGCTGGGCCGGGTGAGTTCGGCTTGGACCCGCGAACACGGGCTCTTCACCCTGCGCGCCGGGGTGCCCGCCGGAGCGACGGCCGAGATCTTCGTTCCCGCGCGGGACGGTCGCGCCGTCCAGGCGCCGCCGGAGGCGAGGTTCGAGGGCCTGCGCGACGGCTGTGCGGTCTTCCGCGTCGGCTCGGGCGACCACCTGTTCCACAGCGCCCTGTGAGGGGTTGCGGTCCTACGCGGGTGCCGAGAGTGCCCGGACGGCGTCATCGATCTCCAGGTCGATCAGGCGCTGGGCGTCGATGCTCCGGTCGTCGAGCATGCCGGTGAGTTCGAGGCTGACGATCCCGTGCACCCGCGTCCAGACCACGATGGCGACGCGGGCCACCCGTGCGCTGGTGTCCGGCCGCTCCTGCGACCGGGCCCACTTGTTCAACTGCCCGTCGAGCGACCGGTCGCCACTGGTGTTGTCCGCCGGCGAGCCGTCTCCGATGGCGGTCAGCACGTCGATCAGCAGCGCCATCGCCTGGTCGAGCGGCGTCGGCCCGGCCGGGTCGGCGGGCAGGTCCCCGCCGCGTTCGCCGAAGAGCATCCCGTAGCGCCGCCGGTACCGTAGCGCCCAGTCGCGGTAGGCGGTGACCAGCAGCCCGATCCGCGCGCGGGGTGCTCGCCTGCTGCCCTGCACCGCCTGTGCCATGGCGTCGGTGAGCTGCCGGTAGGACAGGGTGATCAGATGGGCCACCAGCGCGTCCCGTGACGGGAAGTAGCGGTAGACCGCCGGTGCGGACATCGCCATACTCCGGGCCAGTGCCGCGATCGACAGCGCGTGGACGCCGTCGGCGTCGATGATCGCGAACGAGTTGTCCTCGATCTCCTGCAGCGTCTGGGCTCGCAGCCGTTCGCGTCGGCTCGGCTTCGGCGGTTCTCCGGTCATCGCCGCATCCTAACGGACCGTCGCACTGTTGCAGGGGCATCGCCACGCTATGCGCCCTAGCGGCATGGCCCGGCCGTCACGCCCCGCCGCAGGCTGTCCACCATGGTTTCGACCTCGCTGCGGTAGAGCAAGCCGGGATCGATCCCGGTGCCCGCCGTGTGCCGCCCCAGTTCCAGGCTGATCAGTCCGTGCAGCCTGCTCCACCACACCAGGCCGAAGTGCAGCACGCCGGCCGGGTGGCCGCGCTGACCCGGGCCGTCGTTCCAGCGGTGCAGCTGCGCGCGCAGCGGGGCCGGGATCGCCGCATCGGGGGGAGCACCGGCTTCGGCCACGACGTCGAGGAGCACGTTCATGCTCTGCTGCGCGGCCGAGGCGACGCAGCCGTGGGGAGACTCGCAGGCCAGGCGATAGGCGTGCGGCTGGGCCAGTGCCCACTCCCGGTACGCGACGGCGACCGCCCGCAGCCGCGACGGGGGAGTGGTGGCGCCTGCCGCGGCGGCATCGAGGGCGCGGGCCAGCGCCAAGTGCGCGTCGACGGCCAGTTCGGTGAGCAGTTCGTCCCGGCCGGCGAAGTAGCGGTACAGCGCGGGGGCCGACATCGCCATGGTGCGCGCGATCGCGGCCAGCGACAGCGCCTCCGGTCCGCCCGAGCGCACCTGGGCCATGGCCGCTGCCTTGATCTCGGCCACGGTCCGGCGCCGGTACCGGTCACGTCGGGTCAGCTGTTGCTCGGGCATCAGGCGAACCTCATTTCGCGTTATGGGTTGACTCAGTATGACATGCCAATGCATAGTTACGATCATTAACAGAGTGACAAACCGTCGCCGAGCTCGAGGAGTCCGCCGTGACCGAGAACAACGCCACCACCGTCACCGAGGTGGTCCTGCCGGGCAAGGTAGAGCCCGCCGGCCTGCAGGTGGTCCAGCGCACATTGGCCGCGCCCGCCGCCGGCCAGGCCCTGGTCCGGGTCGAGTCGACCGCCGTGTCCGCCGCCGAGACCGGCATGCGCCGCGGTCGCTACGTGCCGCAGCCCCCGTTCCCGTTCGTGCCCGGCTACGACCTCGTCGGCATCGTCGAAGCCGTCGGCCCCGGCGTGGACCGCGCCCTCCTCGGCCGCCGGGTCGCCGCCTTGACCAAGACCGGCAGCTGGGCCACGGCGGTCCTCCTGACCGCCGCCGACCTGGTCGAGGTGCCCGACGGCATCGACGCGGACGACGCAGAGACGCTGATCGTCAACGGGCTGACCGCCTACCAGATGCTGCACCGCACCGCGAAGGTGGAATCCGGGCAGACCGTGCTCGTGCTGGGCGCGGCCGGCGGCGTGGGCACGATCCTGGTGCAGCTCGCCCGGCACGCCGGTGCCCGGGTGATCGGCACCGCCAACCCGCGCCACCACGAGGCGCTGCGCGCGATGGGCGTCGAGCCGGTCGACTACCGCGATCCCGAGCTGGCCAAGCGAGTGCGGACGCTGGCCCCGGACGGGGTGGACGCCGTGTTCGACCACCTCGGCGGCGCGAGCATCGACACCTCGTACCGGCTGCTGAACCGCACCGGGACGCTGGTCTCCTACAGCATCGCGAGCAAGATCGACGAGACCGGTCCCGTGTTGCCGGTGTTCCTCAAGCTGGTGGCGAAGCTGGCGGTCTGGAACTACCTGCCCAACGGCAAGCACGCGAGCTTCTTCAACGTCTGGACCGGCGCAGGCAAGCCGGACTCGGCCAAGCGCACCGAATTCCGGACCCGGATCCGCACCGATCTCCTGCATGTCTTCGGCCTGCTGCGCAACGGCGTGCTCACCGCGAAGATCGCCGCCCGCTTCCCGCTGGCCGAGGCGGCGGCGGCCCTGGAGATGTCCGAAAGCTCCGGCCGGACCGCCGTCGGCAAGATCATCCTGGTGCCTTGAGTTTCCGTTCTTCCCCCTTCCAGCAAGGAAACGTCGATGCACGATAGACCTGCCACCCGCCGCACCTCGGTCGCGCTCGCCGCCGCCGCGATCGCTCTCGTCCTGGGCGCGCTGGTGTTCGTGATCGGTGAAACCGTCGCCGCCGGCGCGTGGACCGCGCCGAGCTACAGCTACAGCGCCGATTTCGTGAGCGATCTCGGCAACCCGCAGTGCGGCCCCTACGACGGCCGGGTGGTTTGTTCCCCGTCCCACACCCTGATGAACACGGCCTTCGCCGTCCAGGGGCTCCTCGTCGGAGCGGCCTCCTGGCTGCTCGGACGGGTCTTGCGCGAGCGGTCCCGGGTCCTGGTGCGGGGCCTCGGCGTGGCCACCGCCGCGGGGTTCGCGCTGATCGGCGTCGTGCACAGTTCGACGGCGACTTCGGCGGATGGCACGCTGTGGCTGCATTACCTCGGTGCCACGTCGGCCATCCTGGGTACCAACACCTTGGCCGTCCTCCTCGGCCGGCAGTGGCAACGGCTCCGGATCCCCGCGGCCGTGGGTCGCGCCGGGGTCGTCCTGGGCGGAGCAGGAATCGTCGCCGCGGTGACCTGGCTCGCGACGTTCACGCTCCTGCCGCCCGGCATCCTCGAACGCGCCGCCATCTACGCCTTCGTGCTGTGGCAGCTGCTCCTCGGCGGCTTCCTCCTGCACGTCACGCAGCCGGTGCGCCTGCTGTTCGTACGCCCTTCCGGCGCGTCGCGGCGCTAGCCGTCTTGCCCGTCCCTTTCACCACAGTCCCTGTCACCACAGTGAGGAAACCACCATGAAGATCTCCGCAGTGAAGCGTGTCCTGGCCGTTCTCGCCGCCGCCGTCGTCGGTGTCACCACCCTGAGCGGCAGCGCGTTCGCCGACCACCGTCAATCCGGGCACGGGGGCCCCGGCATCGTGTCGGCCTGGGCGTCGGCATGGAGCGGTACCGACCCGCAGGCGCTGGCGAAGCTCTTCACCGCCGATGCCACCTACACCGACTTCGGCGTCAACGTGGTCTCGACGGGCCGGGCCGGGGTCGCCTCCTGGAAGCAGCGCACCGACCTGTTGATCGCGAACGTGCACGTCACGGTCGAGGAGTCGTTCCGCGGCGGCGACCACATCGCCGTCGAGACCGTCTACTCGGGACAGATCCACGGCGCGCCGGCACCGTTCGCGGTGCCCGCCACGACGATTCTCGACCTGCGGCAGGGCCTGATCGTCAGCGACCGGGACTACTACAGCCTCGCCACCCTGCTCGCCCAGTCCGGCCTGCCCGCGACCTGGACCCCGCCGACCTCCTGACGCCGTGCTCGAGCATTGGCGGCGGGACGCCCCGGTGTCCCTGCCGCCCGAACCGGAGCCGCCCCGATCAGCGTCGGTGCGGCCGGGGCCATAGGGCGCGGCCGAACAATTCGATGTTCAGCTCACCCATTCCGTTGAGAAAGTTCAGGTCGGCCACGCCATACGGAGCGAACCCGGCGATCACGAGTGCGCCGGCAACTCGCTCCGGCAACAGCGCAGCGGTAGCCAGGCAATGCGGGCCGCCGCCGGACCGGCCCGCGACGAGGCAACGTGGTGCGCCGATATTGTCGAGGATCGCGGAGATGTCCCGCGCGACGTCGGCGATCGCTCGGCCGGGCAATCTGCTGGACTGGCCGTAACCGGCGCGCGAATACCGCACCAGTCGGAGGCCGTGCTCGTGCACCGCGTGCTGGAACCCGGTGAACCGGAGTACGGATCCGGGTGTGCCGTGGTGAAAAACCACCGGCAGCCCCACATTCGAAACTGCAACCGAAGCTGACACGCCAGCTCATTCTGATCCGATCTCTTAACGCCTTCACAAGCCAGCGGTTCGTACCCGGAGCGAAGCACGACTAGCGATGGTCGGCGACGCTACCGGCGGGTGGAGCCGGGTGATCTGCCGTGGGCGATGGGGAAGTAGATCACTTGCGGTGGAGGGCAAAAGGGTTGAACGCCGTCTGACCCCGGCGACATGCTGTGCGCTGTCAGAGCACAGTCCACGGCGAAGAGGGGATCAACATGCGGAAATTCACGATCGCGGCGGCCACCGTTGCGCTCGGGCTGTCCGGCGTCGCGATGGCGGGGACGGCCGTCGCTGCGCCGACCGGTGCTGCAGGGACGGTCACGCCGAACAGTGCCGCCTGCGGCCACAACGGCCCGAACAACGACCCGAACACCGGGCACGCGACGACGGCGGCAAATATCCGCAACGGCTCGTCCACCAGCTGCCCGGCGGTCGGTGCCGCGCAACCTGGCGACGTGCTGGACTACTACTGCTACACCAGCGCGGGCAGCTACACCTGGACGTTTGTCAGGGACACCCGGACCGGGACGATCGGCTGGATCCGCGACGACCTGCTTTCCGGCAACGGGAGCTACTACTACTGCGGCTTCTGATCGGCTGACCAGTGGGGGTGGCGGACTGGGTGCTCGTCACCCCACCGGGCCCCGCAGCAGTGCGAGGCCCATGTCGGTAGTGCGGTGCACGACTGCGGCGCCGTCGCGAGTGCTGGTGATCAGCCCGCACTCGCGCAAGACCATGGCCTGTTTGGACGCAGTGCCGACCGAGACGCCGAGCCGGTGCGCCAGTGCGCTGGTCGAGTGCGGAGCGAGCAAGACGTGCAAGCACTGGGCGCGGGTTCGGGTGATGAGCCGGTCGAGGCCTCCCGTCGCGACCGAGTGCGGTTCGGCGGCGCCGACCGGATAGACGAGCACCGGAGGCAGCTCCTGGTCGATAAGCGTGACGGGGGTGCCGGTGGTGAAGTACGACGGCACCAGCGTCAGACCGCGGCCGCGCAAGCGCACGGCCCGGTCGCGCGGGTAGCGCACCACCAGCGTGCTGCCGTCCCAGCTCCTCACCCCGGGCAATGTCGTCAGCAGGTGCTCGACGCCGTGCGTGCCGACGATCTCGATGCGCTTCGCCCGGTCCGCGGCGATGAAGTGGCGTACTCGGTCCCACTGCGGGGCGACGAGGTGTCGGTGTCCTCTTCGGACAGACGACGCGACACGAGCCACCTGATCGCGGTCGCCGGCGGCGAGCAGCTTGGCCCATCCCGGCACCGGCCGGTCGGTGAAGGCTGCGGCCACGTCCGCGCTGAGGACGCCGCGGGTGGTGCGAAGGATCGCCTCGCAGCCATCGTCGAGATCGGCGGTAGTGGGCGAGGGGGTCAAGAAGTCGGGGAAATCGCCGCGCGGTGGCACGAGCGCGCGCAGGAACGCGATATCGTCGAGCGTGGAATCGTCCGGTCTTGCCCGTAGCCGCCATTTCGCGTAGCCGGGACCGTGGACCAGGGCCACGCTGGAAACGACTTCCCACAACGGGTCGGGCGCTGTTGCCAGGCGCACACGTTGCAGATCTACTCGCTCGAACACCAACCGCAATGTCATGGTCTCCCCCCGGAGTCGACATTCAGGCTGCATCAGCGTCGCTGCGGAAGGCAAGCGCTCACCGGGTATTTTCGCCGCACCGGACTAACGACGGTGGTCCGGTGTGTGACCGAGTGGCCACCAGCACGGCGAAGAGCATCGAGCCCATGCCGCGCGGGTAGATCCCGGTCAGCGCCCGGCGAGCACTTCCAGCCCGATCCCGTCAGCTTGCAGCGTCGCCGGTGCTGACGCCACACGTGCTGGTCCTGGCCGGAGCGGTCGGCGACGTACAGGTCGATCAAGGAACCACCGCGGCGATCTCGCCGACGCAGCAGCGTGGTCCACGACGGCGGCGCATCAGCGCGGTCGCGCGTGTCCTCGTTGCACCGCCCGGCTTCCCCAGCCGTGTACGACGCGGCCAGCGCGATCGGCGACCACCCCGACGTCAACCCTGGGGGCACTGCCGCGAGGGCGGCGGCGCCGGTGCCCTCCCGGGCCGCAGCCCGTCCCGCGACTGAGCCACCGGCGGCGTCGAGATCCGCATCGCCGACTGTCGCAGGGTGCGTTCGCGGGTGTTGAGGTCGGCTTCGGTGGAGTGCCGGCGCCGCCAGGACAGGTACAGCGCGACGACACCGCCGCTCCCGACCGCGACGCTCAGCCCGACCTCATCGCCAGCCGGGCCAGCCGCGCCCGCACCGCGTCGGTGTCCCAGGTTGAGGCGGTTACGAACTGTTGCAGCCCTTGGTGATCCACTCCCAGTCGTTTCGCCATTGTGACTGAATGAGCGTGGGCGGGTCGTGACCTGGCGATGTGAGCAGTCCGCTAACTGTCCGTTTCCTGCCGGCTCAGCACGTCGCGCAGGACGCTGGTCGTTTCCGTGGGGCTCTCCAGCGGCCAGAAGTGCCCGCCAGGGATGAAACGGACGTCGACGCTCTCCGCGTGCGGGATGTACTCGGCGGCGTCGGTGAAGAACTCGCGGGGCTGGGTGCGCGAGTCCCAGCCCTGAAGCAGAGTGATCGGGCCGCGCCAGCGCGGAATCAGGTCCCGGCGCCGCTGCAGCCACTCCTTGCGGAAGGTGGAACTCATGGCATAGCGCGGGACGGCGCGGGTGATGCCGGGGTAGGAGAACTCCTGGATGACGCGACGCATGTCCTCGTCGGCGACCGGAAGGCCAGCGACCATGCTGTAAGACCACACGACGAAGCGCTTCGGGTCCTCCAGCAACCCGCTCCACGGAGCTTCTGCGAGGAAGTCGTCGTGCGGAGCGAGATCGGGGTGGAAGTGGTGGAGGTGCTGCTCGGTGCGGACGTAGTGGCGGACCCGCGTGGGGTGAGCGGCGGCGATGTGATCGCCTTGGACGGTGCCGCGGTCGTGGGTGACCAGGGTGAACCGTTCCACTCCGATCGCGTCGAGAAGTTCGACGAGCTGCTGGGCCGCGCCTGCCTGCCGGTAGTCGCCTCGCCCCTTCTCCGATTGCCCGTAGCCCTTCAGGTCCACGGCGATGCAACGGTAGGAGTCCGACAGCGCCGCCATCTGGTGGTGCCACATGAACCACGAGTCGGGCATCCCGTGCAGGAACACCACGGGCTCGCCGGTCCCAGTCTCGACGTAATGCCATCGGACCGTCTCCTGATCGCCCGGGAGTTCCGCGAAGCGATGGGTGAACAGGGCCCCGTCAAGCTTCTCGGTGTCCCCGTCGCTGTCGGCAGGACGCGGCTCCACGTCAGCGAAGCGCTCCAACCGCTCGGTGATCAGGGCATCGGGCGGCGCGAAGCTGGCGATCGCCTGCCGCGCCCGGGCCGGAAGTTCGGTGAACTGCAAAGCGGGCTGTTCATCACTCATAGGTCCATCTCACCGCCGGAAGTCCATCAAGTCCAACGATGGTTCTTGATAGTCAGTATCACATTCCGTGATACTAGAGGTGTGGAACTGCGCCATCTCGAACACTTCCTCGCGGTCGCCGACGCGGGGAGCTTCACCCGGGCGGCGAGAGCGCTGCACGTCGTCCAGTCCGGGGTGTCGGCAACGGTCAAAGCCCTGGAGCGTGAGCTGGGATCGGCATTGTTCACCCGCAGCCGTCAGGAAGTCACCCTGACCGCGGCCGGCCAGGCACTTCTGCCCAAGGCGCGAGAAACCCTTGATGCAGCCCAGGCCGCGAAAGACGCCGTGGACCGGACGCGCGGCGCGTTGCACGGCACGGTGACGGTCGGCACGCTGACGGCGATCGATCTCGTCGATTTGCCGGAGTTGCTGGCCGCGTTGCGCGCCCGGCACGCCGGTGTCACGGTGCGGTTGCGAGCGGCGATGGCCGGCTCGGCCGGCCTGGCGCAACACCTGCGTGACGGTCAGCTCGACGTCGCCTTCCTGGCGCTGCCTGCCCCGTCGCCCGCTGATCTCGATACCCGGGAGCTGGCCACCGCACCCCTGACGGTCTACGTACCCGGCTCGCACCCGTTGGCGGGGAAGCACCGCGCGACGCTGGCGCAACTGGCCGAATTCCCGTTCATCGACACCCCGCCGGGGTTTGGCAGTCGCGCCGTCGTGGACCAGGCCTTCACGGCCGCGGGCGTGCAGCGGGAAGTCACCGTCGAGGTGGCGAATGTCGGGACTGTCATCGACTTCGTCCGGGCAGGCTTGGGGATCGCGTTCCTCGGCCGCCCGCTGGTTTCCGACCTGACCGGGCTCGATACGGTGCAGGTCGCGGACTGTGACCTGCGCTGGCAGCTCACCGTCGCGACAGCCGCGACGAGGCGCCCCAGCGCAGCCACCGAGGCGTTTCTGGCCCTGCTCCGGGAACGCCACCCCACATCGAAGACCTTCAGCCGATAAATCGCCCCGGAGTTCAGCTACGCCGAGAACTCCGTGGGGACCAACGGAATGGGCATGGCGCTACGCCTTCCCCTTCGCCGTACCCCCCGCCGAGCCAAGACACGTCCTGGGCGACACGCAGGCCGAGGACATGGCCCGGCACAGGTCACCCGGTTCGGCGTCCCGGTCGGCGAGATGCGGGCCGTGCGCGCGGTCGGCCGTGCCGGTGCCGGTGCGAGAGCCGGGGCTGTCTTGGCGCGCCGGACGGGGATCTCTTGAAGAGAGTGGCAGGCGAGGTCGCGCTCATCACCGGAACCGTGCGCGGCCAGGGTCGTGCCGCTGCGACACATCCCGCGCCGCCCCGGGCTACTTGAGGTAGCCGGCCAGGCCGATCTTCTGATCGCGCAGCGCCTTCGCCACGACACGCGCGATCTGGTCCGCGTCAGCGGCTTCGAAGTGGGTGTGGTCGTTGCAGAAAAATGCACCTACGGCACCCTTGCTGTAGTCGCCGTTGTCGGGGCACAGCTTGAGGGTGTCGTAGAGGGTGTAGCTCAGCTTGTGCAGGTCGATCACGGGCGCGCCGGTGGCGGTCCCCGCGGCTGTCGTCGGGGAGAGGAATCCCCGGTTTCCGACCGCCGTGCTTCCGCTGCACGTGATCGCCGCGACCGGGGTCAGCAGCACCGGGTGGGCACCTCGGCTCTTCGCCGCGTCGGCCATCGTGGTGAGCAGGCTCTGGTACTGGGCCGTGCCGACGTGTCGTGGGCAGTTCGGATCGCTGTCGTTGATGCCGAATTGGATGAACAGGTAGTCGCCCGAGTGCATCCCGTTCGCGGGATCGAGCATGTCCGGCCACCGGCCATGCCCTTGGTGACGAGGCCGGCCATGACTGCTCCGCCGTATTCGGAGAAGTGCGCGTAGTCCTGGACACCGTCGTGCTGGACCGTCAGGTACAGGGGCCAGGACGCGGTTTCGCCGAGCTGCTCCAGCAGCGCCTGGCTGCGCGCGGTGAGGTCGATCAGCGGCACGTGCAGCCGGCCGGCGAGGTCGCGGATCACCGCGGGCAGGTCGACGCCGAGGTTGTTGACGATCAGGCCGGTCGGCGTGAGTTTCCCGTTCGGACCGAATTGGTGCCGCACCGGCGGGGTGACCAGGACCGGCAACGCGCCGCGCTCGTGGACGCCGTCGACGGGCTTGCCCAGGTTGGCCCGGAACGTGTTCTCCGGTGTGGTCTTGTCGTTGTGCGCCAGCTGGATCAGCACTTCGTCGCCGGGCCGGATCAACGGCTTCACGGTGGCGAACAGCCGGGGATTGCTCAACCAGCTTCCGGTGCTCTCACCCGAGTCGGCGTAGTCGGCGACCACGATCCCCGGTTGCAGCGGCTGGGGCAGTTCCTGCGCCCAGCCCCGCTTCGGGCCCTTGAGCCAGTCCGACGCGGTGGAGTCGCTCACCACGAACAGCCGCGGCCGGCGCGGGCGCCACGGACACGTTCACCGCGGCCGGGTGGCTCCCGGTGAGGTGGACCTGCAGGCCGGGTGTCCCCGTCCCTTCTTCGCCGGTGGGCATGCTTTCCGGGCTGCGCACGTTCACCGCCGGCACTTCCCGGCGGAACTCCCCGGCGCGGGTGCTCACGGGCGCGAGCATCGTGCGGCGTGCCTCGACCTGGCATTGTGCCTCCCGAGCAGAAGTGGCGTTCTGGCCAGGGGTTACCGGAAGCCGTCCATGATGGCGGTGGGCTTGCGGGTGGCGGCGTCCCAAGCGACGTTGGCGTAGCCGGTGAAGGGCGAGTAGCCCTCCGGTTCCCAGTAGAAGAGGCCCTGGCCACCGGTGCTCTTGAGGGCGTTCAGGTAGGCCACCAGCGAAGCCTTGGTCGACGAGGCCTTGCTCACCGGGCCGCCGAACTCGCTCTGCAGGAACGGTTTTCCGTACTGGTCGGAGATCTTCTTCATGTTCGCCACGATGCCGGAGGCCAGATCGGCGCTCCCGTAGGAGGAGAAGACCGACATGTCCCACTTGCCGCCGTTTCCGGCGTAGCGGCTGAAGAAGGTCTGCATCGGGTCCCACTTCTGCGGCTGGGCGAGGTGGATGCACACCGTGGTGCCCGGTGAGACCTGCTTGACCTGGTTGTAGGCGGCGTTCAGCAGGCCCGTCATCTGGGCTCCGTTGGAGACGCTGCCGACGGGGTGGCAGATGCCGCTGTTGATCTCGTTGCCGATCTGGACCCACGTCGGGAGGACGTCGTTGCTCTTCATGACGTTCATGGTCTGGCCGACGTAGGAGTTCATGGCGCTCAGCATTGGGCTGTAGCTCAGGTTCTTCCACGCCGCGGGTGGGTTCTGCACGCCGACGGAGTTCCAGGTGTCGCCGAACATGTAGTCCAGCATGATGGACATTCCCGCGGCCTTGACCCGCTTGGCCAGCGCGGCGACCTCGGTGATGGTGCAGTGGCCGTCGGTGGCGCTGCCGGAGGGGGTGACGAAGGTGCGCAGCCGGATGGCGTTGATGCCGTAGCCCTTGAGGATGGTCAGCAGGTCCTGGCTCTGCCCGCTGGAATTCTTCCAGGTGTAGCCGTGGGCTTCCATTTGCGGCGCCCAGCTGATGTCCGCGCCTTTGAAGAAGGCGGCCGCGGCGGGCTGCGCCGGGAACACGGCGGCCATCGCCCGCGTCGCGGCACCCGCGCCCAGCGCGAGCGCGCCCACACCCGCGGCGGCGCCGAGCAGCACGCTGCGGCGTCCCAGCGGAGGCGAGCCGATTTCCGGCTCTTCGTTCATGGGGAACTTCGTTCCGTGCGTGGTCATCCGATCTCCCTTGATCGACGACGAAAGCCGCAGCTCGACGATGATAGCGCTTTCAGGCGGAAGACCGACAATGCTTCGACAAATTCGAAGTCGGCGCTCTGAGCGTTCTCGGAAACCGGGCGCGAAAGGCTTGCGACGTTCTCCGTTGTGCGGTTCCATTTCCGGGAACCATGCGCCGCCGAGCCGCCACGTGGAAGGGGACAGTCCCGTGATCGCCAAGCCGCCGGGGCATCCGGATGACGACGCGTTGGTGCCATCCCGCCGGTCGTTCCTGCGGGGGCTGGCCGCCGTGGGGGCGCTGCCGCTGACCCCGGCCTTGCTCGCCGCTGAGCCGGCCTCCGCCGCGAGCGACGGCTTCCCGCTGGTTGCGGGCGGCGTCGCCGCTGATGTGTTCGTGGACGCGGGCGACGACGTGGCCGTCCGCCGCGTGGCCGGTGACCTGCAGGCGGACATCGAGCGGGTCAGCGGGGTGCTGCCCATCCTGACGAACCGCACCGCCGGGCTGTCCCGTGCGGCGGTGCTGATCGGCACGATCGGCCACAGCCCGGTCATCGACAAGCTCGTCGCGTCCGGCCGCCTCGACGTTTCCGAGGTCGCCGGGCGCTGGGAGGCCTCGGTGACCCAGGTCGTCGAGGCGCCGATCGCCGGGGTCGACCGCGCGCTGGTCGTCGCCGGCAGCGACCGGCGCGGCACCGTGTACGGCGTCTACGACCTGTCCGAGCGCATCGGCGTCTCCCCGTGGTACTGGTGGGCCGACGTGCCGGTGCCGCACCGGGACACGGTGACCCTGCCGCCGGTCACGGAGAAGCGGCGTGAGCCGGCGATCCGGTACCGCGGCATCTTCCTCAACGACGAGGACAACCTGTCGCAGTGGGCGTATCGGACGGCGGAGCCCGGCAAGCACATCGGGCCGGTGACCTATACCCGGATCTTCGAGCTGATGCTGCGGCTCAAGGCGAACTACCTGTGGCCGGCCATGCACCCCGAGTCGGACCACTTCAACAAGTACCCCGACAACGCACGGCTGGCCCACGAGTACGGCGTCGTCGTCGGTTCGAGCCACCCGGAGGCGTTGCTGCGCAACAACGTGCACGAGTGGCAGCCGTGGGCGGAGGCGCACCGCAACCCGGACGGCAGCCTCCCGGAGTACGACTACACGGTCAACCCGCAGACGATCCTCGACTACTGGCGGGCCCGCGCGAAAGCCAACGCCCGGTACGAAAGCGTCTGGACCGTCGGCATGCGCGGGATCCACGATTCGGGCTTGGTCACCAAGAACGCCAAAACCACGGCCGAGCGGGTCGCGGTGATGAACGACATCATCACCCAGCAGCGCCGGATCCTGGCGGAAGAGGTCGGCCCCGCGGCCGGTGCCGTGCCGCAGATCTTCATCCCGTACAAGGAGGTGCTCGACCTCTACAACGCGGGGGTGCGGGTGCCCGACGACGTGACGCTGATCTGGCCGGACGACAACCACGGGAACATGCGGCAGCTGCCCACGGCGGCCGAGCGGCAGCGCTCCGGCGGAAACGGCCTGTACTACCACCTCTCCTACTGGGGAGCACCGAAGAGCTACCTGTGGCTGGACACCACGGCGCCCGCCAAGATCTGGCAGGAGCTGCGCCGGGCGTACGACAACGGGGTCCGCCACACCTGGATCGTCAACGTGGGCGACCTGAAGTCGCAGGAGACCGGGCTGTCGTTCGCGATGGCGCTCGCCTGGGACATCGACCGGTGGCGCGCGGAGGACGGGCAACCCCGGCTGGCCGACTGGGCCGGTCGCCAGTTCGGCGCCGCGTACGCCCGGGAGATCGCCGAGATCCGGCAGGGCTACTACGAGCTGGCCGCGGCGCTGCGCCCCGAGTTCATCCAGAGCGGGGTCTTCTCCCTCGTCCACCACGGCGACGAGGCGGATCGGCGGATGGCGGCGTACCGGAGCCTCATCGACCGCGCCGAAGCGGTGGGCCGGCTGCTGCCGGCGGCTTACCAGGACGCCTTCTTCGAGCTGCTGCTGTATCCGCTGACCGGTGCGTACCTGATGAACCTGAAGTTCGTGTGCGCCGACCGCAACGCGCTCGCCGTCAAGCAGGGCCGCGGGGCCGGGGTGAACGTCTTCGCCGACCTCGCCGAGCGGGCCCAGGCCGACGAGGAGGCGCTGACCCGCCGCTACAACACCGCGATCGCCGGCGGCAAGTGGAAGGAGATCATCAACCCCTACCCGGCCAACGTCCCCAAGGCACCGCGGGTGCCCGCCGTGACCAGACTGACCCGGACCAGCGCGGTGGGTCTCGGCGTGGCCGCCGAGGGCAACGAAACCGGCGTCGCCCGGCCCTTGACGTTCTCTTCGTACCCCCGGAACCGGCGGTTCATCGACGTCTTCAACACCGGTTTCGCCCCGCTGACCTGGCAGGCGTCCCCCAGCCACTCCTGGGTGCAGGTCAGCACCACGGCCGGGACCACCCCGGACCAGGCGCGGATCTGGGTCAGCGTCGACTGGGCCGCGGCCCCGTCGGGTGTCAGCAGCCCCCAGGTGCGCATCACCGGCGCGGGTACCACGGTGACCGTGCCGCTGCAGGTCGTCAACGACGGCGAGCAGGGCCGGGCCACGGCGACCGGTTTCGTCGAGGCACACGGTTACGTGTCGATCGAGGCCGAGCACTACGACCGAATAGTGCCCCGGTCCGGGGCGACCTGGCAGACCATTCCCGGCCTCGGCCGGTCCGGTGCCGCGGTCATCGGTGCGCCGTTCGACGCGGCACGCCTCGACGGCGACAGCCGCACCGTGGCGCCCGAGCTCCAGTACAACGTCCGCTTCGCCACGGCCGGCACCTTCCCGGTCACCGTGTACCGGCTGCCTTCGCTGGACGAACGCGGCACCCGCCGGCTCGCCATCGGCCTCGATTCAGGCACCCCGATCCTGCTCAAGGGCACGGGGGTCACGTCCGCCACCGCCGCGTGGTCGCGCAACGTGGTCGAGGGCGTCGAGAAGCTGACCACGAACGTCACCGTGGACCGGCCGGGCGAGCACGTCCTCAAGCTGTGGATGGTCGACCCGGCGAACGCCGTCGACCAGATCGTCATCGACACCGGCGGGCTGCCGGCGAGCTACCTCGCCCCACCGGAAAGCTTCCACCCTGCTTTCAACCCGAACCCCGGCCGGTGAAGGCGATGGTGAGCGTGACCGTGCTCGCCCGGTTCCCGTGCGCTTCGCGTCCGCCCGCCTCGAGGCTCCCCGGGCCCGGAGCGTAATCGGTACTTGCCAGGACTGTGTCGCCGTCGCGCCGAACCCGGAACGTTGCGGCGAGGGGAACGCCGCGGTTGACTTTCTTTCTTCAGAAACCTAACAATGTCTCGGGCTGAGTTCCCCCGCTCATCGACGAGGCAAGGCGGTTCGGATGGCATCGAGGCCGGCGGTCTTCGTCACGACCCTGCTCATCGGCTCGGCGGCACTGCTGGCTCCCGGTAGATCCTCGCCGACGAGGCGATCCGCTTCTTCGGCATCGGACAGCCGGCCGGCACCTGACTGGCCGGCGCGCAGTCCAGCCGGCGCCCCGGCGCCGCATCGGCGAGCCGCAGCAACGGCGCTGCCGCGCAGCTGAGGGACTGCAACGGGGCAGCCGACCAGAGGTGGATCCGGCGTTGAGGGGAGGGGAACCGCCCAACCTCGCGGGCGGTTCGCCGTCGCTCAGCCGCCGGCCGATCACAAGAAAGCAGGACGCTGATCGTGCAACGTTTCCGCACCGTCGGACTGACCGCTGTCGCGGTGGCAGCCGCCGGAATCGTCAACGCGAGCCCTTCGTACGCCGCCGCCTGCGGCAACGGGGTACGTCGGGCTCACCTTCGACGACGGCCCGACCGGCAACACCCCGGCCTTGCTCAACGCGCTCGCAACGAGCCGGCTGCGGGCCACGATGTTCAACGAAGGCCGGTTCGCTGCCGCGGACCCGGCCGGGGTGCGCGCCGAAGTCAGCGCCGGCATGTGGATCGGCAACCACAGCTATACGCACCCGCACCTGACCCAGCCGGGCAAGGCGCAGATCGACTCGGAGATCTCCCGCACCCAGCAGGCCATCGCGAACGCCGGCGGGGGCACGCCGAAGCTGTTCCGCCCGCCGTTCGGTTCGAGCAATTCGACGGTGCGGTCCGTCGAAGCGAAGTACGGCCTGCGGGAGATCATCTGGGACATCAGCACCGGAGACTGGAGCGGCGTCAGTGTCGACGCGATCGTGCAGGCCAACAGCAAGCTCGCCGACGGCCAGATCATCCTCATGCACGACGGGCCGCCCAACACGGTCACCGCTCCCGCGCATCGCGCAGGTACTGGCCGGTCATGGCTTGTGCGCGGGCATGATCTCCCCACAGACCGGACGCGCTGTCGCGCCGAGCTGACGGGGGAATCGGTCCGGCCGCCCACGGTTGTCGTCAGCGGCTGCGGCGAGGCGGCAGGACAAGGCGGGCGCGGGGGTCCAGCAGGACGTCGGCGGGGTCGAACTTCCCGGCCGTCGCCCGGATTTCGGGGTCGTCGAGCGGCCAAACGGATCGTCTCGTCGAGGCTGTCGGCCGCGGTAGCCGGAACGAATCAGGATCCTCAGTAAGCGCTTTCAATGGTTCAAGGATTCGGCTACTCTTGCCTGAGAGCGCTTCCAATCGTGAGTTCCTCAGCGTCACCATCATCGGATTGCCAACGGAGGCACCATGTCGGCCGCTCGATCACGGTTCATCGCAGTCGTCTTGTTCGCGACGGCGCTCCTCGCTCCGCCGGCCGCCGCGGCGGCTGCGTACCCCAATCCGGCCCGCGTCACCGGTGACGTCGGCGTGCACGACCCGAGCGCGGTGAAGCGCGCGGACGGCAGCTACCTGGTGGCGCACACCGGGGACGGCATCGCGTTGAAGACCTCCACCGACCGCGTGGCTTTCCGCAATGCCGGTTCGGCGTTCCCGAACGGCGCGCCGTGGACCACGGCCTACACCGGCGGGAGCCGGGCCTTGTGGGCGCCGGACATCTCCTACCACAACGGCCAATACTACTTGTACTACGCGGCATCGACGTTCGGCTCCAACCACTCGGCGATCTTCCTGGCCACCAGCCCGTCCGGCGCTTCCGGCAGCTGGACGAACCGGGGCCTGGTCGTCGAATCCCGCAGCAGTGACAACTTCAACGCCATCGACCCGAACCTCGTCGTGGACGAGGTGGGACGGTGGTGGCTGGACTTCGGCTCGTTCTGGTCGGGCATCAAGCTGATCCAGCTGAACCCGGCGACGGGGCTGCGCCAGGGCAGCGCGATGGCCGCCATCGCCGGGCGCGGCGGCGGCGCGATCGAGGCGCCCTACATCGTCAAACGCGGCCAGTACTACTACCAGTACGTGTCGTTCGACCTGTGCTGCCGCGGCGCGGCGAGCACCTACCGGGTGATGGTCGGCCGGTCCACCAGCGTCACCGGGCCCTACACCGACCGCAACGGCGTGCTGATGACTTCTGGTGGCGGCACCGAAATCCTCGCCGGCCACGGCAGCATCCACGGGCCGGGCCATGAGGCGGTGCTCGCCGACAACGGCAGCGACCTGCTCATCTACCACTACTACGCCGACAACGGTGCTTCCCTCCTGGGCATCAACCGCCTGACCTACGACTCGGCGG
The DNA here is from genome assembly GCF_026017845.1 of Amycolatopsis mediterranei. Classification (NCBI taxonomy): domain Bacteria; kingdom Bacillati; phylum Actinomycetota; class Actinomycetes; order Pseudonocardiales; family Pseudonocardiaceae; genus Amycolatopsis; species Amycolatopsis mediterranei. Next base: position 4,209,934 of record NZ_CP100416.1, read on the forward strand.
GCTGGCCGCAGGTCGTCTGAACGTTCGATTGCAGCCGGAAATCCATCTCTGTTTTTCCGTGCGCGCTCACGAATTCGCTCCGGTCGACCGCGGTATTCGAATGACTCGAACAGGAACGAGGCAAGCCATGACGATCGGCACGAAGGCGCGGGCCACGATGCTCGTGGTAACGCTCCTGACCGCGGTCACCACGATGGTGCACCCGGCCGCAGCCGCCACGGGTGACGGCTCGCCGTCCGACTCGAACATCAGGTACTTCGGGCGGTGGGACACCCGGTCTCCGGGCGCCTACGTGCCCGGGTGGACCGGGGCGTACGCGGTGCTCGGCTTCACCGGCACCACGGTGAAATTGCGCCAACGCAGCGGTGTCGACCTGTACACGAGCATCGACGGCGGTGCTTGGGTGTCGTACCGGAACGTCGGCGGAACCGTGAACCTGACACCGTCCCGGTTGCCCTCGGGCACGCACACGCTGCGGGTGGCCTACCGCCAGGACGCCGGTTCCTACCACGGTGACGAGGTTTTCCAGGGCGTGGTCCTGGATTCCGGAGCACACACGGTGGCGGTGAGCGTGCCGTCCCGGATCGTCGAGTTCGTCGGCGACTCGATCACGGCGGGCTACAAGTCCTCCAAGGAGGCACTGACCGCGTACGGCTGGCTGACCGCGGAGAAGCTGGGCGCCGCGCACACCGAGATAGCCCGGCCCAGTGTCTGCCTGTACCCGTCCTCCGACGGGTGCATCGGCATGCGGGACCGGTACTTCAAAACCGGTTTGGACACCAGCACCCCGGACTGGGACTTCTCCCGCTATCAGGTCAGCGACGTGGTGATCAACCTCGGCACCAACGACCGCGGGCACAACGTGTCCGGTGCCCAGTTCCAGAGCGCGTATGTCACATTGCTGCAGCGGATCCGCGCGAAGTACCCGAACGCCGCCGTCCATGCGATGGAGATCTTCAAACAGTGGTACGTCACCGAGACGAAGGCCGCGGTCGCGGCCCGGAACGGCGCGGGTGACAGCAAGGTGCGCTACGTCGCCACCGAAGGCTGGATCGACCCGGCCACCGACACCGCGGACGGCACCCACCCCAATGACGCGGGGCACCGGAAGATCGCCGCCCGGCTCGCCGCGGTCATCGGGTGACCAAGACACCAAGGAAGGGAGAGGCTCGCATGTTCCGCAAACTGAGGTGGGCGGTGGCTCTGGCCGCCGTCGCGGTCGTTCTCGGGATCGTCACGCCGGTGGGCGCCCGACCGGCCTTCGCGGCCGGCAACCCGTACCAGCTGGGGCCCGATCCGACCACGGCGAGCGTCGCGGCCACGCGGGGGACGTTCGCGACCGCGGAACTGACCGTGGGTGGGGGGAACGGCTTCGCTGCGGGGAAGATCTACTACCCGACCGACACTTCGCAGGGCACGTTCGGGGCGATCGCGATCGTGCCCGGCTACACCGCCACCTGGGCGGCCGAGGGCGCGTGGATGGGGCCCTGGCTGGCCTCGTTCGGTTTCGTCGTCATCGGGATCGACACACTCAGCCGCAACGACTACGACACCGCCCGGGGCACTCAGCTGCTGGCGGCCTTGGACTACCTGACCCAGCGCAGTTCGGTCCGGGACCGGGTCGACACCAAGCGCCTGGCGGTGATGGGGCATTCGATGGGTGGCGGTGGTGCGATGTACGCCGCGCTGCACCGGCCGTCGTTGTGGGCCGCGGTCGGGCTGGCGCCGTTCAGCCCGTCGCAGAACCTGACCACCGACCAGGTCCCCACCCTGTTGCTGGCCGGGCAGAACGACACGACGGTCACGCCGTCGAGTGTGCAGAGTCTCTACAACGGCATCCCGGCCGCGGTGGAGAAGGGCTACCTCGAACTGACCGGTGCGGGCCACAGCTTCCCGACGTCGTCGAACTCGGTGATGATGCGGCGGGTCATCCCGTGGCTGAAGATCTTCGTCGACCGCGACACCCGCTACAGCAAGTTCCTGTGCCCGTCCCTGGCGGATTCGACCGGCATTTCGGGCTACCGCAGCACCTGCCCGCTCGACGTTCCGGGCGGCGGTGACCCCGGGCCGGGTGACCAGGTGCGCCTGGTGGGCGCGGGCTCCGGCAAGTGCGTCGACGTGCCGAACCAGTCGCAGGCCAACGGCACCGCCCTGGTCGTCTGGACCTGCAACGGCGGGACCAACCAGCGCTGGACCCCGACTGCGGCCGGCGAACTGCGGGTCTACAACGGCGCGAAGTGCATGGACGCGGGCGGCGGTCAGCCGGGAACAGCGGTGACGATCAACTCGTGCGGCGGCAGACCCGGTCAGAAGTGGACGGTCAACGCGAACGGCACGATCACCAACGCCCAGGCCGGTGCCTGCCTCGACGTGTCCGGTGCCGGCACCGCCGACAACACGCCGGTCATCGTGTGGAACTGCACGGGCGGGGCCAATCAGGCCTGGACCCGCCAGGTGTGAGGGACCGGGGAGGCGACACCCGTCGCGCTCGTGCACCTGCGCGTCGTCCGCGCGGGAAACCTGTGCGCCTTGTCTTGCGCGACGCCGGCCTCGAGCCCTGACGGGTCAGGCGGCCGCCTTGGCCTGGATGACGTCCTTGTCCGTCAGCACGACGGGATCGGGGATGGCGTCGGGCAGTTCGTCTTCCAGCAGCCGCAGGCGCCGGTACCGCCACGCGCCCACCGCCAAGACCAGCGATGCGATGCCCGCCCCCATCGTCAGCCAGCCCATGCCGCGCCCGGGCATCCCCGCGGCGGCGGCGAGCGGCTCGAACACACCGTCGGTCAGCGGCCCGGCGAGCGCGAACCCGGCGGGCACCATCAGCCAGCTGACCATCAGGTTGGCGGCGAACACCCGGCCCTGCAGTTCCAGGCCCACCTTCGCCTGCACGATCGACCCCCAGTGCGCGTTGAGCACCGCGGACGCGAGGCCGATGCCGAAGAGACCCACGGCCGGGAACACCGGGTTCGGCACCAGGCCCAGCACGACCATGAACGCGCCGATCACCGCGAACGACCCGAGGATGCCGGTGGTGCGGCGCCGGAACCCGCCCCACAGGCTGGTCAGCACGCTGCCGCCGAGCAGGCCCAGGCCACCGGCGGCCATCACCAGGCCCAGGGTCGACACGGCGCCCATCGACAGGGTCAGCGGCGTGGCGATCACCTCGACCATCGCCAGGGTGAAGTTGAGCGCGGTCGTGGCGAGGATGATCGCGAGCAGCCCGGGCCGCCGCACGATGTAGCGCCACCCACCGGTCACCTCCCGGGTGAACGGCTCCTCGAGCCGGTTGAACATCCGGTCCGGGAACCGCACGAGCAGCAGCGTCAGCAACGCGAACCCGTACGTCACCACGTCGATCACCACGACGCCGGTCAGGCCGACCAGCACCGCGAGCCCGCCGCCGAGCAGCGGCGAGAGCACCGTGCCCGCCGCTCCGCCGAGCTGCGCCAGCCCGTTCGCCCGGCCGTAGTAGCGCTTGGGCACCAGCTGCGTCACCGCGGCGCGGTACGCGGGTTGCTGGAACGCGACCGCGACCGCACCCAGCGCCACCAACGGGTACACCTGCCACAGGTGCAGCGATCCGTTCCACAGCAGGGTGACCAGGCCGATCGAGCTGACCGCGGACAACGTGTCCGCACCGATCATGATCTTGCGCCGGTCCCACCGGTCGGCGATCGCGCCGGTGACCGGGGCGAGCGCCACCGCGGGCAGCAACGTCAGCACGCTGATCAGCCCGAAGAGCGACACCGACCCGGTGTGCTGGTACACGAACACGCCGAGGGTGAACGTCGTGAGCCCCGACCCGATCAGCGACACCAGCTGGCCGAGCGCGACCAGCAGGAACGCGCGGATGTCCGCGGGTGGTGGCGGTGCCACCGGTGCGCCTTCCCCGGCGACGACGAGCGACGCGAGCTGGTCGGCCTGGTGCTTGTGGAAGTAGTGCCCCGCCCGCGGGATCACGTGCAGGGAGACCGAATCGGAGAAGTGCGTCCACTCGGCGACCCGCTCCTGGTACAGCTCGGTGACCCGGTCACCGTCGCCGACCACGCACACGACCGGCGCGGCCAGCTTGCGGAACCCGTCGCCGTGGAAGGCGTCGGTGTAGAAGTCCTCGCCCTGCTGGGTGTCGTCGAGGAAGATCCGCATCAGGAAGTCCTGCTCCGCGGCGTCCGTCACCTCGTTGAACAACCCGGTGGCGCGCAGGAACTCCAGCGCGCGGCGCTTGGAGGTGGTGCGCCGCAACGGCATCATCGCGCGCAGTGCCCGGGAGAAGCGGCCGGGCATCCGCGGCGCGGGGAAGTGCCCGCCGATCACGACCCGCAGCAGGTCGGCCCGGTCGTCCTCGAGCTTGCGGGCGAGCGCGATCGTCTGCGCCCCGCCCATGCAGTGTCCATATAGGACGACGGGACCGGCCAGCGCCTCGACCTCGGCGGCACACCGTTCGACGAGCTCGTCGAAGCCCAGCGCGGGCTCGCCGGGGTTGCTGACGTCGTGGCCCGGCGGCTGGATGGCGTAGAGCGCGATGTGGTCCGGGACCGCGGCGGCCAGCTCCCGGTAGGTGAGGGCACCGCCCGCGGCCAGCGGCACGCAGACCAGGTTCACCGTGGTGGGGCGCGCCGGGGTGAGCCGCAGCAGCAGCTTCTGCTCGGTGGTGGTACCGGTGCCGGGCCCGGCGACGTGCTCGGCGAACTGCCGGATGGTCGGGTGGGTGAAGAGGTCCATCACGGTCGCGGGCACGCCGAGGTCCCGCACCGCGCGCACCGCCTTGAACGAGTCGCCGCCCACGGCGAAGAAGTCGTCGTCGATGCCGATGCCCGGCAACCCGAGCAGCTCGCACCAGCGCGTGGCGAGGTCCGCCTCGAACGCGGTGCGCGGTGCCGCCTGCGTCTCGGCCACCGTGCGCTGCGGCGCGGGCAGCGCGTTGCGGTCGACCTTCCCGTTGGGGGTCAACGGGAACGCCTCGAGCACGACGAACGCCGACGGCAGCATGTAGTCGGGGAGCACGGTGCGCAGGTGCGCGCGCCAGTCGGTGGTGCTGGGCGCCGCGGCGCCGTCGTGCAGCGTCACGTAGCCCACGATCGCCTTGTCGCCGCCGTCCTCGCGGACCACGGCGACGGCGTCGCGGACCGCGTCGTGCCTGCCGAGCACGGTCTCGATCTCACCGAGTTCGATGCGGTGGCCGCGGACCTTCACCTGGGTGTCGTTGCGGCCGAGGAACTCGAGGGTGCCGTCCGCGCGGTGGCGGGCGAGGTCGCCGGTCTTGTACAGGCGCGCATCCGGGTCGGCGGCGAACGGGTCGGGCACGAACCGCTCGGCCGTGATCTCGGGGCGGCCCAGGTAGTCGCGGGCGAGGCAGACACCGCCGAGGTGCAGTTCGCCGGGCACGCCGACCGGCACGGGCTGCCCGCCCGGGTCGAGCAGGTGCGCGGTGACGCCCGGCAACGGCTTGCCGATGGTGATCGGCGCGCCGGGCAGCACCTCGGCGGCGGTGGCCCAGATGGTCGCCTCGGTCGGTCCGTACATGTTGTGCAGCACCCGGACCCGCTCGGTCAGCTGCCCGGCGAGGGCGACCGGCAGCGCTTCACCACCGCACAACGCGGTCAAGCCGGGCCGGCCGGGCCAGCCGTCGGTCACCAGCAGTTGCCACGTGGCCGGGGTCGCCTGCATGACCGTGGCGTTCTCCCGCTCCAGCAACGCGGCGAGGTCGGCCGGGTCGTGCGCGACGTCCCGGCTCGCGAGCACCACGCGCCCGCCGCTGATCAGCGGCAGGAAGAGCTCCAGCACCGAGATGTCGAAGGCATAGGTGGTGACCGCGACCAGGGTGTCGGCCGGGCCGGTGCGGAGCCGCTCGCGCATGCCCCGCAGGAAGTTGACCACCGAGCCGTGCTCGACCCGCACGCCCTTGGGCCGCCCGGTGGATCCGGACGTGTACAGGACGTAGGCCAGGTTGTGCGGCGAGGCCGGGGTTCCGGCCGCCGCCGGGGCCCGGTGCCCGGCCCGCTCGTCGGCGAGCAGCACGGTCAGGTCCTGCCCGGTGTAGCGGTCGGCGAGGGCGCGTTCGGTGAGCAGCACCGCGGCGCCGGAGTCGTCGAGGATGAACTCCTGCCGCTGCCGCGGGTAGGCCGCGTCGAGCGGCACGTACGCACCGCCCGCCCGCAACACCGCGAGGAGCGCCACCGGCAGCAGCTCGGAGCGTTCCACGGCGACGGCGACCAGGGTGTCCGGCCCGACGCCTCGGTCGCGCAACCGGGCCGCGAGGACGTCGGCGCGGGTGAGGAGTTCCCGGTAGGTCAGGGAAGTGCCGCCGAACGTGACCGCGGGAGCGTCCGGGGTGCGGGCTGCCTGCGCCGCGACGAGGTCGTGGATGCCGCCGGCCGGCGGTGCCACCGGGGTGCTGACGCCGGACCAGCCGGCGAGCTGGGCCTGCTCGGCCGCGGTGAGCAGCGGCGCTGCGCCGATGGCGGTGCCGGGGTCGGCGGTGACCGCGTGCAGCAGCTGTTCGAAGTGCCCGAGGGTGCGCTCGGCGGCGGCCGCGTCGAACAGGTCGGTGTTGTACTCCAGTTCGCAGACCAGTTCGCCGTCGCGCTGGTGCACGGTGAGCCCGAGGTCGACCTGCGCGCCGCCGGGGTGCACGGGGTGCTCGGTCACGGTGAGCCCGCTGAGCGCCAGGTCGGCGCCCCGGGTGTTGAGCAGGTTGAACATCACCTGGAACAGCGGGTTGCGGCTGGGGTCCTTCGGCAGCTTCAGCGCCTCGACCACCTGCTGGAACGGCGCGCCCTGGTGGGCGAACGCACCCAGCGCGGTGCTCCGCACCCGGGTCAGCAGGTCGGCGAACGACAGCTCGCGATCCAGCGAAGTGCGCAGTACCACCGTGTTGAGCAGGCAGCCGACGACCCGTTCCTGTTCGGCCTTGGTGCGCCCCGCGACCGGCGAGCCGACGCAGATGTCCTGCTGGCCGCTGTAGCGGTGCAGCAACGCCTGCAACGCGGCGAGCAACACCATGTAGAGCGTCGCGTCGTGGGCACGGGCCACGGCGGTGACGCGTCCGGTCAGGTCGGCGCCGAGCACGCGGCGGGCCAGCCGGCCGTCGAAGGTCTGCACGGGCGGGCGCGGCCCGGTGGCCGGCAGGTCGATGGTGCCGGGCGCCCCGGCGAGGTTTTCCCGCCAGTACGCGAGGTCGGTCTCGGCCGCCACGTCGGTGACCACATCGGCGTACTGCACCGCGGGGCCGGTCAGCGGCGACGGTTCTCCCGCGCGCAGCGCGCCGTAGCACGCGCCGAGCTCGCTGAAGAGCACGCCGAACGACCAGCTGTCGGCGACGATGTGGTGCACGCAGACGCCCAGCACGTGGTGCTCGGCGTCGAGCCGGAACAGGGAGAACCGGAAGAGCGGGCCTTCGGCCAGATCGAACGGCGTGCGTGCCGCGGCCTGGAGGAGGTCGTCGAGGCCGGCCGGGTGCGCCTCGGTCACCGGCAGCGCCACCGGGACTTCGGCCCGGATCACCTGCAGCGGCCGGCCTTCGGGCGCGGGGAAGACCGTGCGCAATGACTCGTGCCGGGCGACGACCTCGGCGAGCGCGGTGCGCAGGGCGGCGACGTCCAGCGGTCCGTGCAGGTCCGCCGCGGTCGCGATGACGTACGCGGCCGGGTGGTCGTGGGCGTGGTCGAGGAACCACATGCGCCGCTGCACGGCCGTGGCCGGCAGCTCCGACGGCCGCACGGCCACGGGTTCCGCGGCGGGGCCGGCCGTGGTCGGAGTCGCCGCGTCGGTCAGGCCGCGCAAGGTGGGCGTGGCGAACACGGCGCCGAGCGGAACCGTGAGCCCGAACCGGCTGCTCAGCCGGGCGACGAGCTGGGTCGCGAGCAGGGAATCGCCGCCGAGGTCGAAGAAGTCGTCGCTCGCGTCGACGTCGTCGACGCCCAGCAGCTCGGCCCAGACCGCCGCGATGCGCGCCTGGTCGCCGGTGAGCGTCTCCCCGGTCGCCGGCTTGCTGTCCACTGTGGAGTCCGAGCGCCCGGCCTCGATCCAGTAGCGTTGCCGCTGGAACGGGTAGCCGGGCAGGGACACCATCGGGTGCCGATCGCTGCCGGTGAACCGGGCGAGGTCCACCCGCCCGCCCTGCGCCCACACCCGGCCGACGCCGGAAAGCAGTGTCGGCAGGTCGTCGGTCGCGTCACCGGCTCGCCGCATCAAGGACACGGCCGTGCCCTCGCTGCGCCGCACCAACGTCGTCAGCGTGCGCCCCGGCCCGGCCTCGGCCACCACCAGCCCGGCGCGCGCGAGCTCGGCAGCGGAGTCGGCGAACCGCACCGGTTCGCGCAGGTGTCTCGCCCAGTAGTGCGGGTCGGTGGCCTGCTTCGCGGTCACCCAGGTGCCGGTGACGTTGGACAGGTAGCGCAGGCCCGGTTCGGCGAGCGGGACCGCCGCGACCGCCTCGGTGAACTCGGCGAGCACCGGGTCGAGCATCCCCGAGTGGAACGCGTGCGAGGTGCGCAGCACGCGGCAGGCGACGTCCCGCGCGCGCAGGTCCGTCTCGATCTCCCGCACGGCCGCCGACGGGCCGGAGAGCACGCAGGACCGCGGCCCGTTGACCGCGGCGATCGACACGCCGGGCCGGAGCAGCTCGATGACGTCCTTTTCCGCGAGTTCGACCGCGAGCATCGCGCCGGGCGGGAGCGACTGCACGAGCCGGCCGCGCGTCGCGACCAGGCCGAGCGCGTCCGGCAGCGTGAACACCCCGGCCAGGCACGCGGCCACGTACTCGCCGATGCTGTGCCCGGCCATGGCGGCCGGGGTGAGGCCGCGGTCCATCAGCGTGCGGGCGAGCGCGTACTCGGTGACGAACAACGCCGGCTGCGTCAGCGCGGTCCGGTCGAGCGCGCCGCCGTCCGCGCCGTGCAGCACGTCCCGCAGGTCGAGCCCGAGGTGCGGGCGCAGCACGGCCGCGCACTCGTCCACCACGTCCCGGAACACCGGTTCGTCGCGGTACAGCCCGGCGCCCATCCCGGCGTACTGGCTGCCCTGACCGGGGAACACGAACGCGACCGGCCGGTCGGTGCCCTCGACCGGCGGTGCGGGTTCGCGCAGCGCGGCAACGAGTTCCGCGTGGTCGGCGCCGGTCACGACGCGCCGGTGGGTGAGCCGGGCGCGGCCGCGGTGCAGGGTCGCCTCCACCCCGGCGAGGTCACCCGGGTGCCGCTCCAGGTGGGTCGCCAGCGACTCCGCCAGGTCGATCAGCGCGCGGGGCGTCGCGGCGGACAAGGCCAGCAGCGCGGGCCCGGTCCGGTCCGCGTCCGGCTGCCGTGGCGGCGCTTCTTCCAGGACCACGTGGGCGTTGGTGCCGCCCATGCCGAACGAGCTGACGCCGGCGCGGCGCGGGCTGCCGTCCGTCGTCCAGTCCACTGTGGATTTATTGAGCCGGAACGGGCTCTTCGCCAGACGGATCCGGGGGCTGGGCTCGTCCAGGTTGGGGCCGGCAGGCAGCACCCCGTGCTCCAACGCGAGCACGGCCTTGATCAACCCGGCGACACCGGCCGCCGCGTCGGCGTGGCCGAAGGTGGCCTTGACCGAGCCGAGTACGCAGAACCCGGTGTCCTCGGTGCCGGTGCGGAACGCCTTGGTGAGCGCGGACACCTCGATCGGGTCGCCGAGCGGGGTGCCGGTGCCGTGCGCCTCGACGTAGCCGACGGACCGGGGCGGCACGCGCGCGTCGGCCAGCGCCCGGGTGATCACGTCGACCTGCCCGTCCACGCCAGGCGCGGTGAACCCGACCTTGGCGGCGCCGTCGTTGTTGATCGCCGAACCCCGGATCACGGCGCGCACCGGGTCGCCGTCGCGCAGCGCGTCGGCCAGCCGCTTGAGCACCACGACGCCGACCCCGCTGGCCGCGATCGTGCCCCGGGCGTTCCGGTCGAACGGGCGGCAGTGCCCGTCCGGCGACAACGTGCCGCCCTCGACGTACGGGTAGCCGCGCCGCTGTGCGGGCTCGATCGCGGCCCCACCGGCCAGCGCCACTTCGCATTCGCCGAGCAGCAGGCTTTGCTTCGCCAGGTGCACCGCCACCAGCGAGGTGGAGCACGCCGTGTTCACGGAGACGGCGGGTCCGCGCAGGTCCAGCTTGTACGCGACCCGCCCGGCCAGGTAGTCCTTGTCGGTCGACAACGCCACCTGGTAGTCGCCGACGGCGTGCAGCAGTTCGGGCGCGGACGACAGGTTCTCCGTCAGGTAGACGCTGGAGCGTGCCCCGGCGAACACCCCGGTCCGGCGGCCCGCGGAACCGGGCGCCTGCCCGGCGTCTTCCAGTGCGTGCCAACAGCATTCGAGGAACAGCCGGTGCTGGGGGTCGAGCACCTCGGCCTCGCGACGGGACATGCCGAAGAACTCCGCGTCGAACTCGGCGATCCCGTCGAGCACGACGCCCGACCGGACGTAGCCGGGGTCGGCGATGCTCGCCGGGTCGGCGCCGTCGCCGAGCAGTTCGTCGTCGGTGAACGACCGGACCACGTCGGTGCCGGAGGTGACGGTGGCCCAGAACTGCTCGGGGCCGTCCGCCGCCGGGTAGCGGCAGGCGATGCCGATGACGGCGATGTCGCGATCGCTTAGCTGCATGATTTCCTTCATCGAGTCAGCCTTCGTCGAGTCAGTCTTCGTCTGTCAGCGGGCCGCGGCGGCGGCCATGGCACGCAGCCGGGGCCGGTCCGCCTTGCCGTTGGCGTTGAGCGGGATGCTCGGCAGTGGCGTCAGCCGGCGCGGCACCATGTACACGGGCAGCGCGCGGCGCAGTTCCCGCCGCACCCGCGCCGCGGGCAGCTCACCGGTGTAGAAGGCGGCGAGCTCGGTCCGCCCGCCGTGCGCGGTGGCGACCACCACGGCGGCGCCGATCCCGTCGGTGCGCCGCAACGCGGCCTCCACCTCACCGAGCTCGACCCGGTAGCCGTTGACCTGCACCTGCTGGTCGAGCCGCCCGACGTGCACCCACTGCCCGCCCTCGCAGCGCACCACGTCGCCGGTGCGGTAGTGCCGCCCCTCGGTGAACCGGCCCACGTCGTCGGCCGGGTCGAGGTAGCCGTCGAAGCGCTGCGGGCCACGCACGCACAGCTCGCCCTCGGCCGCGGGACGGCCGTCGGCGTCGAGCACGACGGCGTCCAGGTGCGGGTACGGCTGTCCGATGGGGACGGTGTCGTTGCCGGTGCCCGGCCAGTCCGCCGGGTCGGCGGGCAGCTGGTAGTCCGCGCACGCGATCGTGAGCTCGGTCGGGCCGTACGCGTTGACGATCGCCGACCGGGGCGCGACCGCGTGCCACGCCTGCGCCTGGCGGAGGGTGAACTGCTCACCGCAGAAGATGCTGTAGCGCAGCGCCGCCGAACCGGGCACGTCCGTGACCAGCGTGCCCAGTTCGGCGGCGACGGTGATCGCGGCGGGCACGGAGAACCAGTGGGTGAGCTCGCGCTCGGCGAGGTAGCGCACCGGCCGGGTCAGCTCCGTGCGGCCCGGGCAAACCAGGGTCGCGCCGCCCGCCCAGCTGACGAACAGGTCGAACACCGCGAGGTCGAAGGTCAGGTCGAAGGTGTGCGACAGCCGGCAACCGGGTTCGACCGCGAACCGGGACACGTTGTGCGCGAGGAACGCGTCGACGTTGCGGTGGCGCACCGGCACCCCCTTCGGCCTGCCGGTGGAGCCGGAGGTGAAGAGGATGTAGGCGACCGCGTCCGGGTCGGGGCGCGCGTCCGGCAGCCGGGCCGCCGGGAGGTCCGCAAGAGACGGTTCGACGAGGGCGTTCGGCACCAGCCCGGCCAGCTCACCCGTCTGCGCGGTGCCACCCGCGTCGGCGAGCAGCAGGTCCGGCCGCGCCGCACGGCAAACGGCCCGGTTGCGTTCGACGGGATGCCCGGCGTTCAGCGGCACCACCGTCGCACCGAGCCGGGTCGCCGCCAGGTACCCGGCGAACGCGAGCAGGCTGCGGGAGGCGAGCAGGCCGACCCGGCGGGGGAGCTCGCCGCACTCGGCGGCGATGCGTGCGGCCAGCCGTGCGGACAGGTCGTCGAGTTCGCGGTAGGTCACGGCGGCGCCGTCCACCTCGACCGCGACCGCGTCGGGCACGCGCGCCACCGAAGCCGCGAACCACTGGGACAACGTCCGCGCGGCGGGCCGGCTCGGCTCAGGCATGCGGCTGGGCACCCTGCTCGACCTCGGCCAGCAGCCCGGCCTGCGCACGCACCGTGCTGTGCTGGAACAACTCCACGGGGTCCAGCGGGGTGCCCGCGGTGTCGCCGAGCACGTCGCCGAGCAGCACCAGGAGCATGGAGTTGCCGCCCGCCTCGAAGAAGCCGGTCTCCAGCGGCACGGCGTCCTCGTCGGTGTCGAGGACCTCGGCCCACGCCTGGCGCACCAGCGCCACCAGTTCGGGCCGGGGAGCAGGGTCCGGGTGGGTCATGGCGTCTCCTCGGCCAGTGGCGAGCGGGGGTCGTCGGCCAGCGCGGTGGCGCAGGCCAGCAGGGTGTCGGCCACCGCGCCGGCGGTGGCCGCGTCGAACAGACTCCTCAGGTAGGTCAGGTCGAACTCGAGTCCGTCGCCGCTGTCGACGGCGGCGAACTCCATCTCGTACTTGGCTTTGAGCGCGGGCAGTGGCCACAGCCGGGCAGCGACGCCGAGGTCCGGCGGGCGGGGCGTGGTGTCGGTGGCGTCCACGTACACCGGGGTTATCGGTGGCCTGCTGAGGTCGCGGGCCGGCTGCAGTGCCGCCGCGACCTCGTCGAACGGCACGTCGGCACCCCGGTAACCGATGGCACCCGCGGCCGCCGCCCGCTCCAGCGCGTCCCGCCAGGTGCGCGCGCCGGTCAGGTCCACCCGGATCGGCACGGTGTTGACGAACATCCCGACGACGTCCGTGGCCGCGCCCGGGCGCTGCGACCACGGGAACACGAACACGAAGTCGCGTTGCGCGGTGTGCCGGGCGAGCGTGCCGGCGACCAGCGCGGCCGTGGCGAGGAAGAGGCTGCACCCGGCGTCGGCGGCGGCCTTGCGCAGCAGCGCGGTGCGGGCCGGCCCGAGGCGGCGCCGGACCGAGTCCGCCTCGATCGACTGCCGGGCGCCACGCGGCCGGTCGTGCGGCAGCGCGATGTCGGTGGGCGCCCCGGCGAGCGCGGTGATCAGCTCCGCCGCGTCGGCCGGCGGTGCGGGTGGCGCGGGTGCATCCGCAGCGGGCAGCGGGTCACCGCGGTAGGCGGCGCCGATCTGGTCGAACACGACCTGGCGAGACGCGCCGTCGAGCACGAGGTGGTGCGCGCAGAAGACGAGCACGCACCGGTCGTCGGCCATGAGGAGTTCAGCTCGTGCGGGCGGCTCGTCGGCCAGCGCGAACGGCGCCCAGCACCTCGCCATGACGTGGTCGGCGAGCTTGTCGCGTGGCCAACCGGTGATGTCGGTGACGGTGGCGCGGGCCGCGGAGCCCTCGGCGCGGACCACGCGCTTGGCCGTCCGGTCGAGGCGGAACCGCGACCGCAGCGCCGGGTGGTGGGCGAGGACCCGGTTGACCGCGGCGGCGAGCCTGCCGGTGTCGACACCCGGGCCGAACTCGACGATCGACGGCACCACGTAGGCCGCGCGCAGGTGCCGCATCCGGTCCTGCAACCACATCCGTTCCTGCGCCGAAGTGAGCGACCGGCCGGCGGCGACGGTTCTCTCGCGCGCGGCGGGCGCCGGTTCCCGCGTGAGCAGCCGGGCGAGCCCGGTCACGGTGGGGTCGGCGAGGAACTCGCCGGGCGCGACCCGGGCGTCGCCGAGCATGACGATCGCGAGCAGGGAGTTGCCGCCCAGCGCGAAGAAGTTGTCGTCGTCGCCGATCCGTCCCACCGCCAGGCCGTCCACTGTGGACAACGCGGTGCGGAACAGGTTCGCGGCCGTGCGCCGCACGTCGGCGGGCGGCGGCGCGCCGCGGTCGGCGAGCACCGGCTCGGCCGGAGGTCGCGGTGCGGCGAGCGGTCCGTTCGGCACCCGGACGTCCGCCAACGGCCGGCCGGGGTCGGCGAGCACCGCGTCGAGCACCGCGAGGTAGTCGGCGACGAACCGGGGGCCGAGCTCCTCCGGGTACCGGTCGGTGGCGAACTCGAGCGTGCCGCGGGCGCCCGTGGTGGTCAGCTCGACGATCAGCAGCAGGTCGGCCTTCGCGGTGCCGGTCGGCAGCAGCTCGGTCGTCCACAACGGCTTGTCGATGCTGGGCGCGGGGAAGTTCTGGTAGGCGAACGAGATGTCGGCGAGGCCGTGCCGGCCCGCGTCGCGCGCCGCGACCTCGGCCACCAGCTGAGCGAACGGCAGCCGCTGGTGGCGAAGCGCCGCGAACGCCTCCGCCCGGTTCGCGGCGACGAGGTCACGGAACGTGCCGCCGTCCGGGCAGCGCAAGATCATCGGCACCGTGTTGACGAAGAAGCCGGCCATGCGCTCCAGCGCCGGGTGCGGCCGGTTGACCGTGAACGTCCCGATGACGAACTCGGTGCGATCGGCCCAACGTCGCAGGGTTTCCAGGTACGCGGCCAGGAACACCACGAACGGTGTACCCCGGGTCTGCTTCGCCACCTGTTCGGCGGCGACCACCAGCTCCGCGTCGAGGTCGAAGACGGTCTGCCTGCCCGGCCGGGCGCCTTCCGGTGTCGCGACGACCGGCCGGGCACCGCCGAGGTGGGCCGGTCCGCGTGCCGCGACCAGCGCGTCGGCTCGCCGCCGCAGTTCCTCGCGGACCACGGGATCGGCGGAGACCTGCCGGTCCCATTGCGCGTAGTCGACGTACCGCAGTTCGTCCACCGGCGCCGCGGCGCGCCCGGTGCGGTACAGCTCGGCCAGGTCCTCGAAGACCGGCACGAGCGACCAGCCGTCCACCGCGATGTGGTGGATCAGCAGCAGGACCGCGCCGGTCGCGGGCCACACGACGCACCGCGCGGGTGGCGTCCGGGCGAGGTCGAACCCGATCCGGCAGCGGCGCAACGCGTCCTGGCGGACCTCGCCGGGCGACAGCGGGTCGTCGACGACCTCCACCGGCATCGGGTGCTGCCCTGCGACGACCTGCACCACCCGGTCGCCGCGGCGCTCGTAGGTGGTGCGCAGCACGTCGTGCCGCGCGACCAGCCCGTCGAGCGCCACACGCAACGCCGCCACGTCGACCGGTTCGGTCCACCGCAGGAACAACGGCACCGAGTACATGGGCGAGCCGGGCGCCGACTGTTCGATCAGCCACAGCCGTTCCTGGGCGCTCGACAACGCCGCGACCCGCACGCCGGTCGGTACGAGCTCAGCGGTCATGCGCTGGGCACCGCCGTGCCCGGCAAGGTGGCGGCGAACTCCGCCAGGGTCTCGGCCAGCAGCAGCTCGGCGGGGTCGACCGTCGCGGCGAGCCGCGCCCCGAGCCGCGAGGCCACCTGCACCGCCAGGATCGAATTGCCGCCGAGGTCGAGGAAGTTGTCGGTGGCGGCGACCTCGGCGCCGCCGAGCACCTCGGCGACGACCGCGCCGACCAGATCCGGCCCGGCGGGGTTCCCGGCTGTCCGCTGTGGACTGATCGTGGCCAGCATCGCGGCGCGGTCGGCCTTGCCGGTCGGCCCGAGCGGCACCACGTCGAGCACCACCCACCGGCCCGGGATCATGTAGCCGGGCAGTCGTTCGGTGAGCCGGTCGCGCAGGAGGCCGGGCAGGTCCGCCGGGACGACGCGCGGCGCCGGAAGCGCGAACCCGACCAGGGTGGCCTGCGCGCCGTCGCCGACCTTCTCGACGAACACGTGCTCGGCGATCCGGGTGGCGACCGCCGCCTGCTCGATCTCCTCCAGCTCGATGCGGAAGCCCCGCAGCTTGACCTGCCGGTCCCGCCTGCCGAGCAGTTCCAGCGCGCCGTCCGCCGGCTCCCGCACGATGTCCCCGGTGCGGTAGAGGGTCTTGCCGGTGCGCGGGTCGGCGACGAACTTGCTCGCGGTCAGCTCGGGCCGGCCGAGGTAGCCGAGGGCCACCCCGGGGCCGCCGACGCACAGTTCGCCCTGCTCGCCCGGCGCCACCGGGGTCAGGTCGTCGTCCAAGACATGCAGTTCGGTGCGCTGCAACGGGAAACCGATCGGAACCTTGGCCCGGTCCCGCAGGCTCTCGTGGGTGCAGTGGAAGGCGGTGGCGAAGGTGGTGGTCTCGGTCGGGCCGTAGCCGTTGACCAGCCGGCCCGGGGGACCGGCGTCGAGGACGCGCCGGGTGAGCTCGAGATCCAGCTGTTCGCCGCCGACCACGAGCGTGCCCAGTCCCGCGAACGCGTCCGGCCGCTCGCGGGCGATGGTGTGGAACATCGACGTCGTCAGGAACATCGTGTCGACGCCCGTGTCGGCGACCAGGCCGAGCCACTGCTCGACGGGCAGTTCCGCCGGGGTCGGCAGCACCACGACGGTGGCGCCCGCGGTGAGCGCGCCCCAGAGCTCGAACGTGGTCGCGTCGAACGCCGGGTTCGCCATGCCGGCCACCCGGTCGCCGGGTTCCACCGTGCAGTAGTTCGGCGAGACCACGAGGCGCGCGATCGCCCGGTGCGGAACCAGCACGCCTTTGGGCTTTCCCGTCGACCCGGAGGTGAACGACACGTAGGCCACGGCTTCGTCGTCATCCGCCGGTGGGAGGCCGAGGTCGTGCGCCGCCGGGCCGACGGGGACGGGGAGCACGGGGTGCCCGGCGGGCAGGCGGTCGGCCGCGCCGTCTCCCACGACCACCGGCGGATCGCCGCAGTCACGCAGGATCGTGGCCACTCGGGCGGCCGGCGCGTGCGGGTCCAGCGGCACGTAGGCGGCGCCCGCCCGCAGCACGCCGGTCAGCGCCACGACCAGGTCGATCGAGGGCCTGGCGGCCACCGCGACCAGAGATCCCGGCCGGACACCGCGATCAGCGAGGTCCGCCGCCAGCGCCCCGGCGCGCTGCCACAGCTCGCCATAGGTCAGGCTGCCGCCGGTCCGGCGGTCGAGCACAGCGCAGGCAGAAGGTGAGCGCCGAACGTGGTGCCCGAGCAATTCGGGCACGGTCGGCTGTTGTTGCGACAACATCAACCCCCAGGTTTCGCCGAGTGGATTACTTCCGGCCCCAGCCCCACTCGGAGAAAGAAAGTTAAGCAACGAACGCGGACGGCACGTATCGCCCATTCGGTGGATTCCCAGGTCTGATCAGCCCAAGCCGATACTCCGAGCGAGCAATCGATCACCAAGACGGACCTCGATGTCACGCGCTGCAACAGTCCGGTCCGTCAGGGTGAACACTGGACTATCCACTATGGAGCGTCAGGGTGGGCTTGCCGGGCCGGGGAGGTCCCGGCGTTCGCCCGTCACGTCACGGAAGGCGGTGCCCCGGCTGTCGGGCTCGGTTCGCGGCCCGGCTCCCGGCATCCGTGCCGGGAGCCGGCCCCGTGAGCGGGTGACCTGATTTGAACACAAAAAGCGGAAACCCCGCGGGCCGGTACGGTCAATCGAGCTGCAGTTCCGTGGCGAATTTCAGTGTTGTGGGGTTCCAGAAGTCGGCTCATGGGTTCTGATCGGGGGCAATGGCACGTTGCGACGGGCAGGGCATGATCGCCAGCCATGGTGCTGCGTGTGCTCTACCTGATTTTCCTCCGGCTGGTGGGCCTGCTGGTGTTACGCCACGAGGTCGCCGTACTGCGCGGAGGCAATCCGGAACCTCGTCTGGACTGGGCCGACCGGGCTGTGTTCGCCGCGCCGGTTCGGCTGCTACCCAAGGGGCTGCGGACACACCGGCTGGTTACCCCGGGCACGATCCTGCGCTGGCACCGTCGGCTGGTAGCCGCGAAGTGGACCTATCCACGTCGTCGAGCCGGGCGCGATCGTCCTGGCCGCGGGAAGGTCGAGCGAAGACCTGCCCGTCACCACCGAGGTACGGCTGACGGGTCCGGCCCGGCGGCTGCCGAAGCGCGAACGCGAGCACGTCGATCACCACGTCAGCGCACGCCGGTGAGCCGGTCTGTTCTGGAACGTCGAACAACCCTCCGGTTGGAGGCGACGGCGGGCACGCGGTGACACCACCCCCGGATCATGGAAGCGACTGGGGCCTGAGTCATGCCGGGCCTGGCGACCACCGCTCCTTGACCAGGAACTACGAAAAAGGTAACTGTGATTCTGGAGTGGCAGCCCGGCCTGGTCTGGTCGGCTTGATAGCAGCTCGTCCACCGCACTGGCCAGCGCGCATGACGATCCGAGCGATGCGCTCAGCCGGCCGACGCGTCCTGCTCCTGCGGTCCGAGACGAAGGAGTTGGAGACCGAACTGGCCACCCGGGTCCAGCAGGTCGCTCCCGACCTGATCAACCTGGCCGGCGTCGGTCCGATCAGCGCAGCCGGGGCCTACATCGCCAAACGCGCCGCTGAGGGCGGGACAACGCGACGCACAACGCTGCATGCAACACGGGCACGACAGCCGAAATCAGCAGCAGACGGCGGGTTCTCTCAAGCTCGTGGCCGAGGCGGACGGCCCGACGGTGATCGCGGTTCGCCCCAGCCTCAGCCAGCTGGGCTGACGTCTCCAGTGGCGGTCGGGCCGCCCGGAGCCGGGTCAGTGGCCGGGGCCGCGGGGTGCCGGGGCGGTGCTGAATTGACCTTGCCAGGTGGCCTGGGCGCCGGAGTCGCCGATGCGGTAGACGTCGTAGCACGCCGCGCCCGCGGCCGCGATGGACAGGACCGCGATCACCACCGTCACCGCGGTCGAGGTCGGGGCGAGGAAGGTGCGGTGTCGGGTGGCCACGGTCGTCGAGCCGGTGCTCGCCGTGTCGGCTGCTTGGGCCTGCAGGCTTTCGCGGCGGCGCCACCAGACGACGAGCGCGAGGACGGCGACGGGGATGGCGACGTAGAGGGCGGTGTCGCCGAGTTCGGTGTGGGTGCGCACGAGCGGCGTCGAGGCGACGCGGCGTTCGAGCCATTCGCCGGCGTCGGTGGTGATGGGAACGAGAACCACGACGAGGATGGCGAGGATGGCGTTGGGGCCGGCGACCTTGCGGCGGACGGCGGGCCAGAGTGCGCTGAGGACCAGCAGTAGTGCGGCGAGGGGGAGCAGGACGACGATGGCGTGCACGAGCAGGATGTGGGCGGGCAGGCCGTTGACGGTGGTCATGGTGTCCTTTGTGGAGGGTTTATCGAGGTCGTGGTGGGTGGCGGTTGGTCAGGGTGCGCGGGCGAGTGCGGCGACTTCGTAGCCCGGTGCGCGGGCGGTGACCCAGCGGGCGACGTCGCCGCCGCGGGCGAAGGTGGCGGTGGCGAAGACGTCGGCCCACAGCAGGGCCGGGCCGGTGACCGTCACGGCGTGCAGGTCGCGGGGGTAGGTGCCGGTGTGGGGGTCGACGATGTGCGGGCCGCGCGCGGCCGAGCCTGACGTCGCGAGACCGCCGGTGTGCAGTTCCAGGATGGCGAGGAAGGCGCTGGGGTCGGCTGGGTCTTCGACGCCGACCCGCCACGCCGGAGCGCGAGAGCCGTGGACCTCGGCGGTGATGTCGCCGCCGACGTTGAGGTAGTGGTCGAATCCGCGCAGCCGGGTGAGGTGGGCCGTGGCGTTTTCGGCCGCCCAGCCTTTCACGAGCCCGGACGGGTCGAAGCCGCCGGGCAGCTGCCATGGGTCGAAGTAGCCGTCGGTGCGGTCCCGGGCTTCTTCGCACCACGCCACTACTTCGGTGACCCATGGGTGCCAGCGCTCGCGGGGGAGTTCGCGGCGGCGGATGGCGCTGATCTGGCTGTCGGGCCGGTAGGTGCTGAACAGTTCGTCGGCGGTGCGCAGGTGGCCGAACACCGCCGCGACGGCCGGTTCGACCGCGGGATCGGTGTCGACGCGGGGGCCGCGCAGGTGGAGGCTGACCTGGGTGCCCATGACCGGCCGGGTCCAGGACCGGCGTTCCCGGTGGGTGGCCCTCACCGGTGGGCCGCGTCGATCGCGGATTGCAGGGACTGCTGGTAGCCCTCGGAGGTG
This sequence comes from Amycolatopsis mediterranei, assembly GCF_026017845.1. Classification (NCBI taxonomy): domain Bacteria; kingdom Bacillati; phylum Actinomycetota; class Actinomycetes; order Pseudonocardiales; family Pseudonocardiaceae; genus Amycolatopsis; species Amycolatopsis mediterranei. The sequence goes on from NZ_CP100416.1 coordinate 4,229,894, forward strand.
TAGGTGGCGCCGCTGACGGTGTCGATCTGGGCGCTCTGGGCTTGGAGCGTTTCCTGGTTCAGTTCGGGTACGGCGGTGGAGTTGATCCGGACGTCGCGGCCGCTTTCCTGCGGGTACTCGATGGCCTGGGCGTCGGTGATCCTGCCGCCCGCGACCGTGATCCGGACCTGGACCGGGCCGTAGCGGGTGTCGGCGGCGTCGCCGGTGAACGTCCCGTCGCCGCCGGCGGAACCGCCGGAGGTGGGCGGGGCCGCGGTGCGGGACGGCTGGGGCCGTCCGGTGGCGACCGGCGTTTGGTCGGTGCTGGTGCGGTAGCTGAACAGCAGCACGACGACGGACACGGTCGCCGCGGCGGCGATGGCGATCCTGCGCATCGGGTGTCTCCTTTCCTACCAGGCGAACCGTTCGGCGTGGATGCGGTCGGCGGGGACGCCGGCGCGGCGGGCGCTGTCGAGGACGGCGGCGGTCCAGGCGTCGGGGCCGCAGACGTAGACGTCGTGGTCGGCGATGTCGGGGACGAGGTGGCGCAGTACCTGCTCGTCGGGCACCGGGGCGTACCCGGCGGGCAGCCACGACGTGCGGTCGCGGGAGCGCCGGCCGAGCAGGTAGTGGAGCCGGATCCCGCGGCGGGCGGCGAGGTCCTCGATCTCTCGCCGGAACAGCAGGTCTGCGGGGCGGCCCGCGCGCTGGAACAACACGGCTTCCCCGGGGTGGTAGGGGAGTTCGTCCAGGAGCGCGCGCAAGGGGGTGATTCCGATGCCGGACGCGAACAGGGCCACTTTGTGTCCTTTGAGGACAGTTCCGGTGAGCCGTCCGTACGGGCCTTCGAACAGCGCGGGGGTCCCGGGCCGCAGGGTGGCCAGGCGGCGGCTGCCGGGGCCGAGGTCCTTGGCCGTGATCCGCAGCCGGTGCCCGTCGGGGGCGGCCGAGAGGGAGAACGGCTTGCCCCGCGTCCAGCCCGGTCCGGACCGGAAGCGCCAGACGAAGAACTGGCCCGCCGCCACCGGAAGCCGGTCGAGGTCGCGCCCGCGCAGGTAGACCGAGACCACGCCGCGGCCTTCGGGCACGACCTGCTCGACGACCAAGCGATGCCGGAAGTTGAGCCACACCGGCCGTCCGACGCGGAACACGAGCACCGCGCCCGCCGCGGCGGCATAGGCGGTCCACCAGAACACCGTCGCCACCGGTGAGGCGGTGAAGTCGGCGCCGGTCCACAGCTGGTGCGGCAGGGCGAGGCCGGTGCCGAGGTAGGCGTAGAGGTGCAGCAGGTGCCAGGACTCGTAGCGCAGCCGCCGCCGGGCGGCGCGCACCGACGTGACGGCGACCATGACCAGCGCCGCAGTCCCGGCGGCCGCCAGCAGCATGCCGGGGTAGGTCGTGACCAGGTTCCAGGCCTCGGCCAGGACGCCGGAGCGGTCGGCCGCCGCGTAGCCGAGGGTGATGAGCACGAGGTGCGCGGCCAGCAGGGAGATGGAGGTGAAGCCGGTGATCCGGTGTCGGCGGGCGAGTTCGTCCTGGCCGTAGCTGCGTTCGACCCACGGGATCCGGGCCATCAGCAGCAGTTGCAGTAGCAGGAGGTCCGCCGACAGCAGTCCGGTGAGCCGTCCGGTGGAGGTGAAGAAGTCGGTGGTGAGGTCCTGCAGGCCGTGGCCGGACACCCAGAGCGCGACCACGAACAGGAGGCTCAGCCAGGCCGTCAAGCCCGCGGCGTCGCGCCACCACGCGCGGACCGCGGGCGGTGCCACACGCCGGGCGGTGAGAGTGGCGGACATCGGGCTCCTCGGAATGATCTCGGTGAGATCCACCCTGCCTGGGCCCGGTTAGCCGTCGACGTGACGAGGGTGAGAGTTCGGTAAGAGAAGATCCGTTCCGACGGCGAAGCCGACCACCGCTCCGCCGCCGGGGCGCGGCTCGGCGAACACGGTGCCGCCGTGGGCCAGCGCGATGTCGCGCACGATGGCGAGGCCGAGCCCGGAGCCGGCCAGGCCGCGGGCAGCGTCGGCGCGGTGGAAGCGATCGAACACCCGGGCCGCGTCCTCGTCGCCGATACCGGGGCCGCGGTCGAGGACCTGCACCCGGCCGTCGCGCACGACGACCTCGATCGGGCCGTCGGGGGCGAACTTGACGGCGTTTTCCAGCAGGTTCGAAACGGCGCGTTCCAGCGCTTTCGCCTGTCCGGTCACCGCTGACGCGTCGGCGGTGACGGTGATGGTGCGTCCCGTCCGGCGCCGGACGCGCTCGGCGGCGTGCTCGGCCACGTCGCCCAGCTGGAGCGGCGACGGTTCTTCGGCTTCGTAGCGGCGGGTGGCGAGTTCGACGAGCTCGTCGACGAGGTGGGTCAGCTCGCGGGTCTCGCCGTCGACGTCGTCGAGCAGGCGCGCGCGGGATTCGGGGGTGAGTTCGGCGAACCGGCGCAGGACGCTGGCGTTGGTGCGCAGGCTGGTCAGCGGGGTCCGCAGCTCGTGGGCGGCGTCTTGGACGAGGCGTTCCTGGTCAGCGCGGGCGTCGGCGAGGCGGCCGAGCATCCGGTCGAACGAGGTCGCGAGGCGGCCGACCTCGTCGCGGCCGCCGGTGGGCACGGCGAGGTCGTCGAGGCGCCCGTCGCTGACCTGTTCGGTGACGTCGGTGAGCCGGACCAGCCGGCGGGTGATCTGGCGGGCCAGGAGCCAGCCGGCCAGGGCCGCGACGGCCAGGACGAGGGCGCTGACGCCGGTGATGCGAGCGGCCAGTTCCTGGAGGACGTGCCGGGATTCGTCGACGTCGATGCCGAGCTGGATCGCGCCGCGGCCGGGTCCGAGGGCCACGGTGATGACCCGGTAGTCGTCGCGGCCGGCGGTGAAGTCGCGGTAGCGGTGGTCGCCGAGGGAGCCGGTCGCGGCCAGTGCCCGATCGGCGTCGTCGACGGGAAGGCGCACCGGCCGGCCGCCGAGCGGCCGGGTGGTGCTGTCCGGGGCGATCGCCTGGGCGACCATGGGCTGGGCCTCGTCGTGGTCGTCGTCGTCCGGGCCGCGGGTGAGCGGGCTCGGCGCGAGGATCTGCGTCGCCCCGGCCGCGACCTCGGCCGAGGTGGTGAGCAGGGACCGGTCGAGCTCGGCGTCGATCCGCTGGGAGGCGGCCTGGTAGCTGAAGACCCCGACCAGGATGGCCGCGGCCGCGCCGACGCCGGCGAAGGCGATCGCGAGCTTGCTGCGCAGGTTCATGCCGGTCGCACCGAGTAGCCCACGCCGCGGACGGTGTGGATCAGTTCGGTGGCCCCGGCCTGCTCGAGCTTGCGGCGCAGGTAGCCGATGTAGACGGCGAGGTTCTTGGAGTCGGCGCCGAACTCGTAACCCCAGATCCGCTGGTAGATCGTGGTCCGGTCGAGGACGATCCCGGCGTTGCGCACCAGCAGTTCCAGCAGGTCGAACTCGGTTTTGGACAGGGTGATCTCGGTGCCCTGCCACCACACCCGCCGCGCCGCCGGGTCGACCGCGAGTTCACCCAGCCGCAGCGTGCGCCGCGCGTCGGGCTCGGGTGAGGTGCGGCGCAGCAGGGCCCGTAGCCGCGCGAGGAGTTCGTCGAGTTCGAAGGGCTTGGGCAGGTAGTCGTCGGCTCCGGCGTCCAGCCCGGCCACCCGGTCGGGGGTTTCGACGCGTGCGGTGAGCATGAGGATCGGGGTGGGGTCGCCTTCGGCGCGCAGGACCCGGCAGACTCCGAGGCCGTCGACGCCGGGCATCATCACGTCGAGGATCAGCACGTCGAAGGGGCCGCGGCGCGCGGTGGCGAGGGCGCTGACGCCGTCGGGCACCTCGGTGACGTGGTACCCCTCGAGGTCGAGGGCTCTGACGAGGGACTCGCGAATGGCGCGGTCGTCGTCGGCGAGCAGGACACGGTGCGGCATGGCCGCCATCATGCACCAGCGGTTCGAGGACGTTGCTGCGTCTTCGCCTCGCTTTCGGCTGAACCGCCCGCCAGGGCGGCTCGCCTGCGGCGTCACCGGCACGTCCAGAGCGACGGTCACCCCGGCGGGGTTGGTGACCCGGCGGGGTGGCGACCGGTCGGCCGCACGCAGAACTCGCTGCCGTCCGGATCCGCCAGTACGACGGTGCCGTCGTTGCGGGTGTCGAGCCGGGTGGCGCCGAGGGAGATCAGCGCGTCGATCGCCGCCCGCTGGTCGCCGTCGGCCGGGAGCAGCTCGAAGCGCTGCCGGTTCGGCTCCGCTTTCGGGGTGCCGTCCCACGTGTCCCAGGCGATTTTCGTGCCGCCGCGCGGTGACTGGATCGCGGTCTGCGCGCCCCGGTCCCACACCAGGGGCCAGCCCAGCGCCGTGCTCCAGAACCGGCCGGCCTGCCGGGTGCCGGCACAGGTCAGCTCGCCCAGCGGGCCACACCCCGCGAGGTAGCCGTTGCCGGGCTCGATCACGCAGAACTCGTAGCCTGCCGGGTCGGCCAGGACGACATGCGCCTCCTCGGGTCGCTGCCCGACGTCGACGTGGCGGCCACCGAGCCTGATCGCCGTGGCCACTGTGTGCCGCTGGTCGTCGAGGTCGGTGCTGGTCAGGTGCAGGTGCATCCGGTGCGCGCCGAGCCGGCCGGCGCGGCCCGGGACGAACCGCAGGCCGAGCTGGGTGTCGCCGCCCGGGAGCAGCACACCGCCGGTGTCCTCGACGACCTCCCGGCCGAGCAGGCCGGCCCAGAAGCGTGCCGGTTCAGCGAGGTTGTCCGCCTCGAAGGTCACCGCCAGCAGTCGCGAACCCATCACCGCAACGTAGACACCGCCCCGATGCGGTGGCAAGCCAGGTCGCGCCGGCGGAGAGGAACTCGCTGTCCCGGGACACCCGGTGGTCGTCCACATTGGACGGCTTTGCCGACTACGCGTGGTCGGGGCGCAAGTTCGTGTTGCGTTCGGGTTCCGCGAGTTCGCCCATTTCACGTGTGCCATGAGCGACCCCCGTCCCGGTGGCTCTACCGGGACGCGGTTATGGCTGGGTGAGGTGGTGTTGGTAGGCGTAGCGGACGGCTTGGGCGCGGTCGGCGGCGCCGATTTTGGCGTAGATGTGGTTGATGCGGGTTTTGATGGTGGTTTCGCTGACGAAGAGTTGTCGGGCGATTTCGGTGTTGGAGTGTCCGGCGGCGAGTTGCGTGAGGACTTCGGTTTCGCGGGTGGTGAGCCCGTCTGGTGGTGCTGACGGTGGCGTGTCCGGGTGGTGCGCGGTCGCGGCGAGCAGGCGGGCGTGGATGGTGGGGTCGAGGACGGCTTGTCCGGCGGCGGCGGTGCGGATGGCTTGGGCGATGTGGTCGCGGCCGGCGTCTTTGGTGAGGTAGCCCAGTGCGCCGGCGCGCAGGGCGTCGAGGATGGAGGTGTCGTCGCTGTAGGTGGTGAGCACGACGATTTTTGTGGCGGGGTGGTGGTCATGGATGCGTCGGGTGGCTTCGATGCCGTCGACGCCGGGCATGCGCAGGTCCATGAGCACCACGTCGGGGGCGTGTTGTTCGACGAGGGTGAGGGCGTGGTCGCCGTCGGCGGCGGCGCCGACGACGGCGATGTCGGGGAGGAGGTCGAGCAGGGTGACGAGACCCTCGCGGACGGCGGCTTGGTCGTCGGCGACGACGACGCGCAACGTCGGGTGGTCAGGGGTGGTCATGTCGGTAGCCACAACTGCAGGCTCCAGTTGGTTGCGTCTTGTCCTGCGGTGAGTGTGCCCCCGAGCAGGGTGGCGCGCTCGGCCAGCCCGGGTAGCCCGTAGCTGCCGCCGGTAGCGCCGAGTGCGCTCCCGTCGGCGGTGGTGCCGGTGGGGTTGGTGATGGTGACTGCGACGTTGTCGTGGTGGTAGTGCACGTGCAGGGTCACCGGCTGGCCGGGGGCGTGTTTGCGCGCGTTGCTGAGGCCTTCCTGCGCGGTGCGGTAGATGGTGAGGGCGGCGTTCGCCGGTAGCGGGCGGGGCTCGCCGAAGATGGTGAGTGTGGCGGCGTCGTTGTGGTGGTCGGCGACCAACGCGGAGAGTTGGTCGCCAAGAGGTGGGGCGTCGTTGCGCAGCGCGCCGACGGCGCGGCGGGCTTCGGTGAGACCGTCCACGGTCAGGTGCCGGGCGCGTTGGACGTGGTGCCGGGCTCGTGGTGTGCCGGTGCCGGCCTCGAGGAGTGCGTCGGCGGCGTCGAGTTGCACGGCCACTGCGCCAAGGGAGTGCGCGAGCACGTCGTGGATGTCGCGGGCGATGCGGGTGCGTTCGTCCAGTGCGGCGGCCCGGGTGTCGGCGGCGGCGGCGATGCGGGTTTGGGTGAGCAGTTGCTCGGCCTGGACGAGGCGTTGTTTGTATTGGCGGCGGTTGAATCCCGCGAGGGTGAGCGCCACGAGTCCGGCGGAGTAGCCGGCGAAGGCCACCCACTGGTGGTTGATCGTCGCGGTGCCGACGGCCGCGACCAGGACGCCGGCGGCGGTCAGGGTCGTGGCCAGTGCGGGTGTCAGCTCCACGGCTGCGGTGAACGCTCCCACACCGGCCAGGGCCAGCGCCGCGGGCACGGGGGCGATGCTCATGAGCAGGCCACCTGCGGTGACCAGCGCCCCGCCGGCGGCGGTCGCGGTGAGGGTGCGGTGCTGATTGTCGAGGTATACGGTGACGGTCCTGACCAGCCAGCCCAGGCAGGCGACCACGACGCAGATCAGCAGGGCCAGTGCCTGACCGTGAAGACCGAATCCCGGTGTGTGGGCGTTGATGCCGTAGACGATGCCGCCGAGTGCGGCCAGGCTTACCCCCAGCCGCACCGGCCACCATCGCCGTGGCACCCATTGCCCCGTCACTATCACCGTCGTCGCTCCTTGTCTGCATCTGCCGTAGCGCAACTTGGTCAACGCCGTCGGCGCCTCCGGATCCTGAAGGCCACCACACCCACCACGGCGAGGACAGCCACGGTCAGCCACACCGCGATCGGCACACCGGTGAACAGACCGGCGGCAGCCAGCAGGGATCCGATCAACATGGGTGGTACTCCTTCGATGGTCACTATCGCGACGGCACAACTGTTGATGACGACGCTACGAACACCGCCCCGGTGTGTCGTCGGTTCGCGGGAGGAGACCGCGGTGGAGATTTCCCAGGCAGTTATCCACCCCGATCTCCACCTCCAGCACGAGGACACCCGGCCCGGAAACCGGCTAGCGTCACCGCGATCGCCTCAGTGACCGCACGGGATCAGGGAGGGTGTGATGGCGAGCATGCATGCCGCATCGGCGCCGGTCAGGGCGGTGCGGACCCCGGCGGGGGATCCGGCCTGGTCGGTCAACGGCTACGACGAGGTGCGGGCGCTGATCGCGCGGGGCCCGTCCGGCGCGAACGTCACCGTGCTCAACGGCACCGACGGGCTCGGCGATCTCACCGCCGGCCTGGTCAGCCAGGGGGACCGGTGACCGACGTCCTGATCGCGGGCGCCGGACCCACCGGGCTCACGCTGGCCATCGAGCTGGCCCGCCGGGGCGTCGACGTGCGCATCGTCGACCGAGCCGGCGAGCACTTCCCCGGTTCGCGCGGCAAGGGGCTCACCGCACGCACCCAAGAGGTGCTGGACGACCTCGGTGTTGCCGAAGAGGTGCTGCACTACGGGTTCCGGCACCTGCCACACCGGCGGTACCTCGACGGCGACCTGGTTGCCGAGGCCGGCCCGCACGCCCAGCGGGCACCTGCACCGGACCGGCCCTACGACGGCGGGCTGCTGATCCCGCAGTGGCGGATCGAGCGGATCCTGCGCGCGCGGCTCGCCGAGGACGGCGTGCGGGTGGAACTGGCCGCAGGCCTCGCCGAGTTCAGCCAGTCCGCGAACGGCGTGCATGCGGTGCTGGATACCGGCGAGCGGGTGGCTGCGCGCTACCTGGTCGGCTGCGACGGCGGCCGCAGCACCGTGCGCAAGGCACTCGGCGTGCGCTTCGAGGGCGAGAGCGGGGAGCAGGCCATGCTGCTCGGGGACGTCGAGCTCGACGGGCTCGAACCGGACGCCTGGTACCAGTGGACCGTCCGCCGGCGCGGGTTCCTGGCCCTGTGCCCGTTCCGCCACGAGCGGTCCTGGCAACTGCAGGCCGTACCGTTCAACGACTTCGGCGCGGAGGGCAGCCTCCCCGAACCCTCGCTGCCGTACTTCCGGCGGATCGTGGACGACCTCGCCGGCGGGCACGGCATCCGGCTCTCGAAGGCAAGCTGGCTGTCCACGTACCGGGTGAACGTGCGGATGGCCGACCGGTTCAGGGTGGGCCGGGTGTTGCTGGCCGGCGACGCAGCGCACGTGCATCCGCCGGCCGGCGGCCTCGGCATGAACACCGGCATCCAGGACGCGTACAACCTCGGCTGGAAGCTCGCCATGGTGTGTTCCGGCGCGCGGCAGTCGCTGCTGGACAGCTACCAGGAGGAGCGGCTCCCGGTCGCCTCGTGGACGCTCGGCGTGAGTGCCGAGGGGCTGCGCAGGGTCGCGGAGCGGTTCGTCAACCGTGGCGGCACGGACATCGCGGCCGGCGCGCCCCCGGACGGCCAGCAGCTCGGGCTCGGCTACCCGGCCAGCTCGCTGTCCGTCGACGGCGACGCCGGGACTGGACCGCGCGCCGGTGATCGTGCGCCCGACGCGCCCTGCGTGGACAGCTCCGGCACGCCACGGCGGCTGTTCGACGCCTTCCGCGGCCCGCATTTCACCCTGCTCGGCTTCGGCGAGTCCTGCGCCGGTCCACTGCAGGACGCCGGCACCGCCCACAGTGGACTCATCAAGCCGGTGTCGGTCGGCGCGCCGGGCAGCGGTGCCGATCTGGTGGACGTCGAGGGGCACGCGCGGACCGCGTACGGCGACACCCTCGTCCTGGTGCGGCCTGATGGCTACCTCGCGCTGCGCGCACCCGGCGCGAGCAGGACTGCCGTGCGGGACTACCTGGACCGGGTCGGCGTCAGCCGGAGCGCTTGACCGCCGAGACGTCGACAGGTCACCGGTCACCCGGTAGCTGTCGCCGCCGCCGTGCTCGACGGTGTGCCCGTTGGCTATATCTTGCTCGCCACCACCAGGTAGTTCTCGGCCTCAGGGTTGAACGTGCTCAGTTCCGTCCGAAGTCCGACCCGGTGCAACTCGACTTCGAGTTCTTCGTATCGGTAGGGCCAGCAGGACAGCAGTTCCGAGCGGACGAGAACCGACCCGGCCGCATCAACTTGCGCGATCGCAATCTCGATGTGGTGCTCGTCCTCCCAAAGGGGTGCAATCTCCCAGCGGTAGACCACGACGGCATCACGACCGTTCCGGCGGACGAGCCGGTCACCGATGTCCAGCCGGGAACCTCTGGCCCTCACGAGTTCCCACGTGCGGGAAGTGAGCACCAAGCGCCCGCCGCGGCGCAGAAGCCGTGACATCGACTCCAGAGCAGCAACCCTGCCTCTCGCCCCCACGGCGTGGTGCAGCGAGTTGCCGACGCAGAACACCATGTCGAAAGTGGCGTCGGCGAAATGGCCGGGCAACTCTTCCCAGTCCGCCCGCAGTGTCCGGACGGATGCCCCGAACTCACCGGACAACTCCGCAGTCCGACGAACCATCGCTTCGCTGGCGTCAGTGGCGACAACCCGCATACCGAGACCGGCGAGGCCAACCGCCAACTGCCCGGTTCCGCACGAACAATCGAGGACGTGAGCGTTGGACGGCAGGAGACTGAGGACGTCGTCGAACGACGCAGCGAACTCGGCCGGAGCCAGCTTCACATCGGAGATGAGCCACTCGTACACCTCGGCAAGCGCGTCATAACCCGTCACAACTACTACCTCCGTCACGCGGCAGACTCACGGTGGCACATCAGTACATCAGCGGAGCAAGCCGGTTCACCAATGGTTTCGCAGGGGCAACCCGTCCGCTCGTCAGGGGAAAACGAGCGGTGTATCTCCCGATCATGGAAGTGCACCTGATGACCGACATGATGTCCGGCGTGGAGAACGCTGAGGACCCGAAGGCCGAGACCGGGCTGGATGGCCTGGACGAGCAGCTCGTGGCGCAACTGGTGAGCCGCGCGAAGGCTGGCGGGCTGGCGCTGACCGGCGAGGGCGGGGTGCTGGCGCAGCTGACGAAGCGGCTGCTGGAGTCCGCACTCGAGGGCGAGATCACCGACCACCTCGGCTATGACAAGCACGACCGGCCGGTCGTGGGACCGGCAACTCGCGTAACGGCATTCGGTCCAAGACCGTGCTCACCGACGTCGGCCCGGTCGAGATCGACGTGCCCCGGGACCGGGATGCCGGCTTCGAGCCGAAGATCGTGGCCAAGCGGCGGAAACGCCTGGGCGGGGTGGACGAGATGGTGATCTCGCTGGCCGCGAAGGGGCTGACGACCGGGGAGATCTCGGCGCATCTGGCCGAGGTCGATGGCGCCGAAGTGTCCCGGCAGACCATCTCCACGATCACTGACAAGGTCGTCGAGGGCATGGTCGAGTGGCAGAACCGGCCCCTCGACTTGGGGCGGTTTCTAGTGATCGTTGCGAATGATCGCGGCGATCAGTCGATGTTCCCATTGTTGCATGATCTGGTGCGGGCTCTTGTCGTGGAGGCACTCGCGTGGCCGGTCGTTGAGCTCGGCGGCGACGTGATCAAGGTGGTCGCTGGTCCACACGCTTAAGCCGCGCTCAAGTGCGTCTAGATGGCGATCATGAGCCTGGACCCGACCGGCACCGGCCGCAAACGCTGGACCATGCGCTGGAAACCCGCGCTGAACGCCTTCGAGATCGCCTTCGACGGCCGCCTGGCCGCCGGACGCAAGTAGTTTCCTTCAACCCCCGAGTTACACCGTTCGTTTGGCGTTCGTTTGACAGACCCCCATGCTCAAGGCCTACGGCAGCGGGACACCCGTCGCCATCTACGTGATCATCGCCGCCGCTGTCTCCGCCCTCGGAGTCCTGGCCGCGAAGGAAACCCGCCGCCGCGATGACCGAGGTACCGGCCCGCTGACGTGATGTGCTTCACCTTTCGCGGCGCCTGCCGGGACCGCGCCGGACTCCGGGTGTCGTGACCAGCGCGGCGGCCGCGTACCCCGCGGCCGTCAGGGTTAGCAGCGGCAGGGCATCGAGCCAACCGTTGCGCACGCCGGTGTCGAGCCAGACCAGATCCAGCAGATGCCACAGCACGACCACGGGAACGGGCGCGAGCAGGGCGACCAGCCAGGCCCGTCGCACCCCCGCCGCCCACAGCAGGGGCCACGCCGCCAGTGCCCCGGCCGGCAAGCCGAAGACCACGATGCCCAGCGCGCCCAGCTCGGCACGTGACAGCGCCGCGTCCAGGGACGCCGTCTTCATCGCCGCCAACCAGACCAGGCCGAGCCCGCCGCCGACGGCCGCGGCCATGGCACAGCGGCGGGCCGTCCCTGGCGTACCTGGCCGGGGCTGGGCTTGGTGATCATCCACGCCAGCACGGTAGGCGTTCCCCGCCTGCAGCACCATGAGTAGGACTACGCTTGATCGGCGGCATGTGCACGGAACGGGCTGCTGCGCCGCATCCGTACTGCGACCCCCGCCGGATCAGCTGCGTGGTGACGGCCTGGACCGGCGGGCTGGACCCGACGCCCCTGGTCCGGTCGCGGCGTACCGGGCGGCGATGGTGCGGACGGCCTCGTCGACCACCTGAGCGACGCGTTCGGCGCTCACCTCCCAGCCCGGCACCAGGAGGGTCGGCCAGAAGACGTAGTTGGAGATCATGCCCAGGAACTGGGTGGCTGCGAGGTCCACGTCCTCGATCCGCGCCGTTCCCGCCTCGTGTTCGGCCAGGAGATAGCCGCGTACGGACTCGAAGTAGGGCATCTTCCCTTGGGAGAACTGCGCATGGGCCAGCTCGGGGAACCGCGGCAGCTCGGCGATGACGATCCTGAACAGGTCGGTCATCCGGGCCCGGCCCAGCAGCTCGGCGTAACGGCGACCGAGGATGCCGAGTCCGTCGACGAAGTTGCCTGCCGGCGGAGGCTCCTCCTCGTCGGCGGTCGACCATGCCTCGGTCACGATGGCGTCGAACAGGGCGGCTTTGCTCGGAAACTGCTTGAACAAGGTGGCCCGTGAAACGCCCGAGCGCTCGGCGATCCGCGCCAGCGACGTCCGGTCGTAGCCCAGCTCGAGAAACAGTGCGGTCGCGGCCGTCACGATCAGCGCGCGCTTCTCCTGGGCGACGCGCTGGTGATACGTCGTCACGGCCTTGCTCACGGGCCGAGCATACGAGGTGAGTGGCTTGACTCGCAACTGCCGCCGACCTAGGGTCGGAGACGATGGTGAGTCGCCCGGCTCACCACTGACCGAAGGAACATCCCATGCCCCGCTTCGACAACCAGACCGTGCTCGTGACCGGGGGAACCGGCGGCCAGGGCTCGAGCCACGTGCGCGCCTTCCACGCGGAGGGAGCGAACGTGGTGATCGGCGGCCTCGACGCGGAACGCGGCGCCGCTCTCGCCGACGAGCTCGGGACCCGCGCTCGCTTCGCCCGCCTCGACGTCACCGACGAGAGCTCGTGGTCCGCCGCGGTGCTGGCCGCCGAGACCGCTTTCGGTGTCCTGAACGTGCTCGTCAACAACGCGGGCGTGCAGAATCCGCCGGCCACGATCGAAAACACGGAGCAGGCCACGTGGTCGCGCATCCTCGACGTCAACCTCACCGGGACCTTCCTCGGCATCAAGGCCGCAGCCCCCGCTCTGCGCCGCGCCGGAGGGGGAGCCATCGTCAACATCGCCTCGACCATGGGACTGGGCGGCACGGCGCACTACGCGCCGTACGTCGCCGGCAAGTGGGCCGTGCGAGGCCTCACCCGAACGGCAGCCCTCGAGCTCGGCCGCGACCACATCCGGGTGAACACCCTCCACCCCGGCGTGATTTCGACCCCCTTCATCCACGAACCGGCGGCCGGCGCAGCCGCGGCCATCGCCGACTTCTACTCACCCGAGCCGTTCGCCATCCCCCGGCTCGGAGAGCCGGCCGACGTCAGCCGTCTTCTCCTGTTCCTCACGTCATCGGACGGTTCGTTCATCACGGGGTCGGAGTACGTCATCGACGGTGGACTCCTCCTCGGCCCCGCCCTTCAGGCCGGGGCCGCATGAGCACGCCGGCCGACTCCACAGGGGACGCGGCCATCGGCCGCGATCGCGGATCTCCCGATGCCGAAAGTAAGCTGTGCCGGCGCGCTGACCATCCATGGTGGACACGAGTGGGCGCCGGGCGCACGGTTCGATTGCGTCGCCACGATATTCGGCAATTTCTCCCCGATCGAGATTGTCGACCGTGACCATGGAGTGCCGAACTTCGTGCGGGATAGGCTCGGTGTCGTGGACATTGATTCGATCGATCAGGCTCTCCTGCGTGAGTTGCAGGATGACGCCCGGCAGACGAACCGCGAACTGGCGAGCAAGGCCGGCGTGTCTCCGTCGACGTCGCTGGAGCGCGTGCGCTCGATGCGCGAGAACGGGATCATCACGGGGTATCACGCGGCGGTCGACCTCGAAGCGGTGGGCCGGCCGGTCCAGGCGCTCATCTCGGTCCGCATCCGTCCGCCGGCCCGCCCGATCATCGAGGGGTTCCGGGAGTGGGCGGCGCGGCTGCCGGAGACGATCGGCCTCTTCGTCACCTCCGGCTCGCACGACTTTCTCATCCACATCGCCGTCCCGGACATCAACGGCGTCTACGCCTTCGTCATCGACCGCCTGACCGAACGACGAGAAGTCGCCGACGTGCACACCACGATGGTCTACGAGCACGTCCGGTCGCGCCGCATCGACCCGGCCGACGGCCGGCGGCGGCCGCGCTGAGGAGTTCCGTCAAGCGGTGAGGAGGTGGCGAGGTTCGGCGCTCCTTCCGCGGCGCGGTGCCGGGATCGTCGCGATCAGCAAGCCGGCCAGCAGAAGGACGGCACCGGCGGTGGCGGGCAGCGACAGCCTCTCCCCGAGCAGCACCACCCCCAGCACGGCGGCCACCAGCGGCTCGGCCAGGCTCAGGGTTCCCGCCGTCGAGGCGGTGACGTGCCGCAGGCCGGAGACGAACCAGAAGTACCCGAGCGCGGTGGCCGGTCCCGCGAGCCAGCCGACCAGGGCGAAGGCGTCCGGCTCGGCGAAGGCGCGGGAGACGTCACCGGTGAAGGGCAGCATCATCGCTCCGCCGAGCACGAGGGTCGTGGCGACCGCGACGAAGGTCGGTGCGGCGCTGTCGAGCAGCTTCTTCGCCGCGACGGTGTAGACGCCGTAGCAGAGGCCGCCGACGATGCCGAGGACGACGCCGAAGGTGTCGAGCCGGACGGAGGCGTCGGGCAGCAGCAGCACGGCGGTCCCCGCGACCGCGGCCACGGTCCCGAAGATCCACGGCCGGGTGAGCCGCTCGCCGCCGCCGAGCCGGGCCAGCGCGCCGACCGCGGGCGGCGCCACCCCCAACGTGACCACAGTGGACAGTGCGGCTCCGGTGCGTTCGACCGAACTCAGGAAGGCGGCCTGGTAGGCGGCCGTCGCCGCGGCGGCCAGCAGGAGCCAGCCGAGCGCGCCGCCGCGGCCGAGTGAACGCCATCGGCTGAACGTCGCGCGGTCGCGCGCCGCCACGAGGCCGAAGAGGATGATGCCTCCGCCGATGAGGCGAAGCGCGCCCAGCGCCACCGGGTCGACGTCGGTCGAGGCAAGGACTTGAGCCGGGCCGACCGTCCCCCACAGGGTCGCGGCGCCCAAGACAGCCGCGACGCCACCGGTCTCGGCGATCTTCATACGTACGAGCATGAGATCCCAAGGTAGGTGAAGTGCGGCTCGAGAGGTCGCGGGATCGAACATCAGACCGGGAAAGCTCGTCAATTCCGAACGATGTGCGACGGGGCCGTGGCGGATCCGGCGGCTGCCGCACGATGCACGGGTTGATCAGGACAGGACGAGTGGCGGACCTCGGTCCCGGTGTCCCGGAGCCGGTGAGCGGCGTCACTTGCTTCAAATTCGAAGCAGCTGTACTGTCATCCGTAGTTGCTTCAACTTCGAAGCAATCCGAAGCGAGAGTGAGACTTCCGATGAAGGCAGTGCGTTTCCACGAGTACGGCGATCCCGGTGTCCTGCGTTACGAGGACGTGGAGCAGCCCACGCCCGGCGCCGGGCAGGTCCGGGTCCGCGTCGCCGCGACGTCGTTCAACCCGATCGACGCCAGTGTGCGGGCGGGGAACATGCAGGGCCCCATGCCGGTGGTGCTTCCGCACACGCCGGGCCGCGACGTCGCGGGCACGGTCGACGCGTTGGGGGAGGGGGTGGACGGCTTCGAGGCCGGCGCCGCGGTCGTCGGGTTCCTGCCGATGACCGACGATGGCGCGTCCGCGGAGTACGTGCTGGCGCCGGCCGAGGTCCTGACGGCGGCGCCGAAGAGCGTCCCGCTGGCCGAAGCCGCTGCGCTGCCGCTGGTGGGGCTGACCGCGTACCAGGCGCTGTTCGACCACGGCAAGCTGGCGGCGGGGCAGCACGTGCTGATCAACGGTGCCGGGGGTGCGGTCGGTGGCTACGCCGTGCAGCTGGCCAAGAACGCCGGTGCCCACGTGATCGCCACGGCCAGCCCGCGCAGCGCCGAGGCGGTCAAGGCCGCCGATGAGGTCATCGACCACACGACCACCGACGTGACCGCGGCGGTGAGGGAGCCGGTCGATGTGGCGCTCAACCTCGCCCCGGTCGCGCCGGAGCAGCTGGCGGCGCTGGTCACCCTGGTCCGGCCGGGCGGTGTCGTGGTCAACACGACCGTGTGGATGCCCGCACCCAGCGACGAGGAACGCAATGTGCGCGGCATCGACCTGTTCGTCCGCAGCGACGCCGACCAGCTGGCGCAGCTGGTGGCGCTGGTCGACCGTGGTGAGCTGCGGGTCGAGGTCGCCGAGCGGGTGCCGCTGGCCGAGCTGGGCGCCCTGCACGCACGGGCCGCCGAAGGCGCGGTGCACGGCAAGGTCATCGTCCTCCCGCCCACCGCCTGACCCCCCACCCGATCCTGAAAGGCAGCGACCATGGCACTCAGCTTGGATCCCGAAATCGCCGAGGCACTGGCCCCGATGGCCGGCGCGATGGCGGAGGCCACACCGCCGGCCGTGGGCGACATCGCGGCGCGGCGCGCGATGTGGGAGCCGATCATCGGCGCCGCGAGCACGGCCCAGCCGATCCCGGCCGACGTCAAGACCAGCGAGCACCACGCGACCGCGGACGACGGCACGAAGATCACGATGCGGTGGTACGTCAAGGACGGTGCGGCACCGGGTCCCGCGGTGCTGTTCTTCCACGGCGGCGGGTACATCTTCGGCCACATCGACCTGTTCGACGGGCCGGTCGCCCGCTACGTCTCGGCCAGCGGTGTGCCGATGCTGTCGGTGGAGTACCGCCGGGCCCCCGAGCACCCCTATCCCACACCGCTCGAAGACGCCTACGCCGCGCTGCGCTGGCTGCACGAGCACGCCGCCGATTTGGGTGTCGACCCGGAGCGGATCGGCGTGATGGGCGACAGCGCGGGCGGCGGCATGGCCGCGGCGCTGACGATCCTCACCCGCGAACGCGGCGGCCCGAAGATCGCCCGCCAGATCCTGCTCATGCCCATGCTCGACGACCGCACCACCACGCCCGACCCACACATCGCGCCCTACGTGCTGTGGTCCTACGACGACAGCCTCACCGCGTGGCCGGCCCTGCTCGGCGACGCCGCCGGCGGCCCCGACGTCCCGGCCACGGCGGCCCCGGCCCGCCTCGAAGACGCGACCGGCCTGCCTCCGGCCTACATCGAGGTCGGCCAGCTCGACGTCTTCCGCGACGAGGACACCGCCTACGCGACCAAGCTCAGCCGCGCCGGCGTGCCGGTCGAGTTCCACCTGCACCCCGGCGCCCCGCACGAGTTCGATTCCATCGCCTTCGGCTCCGACGTCGCCCGCCGTGCTCTCGCCGACCGGGTCCGGGTCCTCAAGTCGATCTGACCGGGTCCACAACCCACTCGAAAGTTTCGCGCTGCAATGAGGAGTGCTCATGAGTGACAAGAAGATCATCGCGGTGCTGGGTGCGACGGGTGCGCAGGGCGGCGGTCTGATCAGGGCGATTCTGGACGCTCCCGACGGTCCGTTCGCCGCCCGGGCCGTCACCCGGAACGCGGACTCGGCGAAGGCCCGCGCGCTGGCCGAGCGTGGCGCCGAGGTGGTGGCGGCGACCCTGGACGACGAGGAGTCGCTGCGCAAGGCGTTCGAGGGCGCCCACGGCGCCTACGTGGTGACCAATTTCTGGGAGTCCATGTCCGCCGACGTCGAACTGGCGCAGGCCGCGACAGCCGCCCGGGCCGTGAAGGCGGCCGGGGTCGCCCACGTCATCTGGTCCACTCTGGAGGACACCCGCGAGGTCATTCCCGTGTCCGCCCGGCGGGCCCCCGTGTTGCAGGACCGCTACACGGTCCCGCACTTCGACGTCAAGGCCGAGGCGGACGCGTTCTTCCGCGACTCGGGTGTCCCGACGACCTACCTGCGAAGCACTTTCTACTGGGAAGGGTTCACCCAAGGCTCCGGGCCGATGCGGGGCGAGGACGGCCGGCTCGTGCTCACCCTGCCGATGGGGGAGGCCAAGCTGGCCGGCATCGCGGCCGAGGACATCGGCCGCACCGCCTACGGGGTGTTCGCCGCCGGCGACAAGTACGTGGGCGAGACCGTGAGCATCGCGGGTGAGCACCTGACCGGCGCCGAGTACGCCGCCGCCTTCGCCGACGCACTCGGCGAACCGGTCGATTACCGGCCGCTCACGCACGACCGGTTCCGCGTGCTCGGCCTGCCCGCGGGTGACGAGTTCGGCAACATGTTCCAGTTCTACGTCGAAGGCGAGCGCGATTTCGTCGGTGCGCGCGACCTGGACCTGGTCCGGTCGCTCAACCCGCGCCTGCAGACCTTCCGCGGCTGGCTGAGCGACCACGTCGAGGCGGTCAAGCCCGCCTGACCCCGATCGGCGGTACTCCCGGAGCCGCAGCTTCAGCGAAACCGGCACCCTTCGAATTCGAAGCAGTAGACTTCCGTCATGACCGATTCGCCGCCGTCGCTCGACCCCGTGCAGCTCGGCGCCTACTTCGACCTCATCGAAGTCACCAGCCTGCTCCGGCACGCGGTCGAGCAGCAGCTGCGCGAGGCCGGCGATCTCAGCTACGTGCAGTTCCAGCTGCTGGCCCGGCTCGGGGACTCGCCGTCGGGCAGCCACCGGATGACCGACCTGGCCGACGGCGTCGTCTACAGCCGCAGCGGCCTGACCTACCAGGCGGGTCTGCTCGAGAAGGCAGGTCTGGTGGTGCGCGCCCCTTCGCCGGACGACGAGCGCAGCGTCACCGTCACCATCACCGACGCGGGGCGCGCGCTGCTCGCGCGGGTGCTGCCCGGCCACATCGAGGTGGTCAGCGGCCTGTTGTTCGAGCCGCTCTCGCCGGACGATGTGGTGACCCTCGCCGGCCTGCTGGCGCCGGTGCGCGAGCACATGCGCTCGACGCCACCTCGCTCGGCCGCCCCTCGCCGCCGCGGGGGCAAAGCGTGACTGCGGTGGCGGAGCTGCGGGTGGCCGCGTCGCTGACGTGGGCGGGTTGCCCGACCTGACCCGGCGCTCGAAATCGGACGGCCGGCTTGTCCGGCGGTTTGTCCACTTGCGCGCCCGGTGCCGTTGTATGGTGTGTCATATATCAGATCGCGCCTATTCTTCGGTTACCATCCGGGCGCGTCGGCGGACTTCACCTCCCAGTCTTTCGGAGGCACCGTGGAATTCGATCGTCGCACGGCGTTGGTCATCGGCACGGTGGGTGCGGCCGGCGCGGGGCTGTCCGCGCTCAACGTCCCGCCGCCGGGCGGAGCCGGTGCGGCGCCTGCCGTTCCGGTGACTCAGACCATGCTCCTGACCGGGGCCGACGCCGACCACACCGTCGACTGGGAGTTCCAGGTGACGGCCGGGCGGCGCGCGGGGGAGTGGGCCACGATCCCGACGCCGTCGAACTGGGAGTGCCACGGCTTCGGCAGTTACCACTACGGCGGCGACCTCGTCCCGACGGAGAAGGGCCACTACCGCCACTCGTTCACGCCGCCGGCGTCGTGGGCCGGGCGGCGGATCTTCCTGGTGTTCGAGGCGGCCATGACCGACGCCGACGTGCGGGTCAACGGGGTCTCGGCGGGGCCGGTGCACCAGGGCGGCTTCTACCGCTTCCGCTACGACGTGACGGCTTTGCTGCGGCTCGGCGAGGCGAATCTGCTCGAGGTGACCGTCAGCAAGGAATCGGCGGACAATTCGGTGAACGACGCCGAGCGCCGCGGTGACTTCTGGAACTTCGGCGGGATCTTCCGGCCGGTGTCGCTGCAGGCGTACCCGGCCGCCGGGATCGACCGCGTCGCGATCGAAGCCCGCGCGGACGGGACCTTCGCCGCCCAGGTCACGCTCGCCGGGGTGAGCGCGGCGGCCCGGCTGACCGCGCAGCTGCGCCGGCTCGACGGTACGGCCGTCGGCGGCGCCTTCTCGGTCGCCGTCGGGAGCGGCGCGACCAGTGCGACCCTGAGCACCACCGCGGCCCAGCCCCGGTTGTGGACGGCCGAAACGCCGAACCTCCACCAGCTCGAGCTGACGCTCGCGAGCGCCACCGGCGTGCCACTGCACAGCGTCGTCGAGCGCTTCGGGTTCCGCACGGTCGAAGTCCGGACCGGCGACGGCATCTACGTCAACGGGAAGCGAATCGTCCTCAAAGGAGCGAACCGGCACACGTTCTGGCCGACCTCCGGCCGGGCCTCGAGCCCGCGCCTGGCCCGGCTGGACATCGGGCTGATGAAGGACATGAACATGAACGCCGTCCGGATGTCGCACTACCCGCCGGACGCGTACTTCCTCGACCTCTGCGACGAGCTCGGGCTCTACGTCCTGGACGAACTGACCGGCTGGCAGCACCACTACGACGAGGGCGTCGGGGCGCCGCTGGTCGAGGCGCTGGTGGAACGCGACGTCAACCACCCGTCGATCCTGTTCTGGGACAACGGGAACGAAGGCGGCTGGAACACGGCGCTGGACGACGACTTCGGCCGGTACGACCCCCAGCGGCGGGCGGTGCTGCACCCGTGGACGACGTTCAGCGGCGTCGACACGAGTCATTACCAGACCTACAGCAGCACCGCGAGCAAGGTCGCCGGCGCCACGATCTTCATGCCGACCGAGTTCCTGCACGGCCTCTACGACGGCGGCGCCGGAGCCGGGTTGAACGACTACTGGAAACTGATGGGCGGGGCGCAGCGCTCGGCGGGTGGGTTCATCTGGGCGCTCGTCGACGAAAGCGTCGTGCGTGACGACCGTGGCGGGGTGCTTGACACCAACGGCAGCCGCGCTCCCGACGGCATTCTCGGGCCGTACCGGGAGAAAGAAGGCAGCTTCTTCACGATCAAGGACATCTGGTCACCGGTCCAGCCGGCCAATCCCGCTTACTACGACTCGGTCTTTCCGGCGTCGTTCGACAAGACGGTGAAGCTCGTCAACCGGTACGACTTCACGAACCTCCGGACGTGCCGGTTCGGCTGGCAGCTGCTGGCGTTCCCCGCACCCGGCGGGGGATCCGGTCACCGGGTGCTCGCCCAAGGCGAGGCGGGCGCGCCGGATGTCGCGCCGGGGGCCACCGGCGCGGTGACGCTCGGCCTGCCCGCCGACTGGACCGGCGCCGACGCGCTGCGGCTGAGCGTGACCGATCCGACCGGCCGGGACGTCGCGGGCTGGACGTGGCGCATCCGCAAGGCGCCGGACTTCGCGGCCGGCCTGGTCAAGCCGGCGACCACGGGCAGCGTCACCGCGGCCGAGACGGCCGCCGACGTCACGCTCGTCGCCGGGGGCACCCGGGTCACCATCGGCAAGGCCGACGGGCGGCTGACCGGCGTGCGCCGCGGCAGCACGCCGGTGTCGCTGGCCAACGGCCCCGCCCCGGCCGGCGGGACGGCCACGCTCACCGGGTTCAGCCACTTCCGCGACGGCACCGGCTGGGTCGTGCAGGCCGACTACAGCGGCGACCTGACGTCGGTGCGCTGGCGCTTGGACGCCAACGGCTGGTTGCGGCTGGAGTACCGCTACCGCGCCACCGGCGACCACGACCACCTCGGCGTGAACTTCGACTACCCGGAGGCGAACGTCCGGGGCCTGACCTGGCTCGGGGACGGGCCGTACCGCGTCTACAAGAACCGGCTGCGCGGGGTGCAGCCCGACGTCTGGCACAAGCCGTACAACGACACCGCGACCGGGGCGAGCGGGTTCGCCTACCCGGAGTTCAAGGGCTACCACGCGCGGACCTGCTGGGCGGTGCTGGACACCACCGAAGGCGCGGTTACGGTGGTCGCCGCGGAGGAGGGCTTGTTCCTGCGGTTGTTCACCCCGGCGGTGGGCCCGGACCCGCAAAACGCCGTGGTCACCTACCCGGCCGGGGGAATCTCGCTCCTCGACGGCATCGCGCCGATCGGCAACAAGTTCCACGGCGTCGCGGCGCTGGGCCCGGAGAGCCGCCCGAACACGGCCACCGGCGACTACCACCGCACCGTGTATTTCCGCTTCGACGCGTGAGACACGCCCACCGGAGAAGCAGTCCGAGCCGACCCATAGTGAAAGGTCAACGGAATGTTCCCCTCGAGCTCCCGTCGGTGGTCGCGCCTGCGGGTCGTGACCGCGGTGATCGCCGCCGTCGCCGCGGTGACGGCGGTCGTGCCCGCTGCCACCGCGGCGGCTGCCGGGTCCACGGTGACCGGCGTGGCGTCCGGACGGTGCCTCGACGTCGTCGGCAACAGCACCGCGGCCAAGACGCGCGTCAACATCTACGACTGCAACGGCCATGCCAACCAGGCTTGGACGTTCACGGCGGCGGGCGAGCTGCGGGTCTACGACCCCGCGATGTGCCTCGACGTCGCCGGCGCGAGCACCACATCCCCGGCCGAGGCGCAGATCTACCCCTGCAACGGCGGCGCCAACCAGAAGTGGCGGATCAACGCCGACGGCACCATCACCGGCGTGCAGTCGGGCCTCTGCCTGGACGTCACCGGGGCGGGCACCGCGAACAGCACCCTGGTCGGGCTGTACACGTGCACCGGGGGAGACAACCAGAAGTGGCGGACCTCCCTCGGTGACACCCAGCCGCCGAGCGTGCCGGGCAACCCGCGGGTGAGCGACCTGGTCTGCGACGCGGTGACGTTCTCGTGGGACGCCTCCACCGACAACGTGGGCGTGGCGTTCTACGACATCTACCACGACGGCCAGTCGATGAAGTCGGTGAGCGGGACCACCCTGTCGACGAGCCTCACCGTCGTCGCCGGCGCGGCCTGGGGCCTCTACGTCAACGCGCGCGACGCCGCGGGCAACGTCTCCCAGGCCGGCGCCACGGTCTCGATCAAGCCCCCGCCGTGCCAGCCGGACGATCAGGCGCCGAGCGCACCCACGAACCTGACCGCCGCCGCCTCCGGCACCACGGTGACCCTGAACTGGGCCGCGGCCACGGACAACATCGGCGTCCGGGCCTACGACGTCTACCGCGGCGGGGCCAAGGTCGGCGCCGTCACCGGGACCGCCACCGCGCCGCCCGCGACCACCTTCGTCGACAGCGGGCTGGCGGCGAACACGAGCTACTCGTACTACGTCGTCGCGCGGGACGCCCAGGCGAACGTCTCGCCGCCCAGCACGTCCACGACCGTGACGACCGGCGCGGCCTGCGGTGCCTCCGTGTGCGCGGTGACGCAGATCGCGACCGACACGGACATCCCGTGGGGTCTGGTGACGCTGCCGGACGGCACGATCCTCTACACCCGGCGCGACGCCCACGACATCGTCCACCTGAACCCGGCCACCGGGGCCAAGACCAGCGTCGGCACGGTTCCGGGGGTCGACAACACCGACGGGGAGGGCGGCCTGCTCGGCCTGGCCGTTTCGCCCGGGTTCGCCGGTGACCACTGGCTCTACTTGATGCACACTTCGCCGTCCGACAACCGGATCGTGCGGATCAAGCTGGAGAACGACCAGCTCGGGACCGAGCAGGTACTGCTCACCGGGTTGCTGCGCAACAAGTACCACAACGGCGGGCGGCTGCGCTTCGGGCCCGACGGCAAGCTCTACGCCACCACCGGCGACGCCCAGAACGGCGACAACGCGCAGAACAAAGCGAGTCTGAACGGCAAGGTCCTCCGGTTGAACCCGGACGGCAGCGTGCCCTCGGACAACCCGTTCGGCACCTACGTGTGGAGCTACGGCCACCGCAACCCGCAGGGGCTCGCGTTCGACTCCCAAGGGCGGTTGTGGGAACAGGAGTTCGGCAACTCGATCATGGACGAGACCAACCTGATCACCAAGGGCGGCAACTACGGCTGGCCGGCGTGTGAAGGCACCTCCGGGACGTGCGGCACCGCGGGCTTCATCGCGCCGAAGCGGACCTACCCCACGGCGGACGGTTCCTGCTCCGGCATCGCCATCGTCCGCGACGTGCTCTACGTCGCCTGCGAACGCGGGACCCGGATGTACCGGGAGGTGATCAGCGGCAGCGACCTGACCGACGTCCAGGCGTACTTCAACGGCACGTACGGACGGCTGCGCACGGTGGAACCCGCACCCGACGGCGGCCTGTGGCTGACGACCACCAACAACGGCGACAAGGACAGCATTCCCGACAACAGCAACGAGAAGATCTTCCACGTCACCCTCGGCGGATAACCGCCGGACCCCGGCAGCTTCTGCGACGTTCCCCGGGGTATACCTCGTGGGCTGCCTGGCTTCTCGGCTCGAGCCTGAAATTTGGAGGGAGCAGACCTCAGCGAGGGTGCTCCCCCCAGCGCCGACGGCGAAGCCGCACTTGTCGGGCTCCACGGGCGCTTCAACGGCAACTTTTACCACATCGATGCGCTTGATGGTTCACTTTGTCAACTATGTCAGTGTTGCTTTGATTTCTTCTGGTGAAATGACGAGATTGTAGGCTCTGCCAATCGCAATCTTGCCGTTGTTGCCGGTTGATTGCACTGGTCTGGCTTCGTTGAAGTCGTCGGTCGTTGAATAGAGGATCTCGTCCCTCTTCTGCCAGATTGCGTAGAGGATTTTGGTGCCCTGTCTGATTTCGATGTGGTGTTGAGCGTACTGGTTTCCCCGGTCGCACCAGGGTACCCAGCAGTTCCCTACCGACAAGAATGCACCGTTGTCGACCACTCGGTTGTTTCCGGAGGATTCCAGGTTGACAAAGACGACCTGTTCTCCGGTGATGTTGCCGACGTTTTGAATGGAGGTAATGGCCATTTTCTGACCTTCTTCTTTCGAAGCTCTTTGATTGGTGATCGAGCTGACCGTCATCTGAATTCTATCGGTGACCTCCTGGGTAATGGGCGTTGTCGGTCAAAGTCGGAGAAATAAAGGGAATGTTACACGAGGTGTGACAGGTTCACTCTAACGGGCTAGTAGTAAGATTGTCGATCGCATAAAGATCTTAACGGTGTTCGCTGCGCGTATCCAATGATCTACTTTGTGGTGCGGCCATCAAATGATCTATGGGCTTCACTCGGCTTCCGGATTGCCCTTGAAAATTCGGAGATGGTTTTGATTGCGGCCGCGCGTACGGTTCGCGCCTCGTTGCCGGATGTCGTCACGGTCGGTGTAGTGGAGACGACCACGCCGCCATCACGCACCCCGGGTCACCAGGGCGGTGAATCCCGGCGGGGTGATCGGGGCCAGGTTCAGCAGCACATCGACGGGCTCGGTCACCGTGTCAAGCACCGAGGTGGCGGTGTGGTCGATGATGTCGTCCGCACCGGTCGCCTTGACGATGTCGCTGCTGGGCGGGCTCGCGGTGGCGATGACGTACGCCCCCGCGCGCTTGGCCGGCTGCACGGCGTACCCGCCCACGGGGCTCGTCGGCTGGCTCGCCGACGGCGAGACGAAATTCGTGCTCAGCCGCCGGGGTGGACCGGATTGCCGGCCGGCGAACCCCCTACCGCTCGGCGGACGCGACCCGCACCAACAAATGCCTGCCAAAGCGCGTCAATCGCCGTGTGCGGCGGTGTACTGCTCGTCGGTCACGGGCTCGAGCCAGGTGGTGCCGTCGCCGCCCTCCTCCGGGCCTTCGAGCATCGCGATGTGGCTCATGCAGTTCGTGTTCGTGCCGCCGTGCCAGTGTTCCTCGCCGGGCGGGGTCCAGACGGTGTCGCCGGCGCGCATGCGGATGACTTGGCCGTCGCGGTTGACGACCAGGCCGGCGCCCTCGGTCACGTGGAGGGTCTGCCCGACGGCGTGGGAGTGCCAGTTCGTGCGGGCGCCGGGGGTGAACCGGACCAGGGAAGCGACCAAGCGCGACGGTGGCTCGGGTGTCTTGATCATCGTGAGGTAGACGTCGCCGGTGAAGCGCTCGGCCGGGGTCTTGACGGTGGCGTTTACGGGGATGAAGTCCACGGTGTTCTCCCTGGAGGTCAGTTGCGGAAGACCTGCTTGGCGACGGCCATCGCGGCCATGGCCTGGGGCCAGCCGGCGTAGAAGGCCAGGTGGGTGAGCGCCTCGATGAGCTCGGCCTCGGTGTTGCCGTTCTCCTTGGCCAGGCCGAGGTGGAAGACCAGCTGCTCGGTGTTGCCGTTCGTGGCCAGCGCGGCCACCGTGACGAGGCTGCGTTCCTTCGGCGTCAGCTCGGTGCGCTTCCACACCTCGCCGAAGAGCACGCCGTCGGTGAAGTGCACCAGTGCGGGTGCGAAGTCGCCGAACATCTTCTGTGCGCCGGACGGCTCGGGACGGCTGTCGTCGGTCATCGGAATCCTTTCGTTGATCTTGTTCTCACGGGAAGTGCGACCGCGGCGAAAGCCGCTGCGGCCGTGACGCCCGCGGCCAGCAGGAGGCTGACCCGCGTCCCGGCGGCCAACCCCGCGGGAGCGTTCAAGAGCGCGCCGAACACGGCGACGGCCAGCGCGCCGCCGAGCTGGCGGCTGGTGTTGAGCACGCCGCTCGCGGTACCGGTCCGAGCCGGGCCGACGGCGCCGAGGAGCACCGTGATCACCGGCGGGATCACGGCCGGACCGCCGAGGCCGACGAGCACCATGACCGCGGCAGTCACCCAGCCGGGTGTCGTCGCGGGCAGGAGGGCGAGGACGACGAGACCGGCGGCCATCAGCACCAGCCCGGCCGTGACCACCGGACGGGTGCTCACCCGTTCGGTCAGCCGCGGCACGAGCGGAGTCAGCACGAGCCCGGCGAGCATCATCGGCAGGAACACCGTGCCGGTCTGCACGGCGGACAGCCCGTTCTGCTGCAGGAGCAGGCTCACCACGAACGGCATCCCGTAGTAGCCGACCATGAACGCGAACCCGATCAGGACCGCGGTGACCACTGTCCGTGACCGGAATAGGTCCAACGGCAGCATCGGAGCGGCGACTCGCCGTTCGACCAGCACGAACGCGGTCATGCTCGCGATGGCGAGGGCGAAGGCGGCCACGACCTGCGGAGCGGTCAAGCCGCCGCGACCGGCCTCGATGGCGCCGTAGACCAGGGCGGCCATGGCGACTACGCCGGTGACCTGGCCGTAGCGATCGAACGGCACTCGATGGTGTGCTGAAGGTGCCACGCGAGCCAGCAGGGCCAGGGCCACGGCACCGGCCGGCAGGTTGATCAGGAAGATCCACCGCCAGCTCGCCAGCGTCAGCACGCCACCCAGCACCGGCCCGACCGACGAGGCGACCGCCCCGCCCATCGCCCACACGGCGACAGCCCTGGCGCGGCGTGCCGGATCGGGGAAGGCCTGGCCGATCAGGGCCATCGACGAGGGCATCACCAGGGCGGCCGCGGCTCCTTGCAGGAACCGGCAGACGACGAGGGCCGGCAGCGCCGGGGCGACGCCGCAAGCCAGCGAAGACAGCACGAACATCCCCACGCCCAGGCCGAACGCCCGCTTCGCGCCGATCCGGTCGGTCAGCGAGCCGGCCGAGAGCAGGAACGCGGCGAACAGGAGCGTGTAGCCGTCGACCACCCACTGCAGGCCCGTGATGCCGCCGCCCAGGTCGGCTCGGATCGCGGGCAGGGCGACGTTCACGATGACGGCGTCCAAGGTCACGACGAAGAAGCCCAGCAGGGCCGCCGCCAGCGTGGCGACGGCACCGGTCGCCGGCCGGGTCATGGTCGTGGTCGTCTCGGAAGAGGTCACCTCACCAGCAAACATGTTGCCGTCCGCGGGCGGGAGGTCGCGTCGTTCCGGGTCATGACAGAACCCCCTTCGCGGGCCGGACCTGTCGTACCGTGGGAGGGTGAGTACCAAGAGCACCGAGGTCCGTGACTTCCTGGTCACCCGCCGGGCCAAGATCACCCCGGAGCAGGCGGGGCTGCAGCACTACGGCGGCAACCGCCGCGTCGCCGGCCTGCGTCGCGAAGAGGTCGCCCTGCTCGCCGGTGTCTCCGCCGACTACTACACGCGCGTCGAGAAGGGCAACCTCGCCGGCGACTCCGACAGCGTCCTGGACGCGATCGCCGCGGCGCTGCAGCTCGACGAGGCCGAGCGGGTCTACCTGTTCGACCTCGCCCGCGCCGCCAACGCCGCGGGCCGGCCTCGTACCGCCGCGCAGCGGCGCCGGTCGCCGCACCGGGTGCGGCCGGTGGTGCAGCAGATCCTCGACAGCATGACCTCGACGGCCGCCTTCGTCCGGAATGGCCGGTTGGACATCCTCGCCACCAACCTGCTCGGCCGCGCCCTGTACTCGCCGGTGTTCGACAGCCCCACGCGTCCCAGCGAAGCCGCGTTGCCCAATCTCGCCCGGTTCGGGTTCCTCGATCCCGCGGCGCGCGACTACTTCCCCGATTACGACAAGTCGTGCCACACCTCGGTCGCGATCCTGCGCACGGAAGCCGGCCGCGACCCGCACAACCGGGATCTGTCCGACCTGGTCGGCGAGCTGTCGACCCGCAGCGACGACTTCCGGACCCGCTGGGCCGCCCACGACGTCCGCCTGCACCGCACCGGCACCAAGCACTTCCGCCACCCGGTCGTCGGCGAGCTGACCCTCGACTTCGAAGCCATGGAGCTCTCCGCCGACGCCGGGCTCACGCTCACCGCCTACGCGGCCCGCCCCGATTCCGGCTCGGCCGAGCGGTTGCAGCTGCTCGCCACCTGGGCGGCCACGGAGCGGCTTCCGGCCGGCCGTTGACCGGTGCGCACGGATGGTTTTCACAGCAAGGCGTCAGCGGTGATGGGGAACTCTCGGATGTGTCGTCCGGTGGCGTGGAAGACCGCGTTGGCGATCGCCGGGGCCACGCCGACCAGCACGAGCTCAGCCAAGCCCTTCACACCGAGGGGGTCGGCTTCGCGGTCTTCGCCGTCGAGGTAGATCGCGCGCAGGTTCTGGATGTCGGCGTTGACCGGGACGAGGTAGTCGGCGAGGTTGGCGTTCACGATACGGCCGTCGCGCGGGTCGGTGACGGTGTGCTCCAGCAGGGCGGCGCCGATGCCGCCGACCATGCCGCCGAGGGCCTGGCTGTCGGCGAGCTTGGGGTTGACGATGCGGCCCGCGTCGTAAACGCCGAGCATGCGCCGGATCCGGACCAGCCCGAGACGGGCGTCGACGGCGACTTCGGCGAACACCGCGCCGTAGCCGTACATCGAGAACCGGTCGTGCTCCGGCGGTGCCCACGACCCGATCACCTCGAGGTGATCGCGGCCGGTGCGGGCCAGCAGCTGCCGGTAGGTCTCGCCGTGCGTGGGGTCGTTCTTGACGGACATTCGTCCTTTTCGGACGATGATGCTGTCGGGATCGACGCCGTGTAACGGGGATCGCGGGTCGTTGACGGCGAGCGTGATGGCCTGGCGGCGGACCTTGTCGCAGCCGTCCTGGACGGCGGAGCCGACGCTGGCCATGGTCATGGAGCCGCCGTGGGGCGGGGTCGGGGGCATGAGCGAGTCGCCGAGTTCGAACCGGACGGTGTCCATGGTCAGGCCGAGGGCGTCGGCGGCGACCTGGGGCATGGAGGTGTAGGTGCCGGGGCCCATGTCGCTGGTCGCGGACTGGACCAGTGCGGTGCCGTCGGCGTTGAGCCGGACGTGGGCCTGTGCGGGGGCGCGGGCGGTGTCGTAGACGGCGGCGGCCATGCCGGTGCCGATCAGCCAGTCGCCGTCGCGAGTGGCGCCTGGCTTGGGGTTCCGGCGTTGCCAGCCGAACTCCCGGGCGCCGGCGTCGTAGCATTCGCGCAGCCGGCGGGTGGAGAACGGCTGGCCGCTGGACTCGTCCACGGTCGGTTCGTTGCGCTTGCGCAGTTCGATGGGGTCGAGGCCGAGCTGGTGCGCGAGCTCGTCCATCGCGGATTCGATGACGAGGGCGGCGGAGGCGTAGCCGGGTCCGCGCATCCAGATCGGGGTGTTCACGTTCAGGGGCACGGTCGCGTACGACTGGCGGACGTTCGGCATGGAGTAGAGCATCTGGCCGGGCGCCAGCATCGCTTCGGTGAACGTTTCGTAGCTGGAGGTTTCGCCGCGGATTTCGTGCGTCATCGCGGTCAGCCGTCCGGTGCGGTCGCTGCCGAGCCGGAGCCGGTAGGAGTAGGCGGGCCGGAACCCGGTGCCGAAGTACAGCTGCCGGCGTGTCATGACGAGCTTGACCGGATGCCCGGTCTCGCGGGCGGCGAGTGCGGCGATCGTGGTGTGCGGCCAGGCGCGCAGGCCGCTGCCGAACGCGCCGCCGACGAACGGGGAGATCACCCGGACAGCGGTCTGCGGGATATCGAAGACGGCGGCGAGCTCCTGCTGGGTGCCGCCGATGACCCATTGGGTCTTGTCCCAGACGGTGAGCCGGTCGCCGTCCCAGCGGGCGATGGTGGCGTGCGGTTCCATGGGGTTGTGGTGGTTGCGGGCGGTCCGGTAGGTCAGGTCCAGCCGGACCGGGGCGCTGTTCAACGCCCGGTCGGCGTCGCCGCGCGCGTAGGTCGTCGGCGGGTCGGCCGGGGCGGTGGTCAGGTCGGTGACCGGCTGCTCGGCGGCGTAGGACACGTGCACCAGCCGTGCTCCCTGCTGCGCGGCTTCCCAGGTCGTGGCGACCACGACCGCGACCGGCTGGCCGAAGAACCGCACCCGGTCGTCTTGGAAGACCCGCAGCCGCGAGTTGGGCGCCGGGTTGTTCGATCCCGGATTGTCCACATAGGGCAGCCGGGGTGCGTTGAGGTGGCTGAGCACGCGGAGAACACCGGAGTGGGCGCGAGCGGCGCCATCGTCGATGCCCGTGATGCGGCCGCGTCCGACGCTGGCGTCGACGACGGCGGCGTATAGGACTCCGTAAGTCGGCTGGTCGGCGGCGTAGCGTGCGCGCCCGGTGACCTTGAGGCGTCCGTCCACTCGGGACTGCGGGGTGCCGACGGCGGTGCGGGGCTGGCTCATCGGGTGCCTCCCACGACGCGCAGCTGGCGTTCGACCGTGCGCTTGAGCAGTTCGACCTTGAACCCGTTGTGCCGCAGCGGCCGGGCGCCGTCCGCGGCTCGCTGCGCGGCCTTGGTCCACAGCGAATCCGAGGGCCGCTTGCCGAGCAGGTACCGTTCGACGGCGGGAAGCTTCCACGGGACGGTGCCCACGCCGCCGGCGGCGATCTTCGCGGCGCGGATCACTCCGCCTTGGATGTGGAGGGCGACCGCGCTGCGGAGCCGCCGAGAATGGCGTGGCCGCGGTTGTAGCCGTCGAGGGCGGCGCATCCCGAGCCCGGTTCGCGTTTGTTGCAGTTCGCGGTCACGTCCCGGAAGTAGGTGCACCGGGTGCGCTGCATGATGTTGCCGCCGATGGTGGCCATGTTGCGCAGCTGAGCGGAAGCGCTCAGCCCCAGCGCCTCGGACACCACCGGGAAGGCCGAGCGCACCCGCGGGTCCGCGGCCGCGTCGGCCATCCGCGTCAGCGCGCCGATCCGCAGACCGCCGCCGGCGGTGGGGGAGAGGCCGGTGAGTGGCAGCTTGGCGATGTCGACCAGGGTGCCGGGACGTTCCACGGTCTCGCGCATCAGGTCGACCAGCGTCGTGCCGCCGGCGATGAAGCGTGCGCCCCGCTGCCCGGCCGCGACCGCGGCCCGGACGTCGGGCACTTTGGTGTAGGAGAAGGACTCCATCGGATCAGCTCCCCGCCTGCTGGATGGCTTTGACGATCTTCACGTAGCACCCGCAGCGGCAGATGTTGCCGCTCATCCACTCCCGGATCTCCTCCGGCGACCCGGTGTGGCCCTCCTGCATGCAGCCGACGCCGGACATGATCTGCCCGGGGGTGCAGTACCCGCACTGGAAGGCGTCCTGGTCGACGAACGCCTGCTGCAGCGGGTGCAGCGGGCCGTCGTCGGCGTCGGCGAGGCCCTCGATGGTGGTGACGTGCGCGCCTTCCAGACGCACCGCCAGCGTGAGGCACCCATTGATCCGCCGGCCGTCGACGAGCACGGTGCAGGCGCCGCACGCACCGGCGTCGCAGCCCTTTTTCGTGCCGGTGAGTCCGAAGTGCTCGCGCAGCAGGTCCAGCAGAGACGTCCGGTTGTCGACGGTGACGGTGTGCCGGGTTCCGTTGACGGTCAACGAGACCTGGCTGCTCGGCGCGCTGTCCGCGGCGGCGGCGGTGCCCAGCAGCGGTGGTCCGGCCACGACGGCGGCGCCGCTCACGGCCGAGGCGGCGAGGAACGTGCGCCGGCGAAGGCTCGGCGGTGAGTCCGGTTCGGTCCGTTCGAGGGGTTCGGGCGACATGGGAGCGATTCGACCAGGCTTTTCCGCGGCGAGGGAGTCTCCGGTGAAGGGTGTACCGGCAGTACCTTGCCAAGGCGCGCGAGAGCTGCCAGCGGCAGCAGCGTGAGGGCGGCGATGACGGCCCCCACCAGGGGCGGTCCGGTCACCCCGAGCGAATCCAGGGCTGTGCCCGCGATGGCGGTCCCCGCCGCGATACCGGTGTTGAAGGCCGACGTGCTCAAGGCGGACGTCAGGGTGGGGGCGTCACCGGCGAAGCGGACCGCGAGTGCCGTGACGACGGGGTTGACGGTGAAGCCGGTCAGCGCCATCAGGAAGACGAGGGCGATGGCGGCGATGGGGCTGGCGGACAGCGGGATCATCAGGAACAGGGCGCCGGAGGTGGCCGCGGCCGCGATGAGGGTGGTCGCCAGCGGCCGCCGGTCGCCCAGCCGGCCGCCCGCCGCGGTGCCGCCGAGAGCACCGGCGCCGAAGGCGATCAGCGCGAGCGGGACGACGCCGGCCGGGAGGCCGGCGCGGCCGGTCAGGAGCGGGGTCAAGTAGCTGTAGGCGGCCAGGACCCCGCCCATGATCAGCATCGCGGCGGCCAGCGCCAGCCACAGCCGGCCGTGGCGCAGGGCCCGGAGTTCGGCCCGCACGGACACCTCGGCCCGCTGCTCAGCGGCAGGGATGAACCGCCCGATCGCCGCGGCGCCGAGGGCCGAGAGCACGGCCAGGGCCCAGAACGGGCCTCGCCAGCCGGTGACCTGGCCGGCGAAGGCGCCGAGCGGCACACCGACGACGTTGGCCAGCGTCAGGCCGCCCATCATGACGCCGAGGGCGCGCGTCGAGTCGCGCGGGCCGACGGCGGCCGTGGTGACGACCACGCCGACGGACCAGAACGCCCCGGTCGCCAGCGCGGTGACGACGCGGGCGGCGAGAACGATCGCGAAGGAGCCGGACAGGGCGGCGAAGACGTGGCCGAGGCTGAACACGGCCAGCGCCAGGACCAGCGTCCGGCGTCGCGGCAACCGCAGGGTCGCCAGCGCCATGGTGGGCGAGCCGACGATCATGCCGAGCGCGAAGGCGGTGATCAGCAAACCGGCCTGCGACACGCTGACGTGGAGGTCCCCGGCGAGTTCGGGCAGCAGCCCGGCGACGACGAACTCGGTGGTCCCCATCAGGAAGGTGCCCGCGGCGAGCACCCAGACGACGGCGGGCAGGCGGCCGGGAGTGGTCCCGGTGTCCATGTGATCTTCTCCTCGGGTGGCCGGCGTGGGCCGCACCGTCGTCGCTGCGGTCCTGGCCGGGTGGTGGTTCTGTCAGGGGGTGAGCAGGGCCTTGATCGCGCGCCGCTCGTCCATCGCCCGGTAACCCTCCGCGACCTGGTCCAGGGGCAGGTTGAGGTCGAAGACCGGGCCGGGGTCGATGTGGCCGGCCAGCACCCGGTCGACCAGGTCGGGCAGGTAGCGGCGCACCGGCGCGGGTCCGCCGCGCAGGCCGACGTGGGAGAAGAACAGCTCCTCGCCGGCGATCTGCACGTCGTGCGGGACGCCCACGAAACCGACGTTGCCGCCCGGCCGCGCCGACTGCAGGGCCTGGCGCATGGCCTCGGGGGTGCCGACGCATTCGAGCACCGCGTCGGCGCCGATGCCGTCGGTGAGGTCCTTGATGCGCGCGATTCCGTCGTCACCGCGCTCGGTGACGATGTCGGTGGCGCCGAATTCGGTGGCGAGCTTCTGCCGCGATTCGTGGCGGCTCATGGCGATGACGCGTTCGGCGCCGAGCTCCTTGGCGGCGATGACACCACAGAGCCCGACCGCGCCGTCCCCGACCACCACGGCGGTGTCGCCGGGCTTGACCTCGGCGGCGAGGGCGGCGTACCAGCCGGTGCCCATGACGTCGGACACCGCGAGCAGGCTGGGCAGGAATTCCTCGTCCGGGTGCTCGGCGGTGGCGACGAGGGTGCCCTGGGCGTTCGGGATCCGCACGTAGTCGGCCTGGCAGGTGCTCATGAACTCGCGGTGCAGGCAGGCGGACTGCCAGCCGTTGCGGCAGTTCGCGCAGGTGTTGTCCGAGGTGGCGAACGACCCGACCACGAACTGGCCGGGCTTGACCGAGGTCACCTCACTGCCGACCTCTTCGACGACGCCGACGTACTCGTGCCCCATCGGGTGCGGGTCGCCGATCGGCTCGAGGCCGCGGAAAGGCCACAGGTCCGACCCGCAGACACAGGTGAGCACGGTGCGGATGATCGCATCGGTCGGCCGCTCGATCTTCGGGTCGTCGAGCTGTTCGAAACGCACGTCGCCGGGCGCGTGGATGACAGCTCCGCGCATGGTGGACTCCTCACACAGTGACGATGGCGGGCCGCGAAGGCCCCGTGCTTCCAGGCAACTCCTTTTGCGCGCGGGCAGCGAGTCACTGCCGAGGGGTGTACCGCCAGTACACCCCAACGTGTGACGCGGGCGCGTACGGTCGCGGTGTGGACAATCGTGACGAAGTCCGCGAGTTCCTCGTCTCGCGGCGCGCGAGGATCGCGCCGGAGCGAGCCGGCCTGCCGGGCGGCACCCGGCGTCGCGTGCCGGGACTGCGGCGCAGCGAGGTCGCCGCGCTGGCCGACGTCAGCGTCGAGTACTACGCCAAGCTGGAGCGCGGGAATCTCGCCGGTGCTTCGCCCGCCGTGCTCGAGGCGGTCGCCCGCGCGCTTCAGCTCGACGACGCCGAACGCGCGCACCTGCTCCACCTCGCCCAGAGCGCCGACGGTGCGGACGTGCTCGCCCGGCCCCGGAAGCGAGCCGGGAAGAAGTGGACGCCGCACCGGAGTCTGCAGTGGACACTGGACGCGATCACCGCCGGGCCCGCGTTCGTCAACAACGGACGGCTGGACCTGCTCGCCGGGAACGAGCTCGCCCGGGCCTTCTACAGCGACATGTACGCCGGCGGGCCGACGCCGAACATGGCGCGCTACCAGTTCCTCGATCCGGGATCGCGCCGCTTCTACGCCGACTGGGAGCTGGCCGCGGACATCACGGTCGACGTCCTGCGTGCCGAGGCCGGGCGCAACCCCGGCGACAAGGGCCTCCACGACCTGGTCGGCGAGCTGTCCACCCGCAGTGACGAGTTCCGCCGCCGCTGGGGTGCCCACAACGTCCGCCGGCACGGCACGGGCGTAAAGCGTTTCTGTCACCCGTTGGTGGGCGAGGTCACCCTGACGTGGGAGGCGATGGCGATGGCGGCCGAGCCCGGGCTCACCCTGGTCGTCTACACCGCCGAACCCGGTTCGCCCTCCGCGGAACGTCTGGAGCTGCTGGCGTCCTGGACGACGTCGTCGCGCACGGACGAGTGATTCCGTTCTGCCCGGTCCACTGTGGAGGCTTCTTGAGTGGCCGCCCAGGACGCGAGGAGTCGCAGCGCTTCCTCCGACGGCGAGCCGGGCTCCGCGGTGTAGATCGTGAGGGTGAGACCCGGCTCGGCGGCCAGTTCGAGGCCCTCGTAGGCCAGGGTGAGGGTCCCGACCACGGGGTGGTGGAAGGTCTTCGACCCGGTCCCGTGGTGACGGACGTTGTGCGCGCTCCACCGCCGGCGGAACTCGTCGCTGCGGGTCGAGAGCTCGCCGACCAGGTCGTGCAGCCCCTTGTCGTGCGGGTTGCGACCGGCTTCGGTGTGCAGGATTTCCACGCAGACGTCGGCGAAGAATTCCCAGTCCGGGTAGAACCGGCGCGACGCGGGGTCGAGGAACTGGAACCGGGCGATGTTCGGCGGCTGCTGCGAGCTCGCGTAGACCTCGGAGTAGAACGCCCGCGCGAGGCGGTTCGCGGCCAGCAGATCCATCCGTCCGTTGCGGACGAACGCGGGCCCTTCGGTGACCGCGTCGAGGACCTGCTGCAGACTGCCGCGTGGCGACCACTGCTTCACCTTCGGCCGTCGCCGCAGGATCGCGCTCGTGCCGTCCGCGGCCCGGGCGAGGGCAAGCAGGTGCGCTCGTTCCGCGTCGTCGAGCTGGAGCGCCCGCGCCACGGCGTCCAGCACGGCGGGGGACACGCCGGCGAGGTTCCCGCGTTCCAGCTTCGCGTAGTACTCGACGCTGACGTCGGCCAGCATCGCGACCTCGCTGCGGCGCAGCCCCGGTACCCGCCGGTTCCCGCCGGCGGGCAGGCCGGCCCGATCCGGGCTGATCTTGGCCCGCCGCGAGACGAGGAACTCACGGACTTCTTGACGGTTGTCCACGCCACCACGATAAGTCCGGCAGCGCGGCCGAAGGGTGCCCTGCCGGTACACCTTTCGAGAGAACCTCGCGAGAGGCGCCGGCTCGTGGTTCCGTGGATACCGGAGATTGAACCCGACCAAGGAGGCACCTTGCCGACCTTCGCACTCGTCGGTGCCGGCCCCGGCCTGGGGCTCGCCACCGCGCGCCGCTTCGGGGCGGCCGGTCACCCCGTCGCCCTGATCGCCCGCGACGCCGAGCGCTTGGCCGAGCTGACGACCGCCCTCGCCCGCGACGGAATCCGGGCTCGCGCGTTCCCGGCGGACGTGCCACCGCCGTGAACATCCGCCTCACCGTCGACGGCCGCGTCGTGACCGCGACCCTGAACGACAGCCCGAGCGCCCGCGACTTCGCCACGCTCCTGCCGCTCACCCTGAACCTGAGCGACTTCCACGAAACGGAACGGATCTCGGACCTGCCTCGGCGGCTGACGACCTCCGGCGCTCCGGAAAGCGCTGAGCCGAAAGCCGGGGATATCGCCTTTTACGCTCCCTGGGGCAACCTGGCTATCTACTACCGCGACGCGCCGCCCGCGAGCGGCGTGGTGGTTCTCGGTCGCTTGGCCGACGGGGTGTGCCGACGTGCTCGCCGCTGCCGAGCGGGTCGCCGTCGAACTCGTCCCTTGATCCTGGAGACGCCGGCTTGCCGCAGCGGCGAGAAGTGGGCCGTTCAGGAGAATCGGCTGTGCACTCACCCTGAGGTCACCTGAACGATCACTGCGGTGGCGTTGTCGTCCCCGCCTGCCTCTTCGGTGTCGGCGAGCAGCCGGCGCACCTGCCGGTCCGGATCGGCCGCCCATTGCAGGACTTCGCGGATCCGGGTGTAGGGCACCTGGTCGGTGACGCCGTCGCTGCACAGCAGGAGGACGTCACCGGGGCGCGGTGCGACGTTGAGCACATCCGGTTCAGGGCGCGCGCTGTGGCCGACGTACCGGGTCAGCTGGTAGCGGGCGGAGTGGGCTTCGGGCGAATCGAACGGGTACCAGCCGTTGACGGCACCGAGCCACGCCATGGTGTGATCGACGGTCAGCTGCTCCAGCAAGCCGTCTCGAAGGCGGTAGCCGCGGGAGTCGCCGATCTGCACCAGCCACAGTCCGGCCGAGGACGCCGCCAGCGCGGTCAGGGTGCAGCCGGTCAACTGGCCGATCCGCCGGCCGGCCGCGCCGACCTGCACCTGGGCTTCGGCGACAGCGGCCCGGAGCGTCGCGGCGTCGAGGGCGTCGCCGGCCGTGCGGATTCGGTCGATGAAGACATCGACGGTGGTGCGGCCGGCCGCGCGACTGCCTTCCCCGTCGCCCATGCCGTCCGCCACGACCGCGAGCAACGGTTCCTGTGTCAAGTGGACGACGTCGAAATTGTCCGAGTACCGCCGCCCGGCGACACTGCCGGCAGCGGTACGAAACGCGAAGTCGGTCATCCTGAGAAGGATGCCAGCCGGTCGCGACGCGGAGAACACCTGCCGCGGTGCGCCGCCGGATCGGCGACGCCCCGGTTCTGGCGCTCGCCGGCAGAATCATGGCCGCCGGCTCCACCGGGCATCACTGGACCGGGACCGGCAAGATCATGCTCTCGATCAGTGGCCTGGCGGAATGAGAACCTGTCCACTGGAGCCGGTGGACGGCTCCTGCTTCGATTCGGTCTTGGTGGCGGTGTCCGGCCCGGCGATGAGCGTGAAGACGATGGTGACGATGGCCGTCAGCGGTGCCAGTGAGGTCGTGATCCTCGAGGACATGTTGCCGACGCCGTAGATGGCCAAGCTTTCCTTCCAGGTTGAGTACCGCTGGCTGTCCAGGTTCCGCAGCACACGCATGTCCATGCGCCAGCCGACGAGCGTGATGACCACCGTGAACGTCGCCAGTTCGATCAAGCTGTCGAACGAGAGGTCGCCGCCGAGAACAGCTGGCGCGGCGAAGGCCAGCAAGGGACCGACGCCGACACCCGCGATCAACGGCAACACCTTGACCGGGCCACGCTTGCCCGGCAGATGCTGCCACAAGATGCCGAGAGCAGCGGCAGCGAAGATCCACTTCAGGGATTCCCATGCGAGGTCCTGCAGCCACAGCACCACGAGGGACTGGTTGATGGTTCCGCTGTAGTCGGTGCGGACGAAGTCCCGGAGGAAGCACAATGCGAAGCCGGCCACTGCACTGGGCCACAAGGCGGCCC
This sequence comes from Amycolatopsis mediterranei, assembly GCF_026017845.1. Lineage (NCBI taxonomy): Bacteria > Bacillati > Actinomycetota > Actinomycetes > Pseudonocardiales > Pseudonocardiaceae > Amycolatopsis > Amycolatopsis mediterranei. Next base: position 4,267,924 of record NZ_CP100416.1, read on the forward strand.
TGACCGCGACCTTCAAGTTGCCATAGGGCGTCTTCCCCGGTCCCAGCGCGAAGGCCACATCGACCGGAGTCACTCGCCGGGGTAGCAGCTGCGCTGTCGCGGAGCCGCGGCCGCCTCGGCTGAGCCAGGCTTTCGCGTGTGTGTCGACTGCTGCCGGGCCGTGTCGGGCGACCCAGTTCCGGATCGGCTCGCCCGGAATCAGTTTCAGGTCCAGCACCGGTGTCTTGGTATTGCACAGCAGCCGGAACGTGGCGACGACGGCAATCCAGACGGGCAGCGAAAACCCTGCGTAAGAGGGATACCACACGGCCGGCCCGAGGGCGATGAGCAGCGACGCGATCGTCATCAGCGGCTTTCGGTCCGAGGTAGTGGTTCTCCGCAGGTAGTCGCGCGTCACGGCCAACGTGGCGATCGCCGGCAAGAGCAGGAAGATCCACTGCCGGTCGCTGAGCAGACCCCACAGGGAGTAGCGGAACGTGCTCTGCAACGCTCCGGTGGCCGGCGTCGAGTCGGCCAGCCACTGCTGCAGGGCGAAGTTGTGGCCGGTGAGCCAGAACCCCTCGAAGAGCAGGCTCGCGGCGATCAGCGACGCGGACGCCCACAGCCAGAACGGTGTCGTGGCTTTGCGGGGTGAATGGAACAAGACGCGGACGGCGTTCAAGAGCGAAGCGGCGACAAGGACCGTCACGAGAAATGTCAGGCTCGTCTCGAGTGTGCTGAGCACGACGGCACGCACCGGGTCGGCATTCTCGAAGGCGAGATCACCGGAGAGCAGCGGGACGACAATGAGAATCGCGGCGAAGCCGGCTGTCAGCAGGAGCAGGACTGAGCCTCGGATCCAGCAACGCCAGGCGAACAGCAACGCGAAAGCGCAGACCGCTATGTCGACCGCCCAGGCCGCGTTCGCCCAGTCGGGCACCTGCTGCCCGAGCGCGTCCAGGGTGATCCAAGTGATGTCGATGCCCAGCACCGCGAGCTGGAACACGAGAAGCGGAAGCGTCACCCGGCGTGCGTTGTCGGCGGAATCGGTGATGCGCTCGCCCGGGTTGAGCCGCTGTTTGCGGGCCCAGCGGATGAACAGCAGCACCAGCACGGAAAAGGCCGTCGTCTGCGGCCAGTCGAACAAGATCCACCCGACGATGCGTCCCCACGACGTGCCTTCCCAGATGATGAGCTCCGAACCGGCCGGGGGGTGAAGCGAAACCGTCGTCATCGTGGTCTCGGCCATGGGTGCGGTCGTGCCGAAGTACCAGGAAAGCCTGCCGGATTCGGCATTCGCCGGTTCCGGCCACGGAGACGCGCCGGCCAGCCAGCTGTCCGGCGCGGCGACGGTGACGTTCCACGTGGTCGCCTGGGTCAGTCCCCATCGCGAGTTCACCGAAAGAAACCAGTCGCCGTTGTCCTGCGCTTCCAGGTCCACCAGCCCGAGTGTGGTTTTGCCGGGTTTCGTGAGGTCGAACCACGCCGTGTCCGTCACGACGACATCCCCTGTCGTCATCTCGACGGGAGGTGGCTGGTCGTGGGACACCGCCGTTTCGGTGCCGAGGTCGCCGAACAGGCACCGTACCGCCGATCGGTACGCGATTGTCCCACGGTTGCTGAGCAGGTCATTCGACGCGTACCAGGAATGCGGCAGGTGCACGGTCGTCGTGGTCGTCAGCCTGGGGGTGCTCAGCCGATCGGCCGTGATCTCCGCGTCGACGTCGATGGTCGCGGCAGGATAATTCACCGGATCGCAGGCGGTGACGGTATCGCCGATCTTCTCCGATTCCGTTTCGATGGAACATTGCAGCCTCCAGACGGTCGCCACTCCGATCCCCACCACGACCGCCGCGGTGATGAAGTTCCGTGCGCGGGCCCTCGTCCGTCCGGTTCCCATGGCTCTCCAGTCGTCGACAGCCAGGCTTCTGTTATGGACGATGGCAGATCGTGACCAGCCGACCTGTACGGCCGGCTCGTTGGTTGCCGCGTCGACCCCTCCCGGAATCTCGGCGGCCTTCTGCAGAATCGGCATTGGACGCCATGTGGGTGACTGCTCCATGCTGATGGCATGACCACAGGCAAGGGCAAGGTGACTTGCGACCTCACGATCTCGGTCGACGGGTACTCGGCCGGGCTCAACCAGAGCGAGCAGCGTCCGTTCGGCGACGACGGTGGCGACGGCTGGGGTGACAAGCTGCACGCCTGGTTCGCCGAAGGCGCCGCGGAGCACCCGGCCGAGTTCGCCAGGATGATGACGGCCAAGGCATTCATCATGGGGCGCAACATGTTCGGCCCGGTGCGTGGCGAGTGGGATCGGCAGTGGAAGGGCTGGTGGGGCGACAATCCGCCCTACCACGCCCCGGTCTTCGTGCTCACCCACCACCCGCGCGATCCGCAGCCGATGGACGGCGGCACCACGTTCCACTTCGTGACCGACGGAATCGAAGCCGCGATGAAACGCGCACGCGACGGCGCCCCGCCGCTGAACGTCGAGCAGGTGGACGCGCGAGCGGCCGGCTCGGTCACGCACCTGACCTATCGCGTGCTGCCCTGACCCCCGTAGACCGGACTCTCGGGGGAGATCACCCAAGCGCGTTGCACGCCATCTTCGTCGAAGAGGGCTCGGCGCGGCTGACCTCACCTGGCCACGAGAGGTGACCGCCCCGGCCGCAATCGCCAGGGCGGTTCACCTTCTCGTGGGACCGACCCGTGATCGCGCTAGTAGACGAGCGGACCCCAAGCGTCAGCGCCGGTGTTGGGGTCGTAGACCTCGACCTGGAGCTCGTGCACGCCGTCAGCGTGGTACTTGCTGGGTGTGGAGCCGTAGTAGAAGCCGGTCGAGCTCGAACCGCCGGTGTTGACGTTGTACTGCCAGAGATTGACCAGGCAATTGGATGCTCCGGTCACGACGCCGTAGCCGTAGTGGGGGCCGGCGGACGCGACGTAGGCATGGCAGTAGGTGGTGTAGACGTCTCCGCCTAGACCGGAGGCGAAGGCGCTGCCGGTGGACAGGACGAGGCCACCGGCCGCGATCGCGGCGACGAGTGCGACCTTGAGTGACTTGTGCTTCATGTCTCTCCTTGGAGGTGCTGATTCGAGGCAGTGCCGTGGTGCGTTCCCATCGTTGAGGTCGTGCCTGAACACCGGTAGCTTTTGCCGTGCGCGGGCAAAAGCGCTGATGGGGGCGTCAAGACCGCGGCGGCTCGGCCAGCCGGCCAGCGCCGGTGCCACAATCCAACGCGCAATCCAGTTCGGCCTTCTTCTTCGGCCGGCGGTGGGCGAACTTCCATCCCAGGCTCGGCGCGGCATTCGGCGGTTCGAAAGGTAAGCTCCAGTGGACTGTGCGCGTCAGCACGCACGTCAAGAAGGGGGTGCACGGTTCGCCATGGCATTAGGGAAGGAAGACCGGTCGGAGGAAGTCCACGAGCACGCCCGCCGCGCCTACGGGGACCTCCGGAACCCGTACTAGCGAATCATCGAAATGCTCCGGGAAGCCGGGATGACCTTGCTCGGCGCCGAAGAGATCGAGATGACCGTAGATTTCCGGCCGCCGGACGATCGGTTTCCGGTTTCCGCGTTCGTGATGCTCTTCGGCGAGTCGGACGTGCCCTGGTGGCACGAAGGATAGGCAGTAGTCCAAGAACGGCTGACTGGCAGAGAGGCTATTCGCGAAATTCCGCTCAATGCGCACAGTGGCCGGCACGGGTGTGGCGGCGGTGGTTTTCGCCGGGACGCTGGTGACCGGGTCTTGCCAGGCGTCGGAGGCCACCGGGTTCGGCCGGCTTCATCCCGAGGCGGACTTCCTGGGGTCGTCCGTCCCGGTTTCCGAGAGGGCCGGCGCGGTCGGTCGGCGGACCGCGTCGGTGAGTGCGGTCGCGCCGGACGGATTGCCGGGTTTGGACGTCAGCCACTACCAGAAGACCGTGGACTGGCCCGGCGTGGCGGCGAGGGGCGCCAAGTTCGCGTACATGAAGGCGACCGAGAGCACGACCTACCTCGACCCGACGTTCGCGACGAACTACGCCGGGTCGGCGAACGCGGGGCTCGTGCGCGGTGCGTACCACTTCGGATTGCCGGACCAGGCTTCCGGCGCCGCCCAGGCCGAGTTCTTCGTCGCGAACGGTGGTGGCTGGGTCAACGACGGGAAGACGCTGCCGCCGGTGCTCGACATCGAGTACAACCCGTATTCGACCGCGGACTGGGCGGGCTGGTGCTACAACCGGACACCGGCCGAAGTGACGGCGTGGCTCACCGATTTCGTCACCACGGTGGACGACCGGACCGGTCGCTGGCCGGTGATCTACACAACCCGGGGTTGGTGGAACCACTGCACCGGCGGTGACGTGACTGTCCCGGCGCATTCGCCGTTGTGGATTTCGCCGGTCGCCTCGGACGCGGGCGGCCCACCCGGCATGCCTGCCGGGTGGAGTGCCTACACGTTCTACCAGTGGGCGAAGTCCGGCACCTTTCCCGGTGATCAAGACGTCTTCGCCGGCACCGCTGCCGACCTGGCCGCGTTTGCGGCCGGGCCGGCGAGCTGACCGGAGTTCCGCGGCGAAGGCCTCGGTCGATTCGTCCGCCGGCGTTCGCCGCGGCCGGTCACGCCAACATCTGCATGCCTCCGAACACCAGCACCAGGAGCGCGCCGATTCCGAAGCCGACCAGGAGAGCGCCGCCGACGCCGGGCCGCAGCCGGACTCCTGCGTAGGCCAAGCCGAGGCACAACATCATCCAAGCGCCCACCGAGGCGATGCTCAGCATCATGGTGGAGCCCAGTTCGAAGGCGACTTTCGCGCCGCCCGCCACGACGAGGGCGGAAACGATGACGATTCCCGCCGGCACCAATCGTTTCCAGGCAGGGTGACCGATCGGCGACTGTGCTGGGTGAGTACTCGTCATGGCGACCTCCTCGGTGGATTGCCTCATCGTCGCACCGTTTGCGCTCGGAGATCCTTACCGCGCGGTTACCGGCGTGCGGTTCCGTGGCCGCTGAGTGGCCGCGGTCGACCTCCGGCGCCGGAGGAACGCTTGGAAGTTCGATGGCGCTCATCTCGGCGTTCGCGCTGATCGTGAACCCGGCGTCCCCGGTCGGGACGTCCTACGCTGGGACGATGCACGCCGTCGAGATGGCCGAGGAATACCCGGTGGTGGAGCTGGACTCCGACGCCTTGGACGCTGCGCGGCTGCTGGCCGAGCGGCGGCTGCCCGGCCTGGTGGTGACCGACAAGGCGGGCTGCCCGCAGTCGGTGCTGCCCGCGTCGCAGGTGGTCCGGTTCCTGGTGCCGAGCTACGTGCGCGACGACCCGTCGCTGGCCGGGGTGCTCAACGAGTCCATGGCCGACCGGGTCGCGGACAAGCTGGGTGGCCGGACCGTGCGGTCGCTGCTGCCCGAGGAGGTCACCGAGCTGCCGCGGGTCAACTCCGACGACACGATCGTCGAGGTCGCGGCCATGATGGCCCGGCTGCGCTGCCCCCTGGTCGCGGTCATGGAGGACCGGACCCTGAACGGCGTCATCTCCGCCTCACGGCTCCTGCAGCTGGCGCTGGCCCCGCACTGACGGCATGAGCACGGCCATCGCCGTCACGGTGTTCGTGATCGCCTACCTGTTCATCGCGACCGAGAAGATCCCGAAGGTGGTCGCCGCGCTGGCCAAACGGGCCAAGGGGTCACCGCTGCGGGTGATGATCCTGCTGTCGCTGATCACCGCCGTCGCCTCGGCGTTCCTGGACAACGTCACCACCGTGTTGCTGATCGCCCCGGTGACGCTGCTGGTCTGCGACCGCCTCGACATCGAGCCGGCACCGTTTCTGATCGCCGAGGTGTTCGCCTCCAACATCGGCGGCACGGCGTACGTGCGGTTCGTGCAGGACCACCCCGATCTGTTCGCGACCATGTTCCGCAGCCGGCCGGACGCCGGTCCGGTCGGGCACGACTCCTTCGAAGTGCTTCGGGAAGCCGTCGCCGACGCTCAGTCCAAGGCGATCCTTTCCGCGAAGCCATCGGTGGAGCAGCTGGCCACGGCCATCTGGGCCACCCTGCACGGCCTGGCGGTTCTCAGCCTGCGACGACCGCACGAGCGCTTCCGGATGGGCGAGGCCCCGGAAGATCTCGCCACTACCGCCCTGTCGGCCCTCTTGGGGTTGTGAGCGGGGTCCGGGCGACCGCGTGGTTGACTTTCTTTCTTCAGAAACCTAACAATGTCTCGGCTGAGTTCCTCCCTCATCGACGAGACAAGGCGGTTCGGATGGCATCGAGGACGGCGGTCTTCGTCACGACCCTGCTCATCGGCCTGGCGGCGCTGCTGGCTCCCGGCACAGCTCGTGCCGCGTCGTTGCAGCAGGTCAAGGACTTCGGCTACAACCCCAGTGGCATCAAGATGTTCGTGTACGTACCCGCGAGGGTGGCGGCCAGGCCCGCCGTGGTGGTCGGGGTGCACTGGTGCCACGGCACCGCGCAGGACTTCTACGCCGGCACGCAGTACGCCTCGCTGGCCGACCGGTACGGGTTCATCGTGATCTACCCGTCGGCGGTCAGTTCCGACGGCTGCTGGGACGTCCACTCGCCGGCGGTGCTGAGGCACGACGGCGGCGGTGACGCACAGGGCATCGTGTCGATGGTCAAGTACGTTCAGCAGCGCTACCACGGCGATCCGGCCCGCACGTTCGTCACCGGGCACTCCTCGGGCGGCATGATGACCAACGTCCTGCTCGGCTCCTACCCGGACGTGTTCCGGGCCGGCGCGTCGTTCGCGGGGGTGCCGTTCGGCTGCTTCGCCGGTCCGGCGTCGTGGAACACCGACTGCGCCGAGGGCCGCATCGACAAGACCGCGCAGCAGTGGGGCGATCTGGTGCGGAGCGCCTACCCCGGCTACCGGGGCCCACGGCCCAGGGTGCAGCTCTGGCACGGCACCGAAGACGACGTACTCCGCTTCGCCAACTTCGGCGAGGCGATCGACCAGTGGACCAATGTGCTCGGCGTGAGCGCGACACCCACCTCCACCGAGTACAACACCCCGCGCAGCACGTGGACCCGCACCCGCTACGGCTCCCGGGTCGAGGCGATCCGGGAGCAGGGCCAGCCGCACAACCTCCAGATCCTCGCCGACGAGGTGATCCGCTTCTTCGGCATCGGCCAGTCGGCCGGCACCTGACCGGCGGGCCGACCAGAGGTGGATCCGGCGTCGAGGGAAGACTGATGATCACGTGGATGGAGGAGGTCAGGTGCCCGAAAGCCGTCTGCTCGCCGACGAGGTGGTGCCGGCGTGGCTGGCCGCCGAGCCGGATCGGCTGCTGGAGTTCGCCCGTGCCTCCCGGCACCCCGAAGGCGGCTTCACCTGGCTGGACGAGCGAGGGCGTCCGGTCCGCGAGCGGCCGGTCGAAACCTGGATCACCTGCCGGATGACGCACGTCTTCGCGCTCGCCGCGGCCGAGGGGAGAAGCGGGTACACCGAGTTCGCCGAGCACGGGATCGCCGCGTTGACCGGCCTGTTGCGCGACGACGAGCACGGCGGGTGGTTCGCGTCGGCCACCGCGGCCGGGCCGGTCGTCGACGACAAACGCGCCTACGAGCACGGCTTCGTCATCCTCGCCACGGCGAGCGCGGCCGCCGCCGGGATCGACGGCGCCCGCGTCCTGCTCGACGAGGCGCTGGCCGTGTTCGACGAACGCTTCTGGGAGCCGGCGGCGGGGCTGGCGGCCGACGTCTGGGACCGGGGGTGGACCCGGCTCGAGCCCTACCGCGGGGCCAACGCCAACATGCACGCCGTCGAAGCCCTGCTCGCGGCCGCCGGGATCACCGGCGACCCGCGGCTGCTCGAGCGGGCCGCCCGCATCGTCGAGCGGCTCGTCGGCCGGGTCGCCCGCGGGCACGGCTGGCGGCTGCCCGAGCACTTCACGGCGGAGTGGACCGAGGTGCCCGAGTACCACCGGGACGACCCGGCCCATCCGTTCCGGCCGTACGGCGTGACCATCGGCCACCTTTTCGAATGGGCCCGGCTGGCGGTGCACGTGCGGACCGCGCTGGGCAGCCGTGCGCCGGAATGGCTGCTCGAGAGCGCCCGTTGCCTGTTCGACACCGCGGTCCGGGACGGCTGGTCGGTCGACGGCGCGGACGGTTTCGTCTACACCACGGACTTCGCGGGGACGCCGGTGGTGCGCAGCCGGCTGCATTGGGTCGTGGCCGAGGCGATGGCCGCGGCCTGGGTGCTGCACCAGGCGACCGGGGACGCGCAGTACCTCGTCCGGTTCCGGCGGTGGTGCGAGTACGCGGAGAAGTACTTCGTGGACCGGGAAAACGGGTCCTGGCACCACGAACTCGACCACGGCAACGCGCCTGCGGCCGCGGTGTGGCCGGGCAAACCCGACGTCTACCACGCCTACCAGGCCGCGCTGATCACCCGGCTGCCCGTATGCGCTTCGTTCGCCGGTGGCGTGGTGGCGGGCCGTTCAGGAGGCGGGTGACAGCGGGGGTTCGGACGGCTGGAGGTTCTCCGGCAGCCGCAGGCCGCTGTGCAGCGGCACGAGTTCGGACTGCAGCACCATCGCGGCGGCGCCGATCGCCGGTGCCGTCGCCGCCGCCCGGGACAGCCGCATTTCGACGGTGTGGTTGGCGCGGGCGAAGAACATGCCGTCCAGTTCCCGTTCGACGGCCGGCAGGTAGCTCGGCCCGGCGATGGCGAAGCTGGGGCCGGTGAGGACCACGGCTTCGAGGTCCATGATGTTCGCCAGGTTCCGCACGGCGACCGCGACGTAGCGCGCCGAGCGCTCCAGCAGGGCGAGCGCGCCCTCGTCACCGCGTCGCGCCGCCCGGCTGACCGCGGCGAAGTCCGGGATCACGGACTGATCCGGGTTGCGGTCGCGCCGGGACAACCCGGCGGCGCGGGCGAGCCGGCGGTCGGCACGCGCGGCGGCCACGACCGCGGCCGGGCCGGCGAGGACCTCGAGACAGCCGCGCGCGCCGCACCAGCACTCGGGACCGTCCATTTCGAGGCAGATGTGGCCCAGCTCGCCGGTGTTGCCGCTCGAGCCCCGGTAGCTGATCCCGTTGACGATCAGCCCGGCGCCGATGCCGCTGCCCATGTACAGCGCGGCGAAGGTGGGCGGCAGGTCCACGCCGCCGGACCAGTGCTCGCCGAGCGCCGCGGCGGTCGCGTCGTTGTCGAGCACGACCGGCAGGCCGGTGGCGCGGCGCATTTCGTGGCCCAGCGGGAAGTCCGCCCACTGCCGCATGGCCGGCGGGGTGATCGCCATTCCTTCGTTGGCGCTGAGCGGGCCGGGGAAGACCAGGCCGAACCCGAGCAGGCGCTCGCGGTCGACGTCGGCGCTCGCGACGAGCGCCCAGGCCTCGTCGGTCATCCGCTGCACGACCGCTTCGGGAGCGGCGTTCCCCGCGCCGGGCCGCGAGATGCGCGCGACCACGGCGCCCGCCAGATCGGTGACCACGTACGTGATGTCGGCGTGGTCGAGGTGGATGCCCACGGCGTACCGGGCCGCCGGGTTCAGCTGCAGCAGGACGCGGCGCTTGCCGCCGGTCGATGCGGCGCGCCCGGTTTCCTGGACCAGGCCGTCGTCGATGAGACCGCGGACGACCGTGGAGATCGTGGCACCGGTCAGGCCGGTGGCGTTGACCAGGCTGACCCGGCTGATGGTGCCGGCGGCCCGGATGACGTCGAGGACCGCCGCCCGGCTGCTGGTGTGCGGGGTGGTCCTGGTGGGCGCGCTCATCCGAACTCCTGCCGACTTACTTAGGTCGATACGCGAAGGGTAGCAAGGCGCTGCCCGCCAGCTGGGGGTAGACAGCGCGTTCGCGCCCGCCAGATGCCCCGAAAGGGTTGACTTAATTTCTTCGATGACTTAACAATGCCTCCAGTCTTGTGCCTGCCGTGATCGGCGGACGGTCAACGCAGCCCAGCCAGGAGGACTTGATGTCGGTTCACCCAGCGCGTCGCGGGGCCTGCGGCGCTGTGCTCGCCGCGATCGCGGCCACCACGCTCGTCACCGGCTGCGGGTCGTCGGACAGCGGGTCCGCCGCGGACAGCACGCTCGTCGCCTACACCGGCCAGTCGGGCGACTACCAGATCAACTTCAACCCGTTCTCCTCCAGCACGATGGAAGGCCCGGGGACGATCTTCGAACCGCTGTTCTTCTACAACATCACCCAGGACGCGAAGCCCGTCCCGCTGCTGGGCACCGACTTCGCCTGGAACGCCGACGGCACGCAGCTGCTGGTCACCCTGCGGTCGAACGTGAAGTTCTCCGACGGCACGCCCTTCACCGCCAAGGACGTCGCGTTCACCCTCGACATGGTCGCGAAGAACAAGACCATCAACACCACCGGCTACGACGGCCAGGCCGTCGCCACCGACGACACCCACGTCCGGATCACCTTCTCGAAGCCCGCGTTCATGCAGGGCGCGCAGGTCCTCGGCAAGACCTTCATCGTGCCCCAGCACCTGTGGTCGAAGATCCCCGACCCGGCGAACGACGTGATCGCGCAGCCGGTCGGCACCGGCCCGTTCGTGCTCGAGGAGTTCAAGCCACAGGCGTTCACGTTCAAGGCCAACCCCGGCTACTGGGGCGGCGAGCCCGCGGTGAAGCGGATCCGCTACCTCGCGCTGGCCGGCAACCAGTCCGGCGCGGACGCGCTGGCGAGCAAGCAGATCGACTGGCAGACCGGGCCGGTCCCCGAAATCAAGAACGTTTCGAAGAACTACCCGGGCTATCAGGCCATCACGGTCCCGATGAACCAGATGAACCTCACGACCTGTTCGAACGCCGCTCTCGGCTGCACCGGCCCGCAGACCGACCCGGCCGTGCGCAAGGCGATCTACTACGCGATCAACCGCACCCAGCTCAACGCGCTGGCCTTCGAGGACACCGCCTCCGACATCTCGCCCGGTTTCACGCTGCTCGGCCGCGACGCCAAGTACGTCTCGCCGAAACTGCGGGAACGGCTCGCCCCGAAGGCACCCGATCTGGCCCGCTCGACCGGGCTCCTGCAGGGCGCGGGCTACGCGAAGGGCCCGGACGGCGTCTTCGCCAAGGACGGCAAACCGCTGGAGCTGACGGTCCAGGTGCCCTCGGGCTGGACCGACTACATCACCGCGATCACCACCATGGCCCAGCAGCTGCAGCCCGCCGGGATCAAGCTGACCGCCCAGCAGGTGTCCTACAACGAGTGGGCCGACGCGCGCGTGCGCGGCCGCTTCCAGCTGCTGATCGACGCGATGAACCAGGGCCCGTCGGCGGACCCGTTCTACGACTACAACTACTACTTCTCGACCGAGACCACCGCCAAGGTCGGCGAATCGGCCTACCCGAACTACAGCCGCTACTCCGACGCGGAAGTCGACGCGGCGCTCAACGCCGTCAAGGGCATCGACTCGACGGACGCGGCGAAGCGGCAGCCCTACTTCGACGTCGTCCAGACCCGGGCCGAACAGGACATGCCCTACATCCCGATCCTGACCGGCGGCACGACGAGCGAGTACCACTCGGCCAAATTCACCGGCTGGCCGGCCAAGGACAACCTGTACGCCTTCCCGGCGGTGTGGAGCCGGCCGGACCAGGCCCAGATCTACAAGACCCTCAAGCCCGCGGGCCAGTGACCGGTGCGCTACTACGTTCGGAAACTGGCGTTCTACCTGGTGGCCCTGTGGGCGGCGCTGACGCTCGACTTCCTGGTCCCGCGCCTGCTGCCCGGCAACCCGGTGGACGTCCTGCTCGCGAAGCTGGCCCAGCGCGGTGCGACGCCCGATCCGTCGGTGCGCCGCGCCTACGAGCTGCTGCTGGGCACCCACAGCGACGAGCCCCTGTGGTCGCAGTACGGCTCCTACCTCGGCCGGCTGGCGCACGGCGACCTCGGCGTGTCGGTCAGCGTCTTCCCCGCCAAGGTCTCCGACGTCATCGCCCAGGCGCTGCCCTGGACGCTGGTCCTGGTCGGCATCGCGACCCTGGTGTCGTTCGTGCTCGGGGTCGGGCTCGGCATGTTCGTCGGCTGGAAGCGCGGCACGTGGCTGGACGCCCTCGTGCCGGGGACCACGGTCCTGGCCGCGGTCCCGTACTTCTGGCTGGCGCTGCTGCTGGCGGCGCTGCTCGCCGGCGCCCTCGGGTGGTTCCCGCTGCTCGGCGGCTACGACGTGGCCCTCGACCCGGGGTGGAACGCCGACTTCCTCGGCTCCGCCGTCTACCACGGCACCCTGCCCGCCCTCACCATCGTCGTCTCCTCGGTCGGCGGGTGGCTGCTCGGCATGCGCAACATGATGGTGTCCACCGGGTCCGAGGACTACGTGCTCACCGCGCAGGCCAAGGGACTGCGCGACGGGCGGGTGATGCTGCGCTACGCCGCCCGGAACGCGGTCCTGCCGTCGGTGGCCGGGTTCGCGATTTCGCTGGGCTTCGTGGTTTCCGGGTCGATCGTCACCGAGCAGGTGTTCTCCTACCCGGGCATCGGCTCGAAGCTGCTGCAGGCGGTGCAGAACAACGACTACGCGCTGATGCAGGGCATCTTCCTGATCATCACCGTGGCCGTGCTCGGCGCCAACCTCGTGATCGACCTGCTGTACGGGCTGATCGACGCGCGCACCCGGGCCCGGGCCTGAGAAGGAGAACGGCACGTGACGAATCTCAGCCCCGAAACCACCACCGGCGCACCGATCCTGACGCCCGTCCGCCGGGGCCGCATCAGCGGACTGCGCGCGGTCCTGCCGACGTGGTCGCCCCGCCTGGGCGTCGGGCTCGGCCTGGTCGCCGTCATCGCCCTGTTCGGCATCTTCGGCCCGCTGTTCGTCGGCGACCCCGACGCGATCCGGGACGCCGGACTGGCCCCGCCGGGCGACGGCCACCTCCTCGGTCTCACCCAGACCGGGCAGGACGTCTTCGCCCAGCTGGCGTACGCCACCCGTGGCTCCCTCCAGATCGGCCTGATCGTCGGGGTGCTGGCGACGGTGCTCTCGGCGTTCTTCGGCGTCATCGGCGCCTACGCCGGCGGCGCCGTCGACGAAGTGTTTTCCCTGTTCTCCAACGTCATGCTGGTCATCCCCGGGTTGCCGCTGGTGATCGTGATCGCCGGGTTCGTCCCGCCCGAGTCGCGCGGCGCGTGGACGGTCGCGCTCGTGCTGGCCATCACCGGGTGGGCGGCCTCGGCGCGGGTGCTGCGCGCCCAGACGCTCTCGCTGCGCAATCGCGACTACGTCGCCGCGGCGCGGGTCGCGGGGGAGAAGCGGTGGCGGATCATCACCGTCGAAATCCTGCCCAACCTGCTGCCGCTGCTGGCGTCGCAGTTCGTGTTCGCGGTGATCGCGGCGATCCTGTCCGAGGCCGGGCTGTCGTTCCTCGGGCTCGGTGCGTCGAACTCCTCGACGCTGGGGACGATGCTCTACTTCGCCCAGAACGGTTTCGCCCTCCAGCGGTCGGCCTGGTGGTGGTTCGTCCCGCCCGGTCTGGTCATCGCGCTGTTCGGCTGCGGGCTCGCGCTGATCAACTTCAGCATCGACGAGATCATCAACCCGAAGCTGCGGGTGGCGGGCCGGCGGCGCCGCGCCGAACGGCCGGAAACCCGGCAGCCGGCCGAGGCCGGGGCCGACGTCGTGCTGAGCGTCGATCACCTCGACGTCGTGTACCGCACCCAGTCGCCGGTCCACGCGGTCAAGGACGTGTCCCTCACGCTCCGGCGCGGCGAGATCCTCGGCCTGGCCGGGGAGTCCGGCTGCGGGAAGACGACCCTGGCCTACGCGATCAACCGGCTGCACCGGCCGCCCGCGGAGGTCACCGCGGGCACGGTCGTCCTGCACGACCGCGACGGCACGGACATCGACGTGCTGGCCCTGGACCGCGAGGAGCTGCGCGCGTTCCGCTGGGACCGCCTCTCGATGGTCTTCCAAGGCGCGATGAACGCGCTGAACCCGGTGACCACCGTGCGTTCACAGCTGGACGACGTCCTCACGACTCACCGCCCGGACATGCCGAAGGCGCAGCGGAAAGCGAGGTGCGAGGAGGTCCTGCGGCTGGTCGGCGTCGATCCCGGCCGGCTGGGCGCGTACCCGCACGAGCTGTCGGGCGGGATGCGGCAGCGGGTGATGATCGCGATGGCCCTGCTGCTCGACCCGCAGGTGATGATCATGGACGAGCCCACGACCGCGCTGGACGTCGTGGTGCAGCGCGGAATCCTGAAGGAAATCCTGCGGCTGCGGGACGAGTTCGGCTTCGCCGCCATCCTCATCACCCACGACCTCCCCCTGCTGCTGGAGATCGCCGACCGGATCGCGGTGATGAAGGACGGCGAGATCGTCGAAGACGCCGCGGCCGAGCGGATGTACCGCGCGCCGTCGCATCCCTACACCCGGACGTTGCTCGAGTCGTTCCCGAGCCTGACCGGGGAGCGCGGGGCGTTCCTGCGCGACCAAGCCCTCACCGAAGGAGGTGTCCGGTGACCGAGCTGGCGGTCCGCGACCTGGTGAAGGACTTCCGGGTCCGCGACGGCGTGCGCCGGTCCCGGCTGCGCGCGGTCGATGGCGTGTCGTTCACCCTGACGCCCGGGCGGACGACGGCGCTGGTGGGCGAGTCCGGGTCGGGGAAGTCGACGATCGCCCGGCTGGTCACGCGTCTCGAGTCGCCGTCGTCCGGGCGGATCGTGGTCAGCGCCGACGACGGTGCCGAGGTTTCCGGCCGGGCGTACCGCGACCACGTGCAGATGGTGTTCCAGGACCCGTTCGCGTCGCTGAACCCCTTCCACACCGTGGAGCACCACCTGGCGCGGCCGTTGCTGCTGCACGGGCGCGCCCGGGGACGCGAGGACACCTGGCGGCAGGTCCTGCACCTGCTGGAGCGGGTCAACCTGACGCCGGCCGACGAAATCGCGCGGCGCCGGCCGCACGAACTGTCCGGCGGGCAACGCCAGCGGGTGGCGATCGCCCGGGCCCTCGCGCCCGGGGCGAAGGTCATCATCGCGGACGAACCGGTGTCGATGCTCGACGTCTCCATCCGCCTCGGCGTGCTCAACCTCCTGGGGCGGCTGCAGCGCGAGGACGGTCTGGCCGTGCTGTACATCACGCACGACCTGGCCACGGCCCGCCACTTCGCCGACGACATCGCGGTGCTCTACCGCGGCCGGATCGTCGAACACGGTCCGGCCTCGGAGGTGATCCTGCGGCCGAAGCACCCGTACACCCAGCTGCTCGCGGCGGCCGCGCCCGATCCCGACAAGCGGGGGATGGCGATGGCGGAGCAGGCCGATCCGGCCGGTGGCGGCCTCACGCCCGGCGTGCACGGCGGCTGCACGTTCCGCGACCGCTGCCGTTCGGCGACGGCGGTCTGCGCTACAACACCGGCGGAGGAGAAGGTCGGAGACGGGCACTTCGCGCGATGCTGGTTCCCCGGAGCACCGGCATGACCCTGAGGTGGGCGCCACCCGCCCGCTTGACCCCCTGAGCGAAGAAGGTCTGAACCACAACTCGGTTGACTTACTTAAGTTACCTGCGTAACAATCGTCGAGCAGATTCGGCTCCCCAGCGAGCCGCCGGCCGCGTGAGGAGCGCCCGAATTGAACCGTCAGGAACTGCACGACGGCTGGCGGATCGAGGCCGTGGCCGGGCCGGTTCCGGACGCGGTCCGGGGTCGTGCGCTCCCCGCCACCGTGCCGGGCTCCGCCCACCTGGACCTGCTGGCCGCCGGCCTGATCGAGGACCCCTACCTCGACACCGCCGAGGCCGACGTGGTGTGGATGCACCGGGCCGGGTGGCGCTACACGCTCGACTTCGAATCCTCGGCGCCGGCTTCGGCGGAACGCACGGACCTCGTCTTCGACGGCCTCGACACCGTGGCGACCGTGACCCTCAACGGCCGGGAGCTCGGGCGGACCGCCAACATGCACCGCACCCACCGCTTCGACGTCCGCGAGGTACTGCGGGACGGCACGAACACCCTGACCGTCGAGATCGCGAGCGCACTGGCCCACGCCGAGGCGGTCGAGGCGGAGCTGGGCTGGCGCGACCACGCCTACCCGAGCCCGTTCAACATGATCCGCAAGATGGCCTGCTCGTTCGGCTGGGACTGGGGACCCGACCTGCAGACCGCGGGCATCTGGAAGCCGGTCCGCCTCGAGCGGTGGACCACCGCCCGGCTGGCGACCGTGCGGCCGCTGGTGACGGTCGACGAGGACGGCACCGGCCGGGTCACGGTCCACGCGGACGTCGAGCGCGCCACCGGCTCGGGCGACCGGCTCGAGCTGGTCGCCTCGATCCCGGCCGAAGGCCGGACCGCCCGGGCCGCCGTCGAACCGGGTGCCACCCGGGCGACCGTGACGCTGACGGTGCCGGACGTCCGGCTGTGGTGGCCCGCCGGCTACGGCGAACACCCGCTCCACGACCTCGAAATCGACCTCGTCGGGCGCGGGACGGAGCTCGACGCCTACCGGCGCCGCATCGGGTTCCGGACCATCACCGTGGACACCGAACCGGACGGGATCGGCACCCCGTTCACGTTCGTGGTCAACGGCACGCCGGTGTTCGCCAAGGGGGCCAACTGGATCCCCGACGACCACTTCCTCACCCGGATCACCCGCGCCCGGCTCGCCCGGCGCGTCGACCAAGCTCTCGGGGCGAACCTCAACCTGCTGCGCATCTGGGGCGGGGGCATCTACGAAACCGAAGACTTCTACGACGTCTGTGACGAACGCGGCGTCCTGGTGTGGCAGGACTTTCCGTTCGCCTGTGCCTCCTACCCCGAGGAGGAGCCACTGTGGACGGAGGTCGAGGCGGAGGCGCGGGAGAACGTCGCCCGGCTGACCCCGCACGCCTCCCTCGCGCTGTGGAACGGCAACAACGAAAACCTCTGGGGCTTCGCCGACTGGGGCTGGCCCGAACAGCTCGACGGCCGCACGTGGGGCCTGAAGTACTACACCGAACTGCTGCCCGCCATCGTCGCCGAACTCGACCCGACCCGCCCCTACGCACCGGGGAGCCCGTACAGCCCCGGCGATCGGCACCCCAACGACCCCGACCACGGCACCCGGCACGAGTGGGACGTGTGGAACCGCGTCGACTACACCTGCTACCGCGACCACATCCCGCGGTTCTGCTCGGAGTTCGGCTTCCAGGGGCCGCCCACCTGGGCCACCCTGACCCGGTGGATCCACGACGACCCGCTCACGCCGGCCTCGCCGGCGTTCCTGCGCCACCAGAAGGCCGAGGACGGCAACGGCAAGCTCGACCGCGGTCTGGCGCCCCACCTGCCGCGGCCGGAGACGTTCCCCGACTGGCACTGGGCCACCCAGCTCAACCAGGCCCGTGCGGTGGCCTTCGGCATCGAGCACTTCCGGTCGTGGTGGCCGCGCACCGCCGGGGCCGTCGTCTGGCAGCTCAACGACTGCTGGCCGGTCACCTCCTGGGCCGCGATCGACTCGGACGAACGGCCCAAGCCGCTGTGGTACGCCCTCAAGCACGCGTTCGCCCCGAGGCTGCTCACGGTCCAGCCGCGCGACGGCGAAGACGTCGTCATCGCGGTCAACGACACCGCCACGCCCTGGTCGGGTGATCTCGAGCTGGAAACGCGGACGGTCGCCGGTCAGGTCACCGGGCGCCGTAGACTGCCGTTCACCGTGCCGGCCCGCTCCACAGTGGAGCTGGCCCCGGCCGGGACCGGAGAGGAGGTGCTCGTGGCGACGACCGGAGAGACCCGGCTCGTGCACGTCTTCGGCGAAGACCTCGAGCACGACTACCTGCCCGGTCCGCTGTCCGCCGAAGCGACGGCGGTGCCGGGCGGCTACCGCGTCGACGTCACCGCTTCCGCACTGGCCCGGGACGTCGCTCTCCTGGCCGATCGCGTGGCGCCCGACGCCGTGGTCGACGACATGCTGATCACGTTGCTGCCGGGCGAAACCCGGTCGTTCCTGGTCCGCACCGCGAACACGGTCGATCCGGCCGCGTTCGCCGACCCGCTCGTGCTGCGGTCGGCGAACGCTCTCGGCTCCCCGGTGATGAGGTCCTGAGTGAGCACCCACCGTCCGTCCGGCGCGATCGGCCTGGTGCTGGCCCGCCCACCCCGGCTGCTGGGCACCGAGCCGTTCTTCATGGAGTTCATCGCGGGGATCGAGCAGCACCTCGCGGATTGGGACCTCTCGCTGCTGCTGCACGTCGTCAGCACGCAGGACGGCGAGCTGGCGGCGTACCGGCGGTGGGCCGCGCAGCGGATGGTCGAGGCGACCGTGGTGGTCAACCTCGTCCACGACGACCCCCGGCCGGCCCTGCTGCGCTCGCTGGACATGCCCGCGGTCCTGGTCGGCGAGCCCGAGGACGCCCACGGCTTCCCGGCCGTGCGCACCGACAACGCCGGACCGGTCCGGGAGGCTCTGCGAGTCCTGCTCGACCTCGGCCACCGGCGCATCGCGCGGGTGACCGGGCCCGCGCAGCTGCTGCACACCCGGGCCCGCACCGACGCGCTCGTCGCCGGCTGCCGTGCGGCCGGCATCGAGCCGCTCATCGCGGAGGGTGACTACTCGGAGGAGTCCGGGGCGAAACGCACCACCGAGCTGCTGTCCGGCGCCGAACCGCCGACCGCGATCCTCTACGACAACGACGTGATGGCGCTGGCGGGCCTCGGTGCCGCCAAGGAACTGGGGATCGACGTTCCGGAGCGGCTCAGCATCATTGCCTGGGACGACTCGACGCTGTGCCGCCTGGCCACCCCTTCGCTGACGACGATGAGCGTCGACGTGCACCAGTACGGCGTCTCGGTGGCCGAATCGGTGCTGGAGCTGGTCGACGGGGCCCCGGTGACCGAACGCTGGTCGCCGGGCGCGAAGTGTGTGCTGCGCGCCAGTACCGTTCCGCCTGCCTGAGGTTCGCGACCGGAGAAGCGATCCGATTCGGTCCGTCGCGATTGATTCGCCGCCGATTGCGGAATTTTCGTTCCGCGCTGCGCGGATTTACCGGCAGGGCAAATCGAACTTCTTAAGTTTTCTGCTCGAACTTATTTTCACCGGCTTTCCGGTGTCGGCGCGGTGTTAGAATTCCGGACTGGAAGCGCTCTCAGACGTTGTCATCTTTCCTCGCGCCGCGCCCGTTTCGGGCGGGCCGGCCTTCATCGCCATCAAAGGAGATGCGATGTCGTTCCCTCGAAGTTCACCGCAGACGCAACACCGGTTCGGCCGCTGGGGGAGGAGGACCACCCGCGTTCTTGCGGCGTCGGCTCTCGTCGTCCCGTTGCTCGCCGGCGGCGCAACCGCGTCGGCGGCCCAGACCGGATCCCTCGTCGGCGCGGCTTCCGGCCGCTGCCTCGACGTCACCGGCAACGTGCAGACCGCCGGTACCGGGATCGAGATCTGGGACTGCAACGGCCAGGCCAACCAGCAGTGGACCGTCACGGACGCCGGTGAGCTGCGCGTGTTCGGTGGTTCGATGTGCCTGGACGCCGGCCAGATCGCGGCCGGCACGAAGCTGCAGATCCGGACCTGCACCGGCGCGGCGAACCAGAAGTTCACCCTGCGTTCCGACGGCAGCGTTTACGGTGCCCAGTCGGGATTGTGTGCCGACGTGAACGCCGCCGCGACGGCGAACGGCACGACGGTCCAGCTCTGGGGCTGCCACGGCCAGGCCAACCAGCGGTGGAGCCTCGGCGGCGGATCGACCCCGCCCGGCGGCACCTGCGCGGCGAATCCCGTCAACCCGCGCGCGACGGCCCAGGCGAAGAACCTGCTTTGCTACTTCTACAGCCAGTACGGCAACCACATCATTTCCGGCCAGGAGGAGTCCACCTGGGTGGCCGGCTCCGAGTACGAGATGAACTATATCCACGACCACACGGGCAAATATCCGGCGATCCGCGGCATGGACATCGAGCAGGACGGCGTCGGCGGCCGCGGAGTGACGTGGTGGAACGCCGGTGGCATCCCGATGGTCGGCTACCACATGGGTGCGCCGACGAAGCCGGACACCTACGAGGGCAGCCAGATGGCCGTGTCCATCAACGCCGTGCTGACGCCGGGAACGGCCGAGTACGCCTCGTTCGTCCAGCGGCTCGACAAGGCCGCCGCCCAGCTGCAGATCATGGAGAACGCCGGGGTTCCCGTGCTGTGGCGGCCCTTCCACGAAGCCGGGGGCACCTGGTTCTGGTGGAGCAAGGAAGGCGGCTCCCAGTACAAGCGGCTGTGGCAGTTCGAGTACAACTACCTCACCGGCACCAAGGGGCTCGACAACCTGGTGTGGCTGCTGCCGTTCAACGGTCAGCCGGACTCGTCGTTCTACCCGGGCAAGTCCTTGGCCGACATCGCCGGTTCCGACACCTACGCCGGTGACTACGGACCGCAGACCGGCCTGTTCAACGCCACCAAGAACATCGTCGGCGGTACCATCCCGATCGCCCTGCACGAAAACGGCCCGATTCCGGACCCGGACCAGCTGCAGTCGTCGAACACGCGGTGGGTCATGTTCAACACCTGGCACACCGACTGGCTGACCAACACTTCGCACAACTCGATCAGCCAGCTGCAAAAGACGTACAACAGCTCTTACGTGATCACCAGAGACGAAGTTCCCAATTTGAAGTGAACGCCGCGACCGCCCCGGACGGGATATCCGTCTGGGGCGGTCATTGCGTTCACTCAGCGCCGGGACCAGCGCTGGTTCGCCTGCCCGTTGCAGGTCCAGAGCGCCACCGCAGTTCCGTTGGCCGTCTGCTGGCCACTCGCGTCGAGGCAGAGGCCGGACTGCCGTCCGGTGATCGAGCCGTCGGCGTTGAGCGTCCACTGCTGGTTGGCCTGGCCGGTGCAGTCCCAGATGTCCACCGCGGTGCCCGGTGCCGTACCTTGCCCCGCGACGTCGAGGCAGCGGCCGCTCCCGCCCCGGATCTCGCCGGCCGAGCCGAACGTCCACGCCTGGTTCGACTGGCCGTTGCAGTCCCAGAGCTGGACCTTGGTTCCGTTGGCCGTGCCGGCACCGGTGACGTCGAGGCACCGGGCGGACTGGACGCCCACCACGGTGGAGCCGGTCGGCGTGCTGCCCCCGCCGAGGGCCGCGGTCAGCGCCGGGTACCACCGGCTTTCCATCTTCTGGATTCCGGTCGTGCTGTTCGGGTGGACGCCGTCGACGGTGTCGGCGGAGGTGCTGAACCCGGTCCACTGGTCGACGACCGTGATGGGCGACGCGGCCGTCGAATGGGCCTGGGCCCAGCCGGGGATGGCGTTGTCGAGGTCGACGACGCGCTGGCCGCACGCGGAACAGTTCGACGGGTTCATCGGGAGGATCTTCGCCACGAGCACCTTCATCGCGGGATTGCTCGCCCGCATCTGGCCGAGCAGGCGGGTGTAGGCGTCGAGGATCGTCGTGGTGCCGATGTTGCTCCAGACGTCGTTGGTGCCCAGGTGCATGAGCACGATGTCCGGGTGCGTCGCGCCGAGCCACCCGGGCAGCTGGTTGTTGTTCGCGATCCCGGTGGCCAGGTAGCCGCCGTGACCTTCGTTTTCCCCGTCGTAGGTGAATCCGCAGCCGGGAGCCGGCAGCGTTCCGACGAAATCGGTGTTCGTGTACCCGGTGTTCTGCAGGTGCCGCCAGAGCAGCGCGCGCCAGCAGCCCGGCGAGCCGGTGATCGAGTCGCCGAGCGCCATGATGCGCGTGGGTGCCGCGGCGGACGCGGCCGTGGGGACGATGAGCGTGGCGATCAGCGCGGTGAGCACGAGTGCGCAGAAGCCGAGGAATCTCTGCACGATACCTCCCGAGGGCGATCGACTGGCCACTGTGGACAGTCGAGGTGGAAGCGCTCTCAGGCGAGAAAAACGTTAGCGCCACGGAAGTCCGTTGTAAACCCTCAGCCGGTCCGGCCGGTCAGTGCGGCGCGGATGGCCAGCGCGGCCCCGGAACGCGCCCATTCGCCGAAGTCGAAGGTCCGCACGTCGAGGTCGAGCTGGGCGGGATCCGGTTCGTAGGACTTCGCGATGCCGTCCCGCACCCGGTCCGCGGCCAGCTCGTACAGCGGCAGGCCGTCGCCGGTCAGCAGGACCTTCTGCGGGTCGACGAGGTTCGCGACCGTGCCGATGATGATGCCGAGCGCGAAGCCGGCGTCGCCGAACACCCGCCGCGCCGCGGGGTCGCCGGCCTGTGCCCGGGCGACGGCGCCGGCGTGGTCCGCGGCGCCGAGCGCCCGCACGATCGACTCGTTCAGCAGGTAGCTGGCGGCGCAGCCGCGGTGCCCGAGGTCGCACACCGGCCCGGACTGGTCGACGACGAGGTGCGCCGCCCGCCCCACGGTGCCGTGCGCGCCCTCGACGAGTTCGCCGTTGAGCACCAGGCCGCAGCCGATGCCGACGCCGATCGTGACGAGGACCAGGGACCGCAGCCCGGCGCCGGCACCGAACCAGTGTTCGGCGGCGGTCAGTGCCTGGACGTCGTTGGCCACGGCGGTGGGCAGGCCGGTCGCTTCGGCGACGAGATCGGCGAGCGGGACCCCGGACCACTGCAGGTATGCCGACCCGTGCACCGTCCCCGAGCGCACCCTCCCGGCCAGCGTCACGCCCGCGGCGGTCAGGTCCGGGAACGCGGCCCGCAGCGCCGAGGCGGCTTCGGCGATCCGGCCGACGACCTCGGTGACGTCCGCCGAGCGCAGGGGAGTGTCGAGCGACGCCACGACTTCGGCGTTGAGGTCGGTGACCACGGCGTAGAGGTGGTCACCGGTGAGCTTCACGCCGAAGAAGTGCCGGGCGGCGCCGTTGACGTGCAGCAGCTCCGAAGGGCGCCCGGTCGCCGAACGCAGCTCGGTCCCGCCTTCGATCAGCAGTCCGTCGGCGACGAGCTGCCGGGTGATCCGGCTGAGCGTCGGCCGCGACAGTTGCCGGCGCGCGGCGATCTCGGCGCGGGAGATGGGGCCGTGGACCAGTGCCTCGAGGAGCACCTCACGGGCGGCTTCGGGCAGCTGCGGCCAGGGCGCTCCCGCCCGTGCTCGGCCTTCGAGAGTTCCGGAACTCACCGGGCGAGAGTACCGCGCGTGAGCGGCTCGTTAGGTCTTTTCTGAAACAAAGTACAGGCGATAGCCGTCCGCTAGTTGGCTTCTTGACACTGGTTAGTGTTGTAGTGAAACTAACGGCGTGTTGACGATGACGTTCACCGCGGGCGACGACAAGCCGGCGAGTCCCGGCGTGGTCCACCTCGGCGCCGCCGGCACCAGCCTCGTGCTCGACGCAACCGGCGACCGCCTGCCTCGCGTCGTGTATTGGGGCGCCGATCTCGGGCAGCCCACCGAAGCCGAACTGGCGGACCTGGTGCGCGCGGCCCGGCCACCGGTCGTCTCCAACAGCATCGACGACCCGCTGCCCGTCGGCGTGCTGGCCGAAGCCGCCACCGGCTGGGCCGGCACCCCCGGCATCGCCGGCAGCCGCGCCGGTCGCGCGTTCTCCCCGCTGTTCACGAAGACCGCGGTGGACCTGACGGCGGAGGGCACCCTGATCACCACCGCGCAGGACGTCGCCGCCGGACTGGCGCTCGAGCTGCGGGTGGCGCTCTCGCCGTCGGGTGTGGTGCGGCTGGACGCGACGGTGACGAACATCGGCGGCGACGACTACGGCCTCGACTCGCTGACCCTCAACCTGCCGGTCCCGGCGAACGCCCGGGAACTGCTGGATTTCACCGGACGCCACCTGCGCGAGCGCGCCCCGCAGCGGCACCCGTTCACGCTGGGCTCCCACGTCCGCAGCGGACGCCGTGGCCGGACCGGCCTCGACGCGACCCTGCTGGTGCTCGCCGGTGAGCCCGGCTTCGGCTTCCGCCGCGGGGAGGTCTGGGGCGTGCACACCGCCTGGAGCGGCAACCACACCACCTACGCCGAGCGCGACGCCGCGGGCGTCGCGATCCTCGGCGGCGGGGAAATCCTGTTGCCCGGCGAGGTGATCCTCGCCCCGGGCGAGTCCTATGCCTGCCCGACGCTGATGGGTTCCCACGGCGACGGGCTGGACGAGCTGTCCGGCCGGTTCCACGCCGACCTGCGCAGCCGGCCCGAGCATCCCACCTCGCCGCGGCCGATCGCCCTGAACACCTGGGAAGCGGTCTACTTCGACCACGATCCGGCGAAACTGCGCGAGCTCGCCGTGCTCGCCGCGCGGGTCGGCGCGGAGCGGTTCACGCTCGACGACGGCTGGTTCCGCGGCCGCCGGGCCGACAACGCGGGACTGGGTGACTGGTTCGTCGACGAGCAGGTGTGGCCGGACGGTCTGCGCCCGATCGCCGACCACGTCCGCTCGCTCGGCATGCAGTTCGGGCTCTGGGTCGAACCCGAAATGGTCAACCCGGACTCCGACCTCGCCCGGGCCCACCCGGAGTGGATCCTCCGGCCGGACGGGCGGCTCCCGCCCGAGGCGCGACGCCAGCAGGTGCTCGACATTTCCCGTCCGGACGCCTACGCCTACGTGCTGGACCGGCTCGACGCGCTGGTCACCGAGTACGGCGTCGGCTACCTCAAGTGGGACCACAACCGCGATCTCGTCGACGCGGGGCACACCGCGAGCGGCACGGCCGGCGTGCACGACCAGACCCGCGCCCTCTACCGGCTGCTGGACGAGCTCCGCGCGAAGCACCCGGGCCTGGAGATCGAGTCCTGCTCGTCGGGCGGTGGCCGCGCCGACCTCGAGATCCTCGCCCGGACCGAGCGGATCTGGGTCAGCGATTGCCTGGACGCGCTCGAGCGGCAGCACATCCAGCGCTGGACCGGGTTGCTGCTGCCCCCGGAGATGCTGGGCTCGCACGTCGGCGCGCCGACGGCGCACACCACCGGCCGCACGCACACCCTCGACTTCCGCGCCGGCACCGCGTTCTTCGGGCACTTCGGCATGGAGTGGGACCTGACCTCGGCGAGCGAAACCGAACTCGCCGAACTCACGGCCTGGATCGCCCTGCACAAGCGGTTCCGGCCGCTGCTGCACAGCGGCACCGTCGTCCGCGGCGACCACCCCGACCCGGCGCACTGGCTCCACGGCGTCGTCGCCCAGGACCGCACCGAAGCGCTCTTCGCCTTCGTCGCGCTGCAGACCGGCGCCTCGGCCCCGCCCGGGAGCGTCCGGCTGCCCGGACTGGCCCCCGGAACCCGCTACACCGTGCGGTTCCTGTCCGCCGTCGAGCGGGTGCGCCGGCACGGGCTGCCCGCGTTTCCCGCTTGGGCGGACCGGCCGCTGACGTTGTCGGGCGCCGCGCTGGCCACGGCCGGGTTCCAGGCGCCCGCGTTGCAGCCGGAACAGCTGCAGCTGATCCACGTGATCGCCGAGCACTGAGCCCACCGCGGCTCCCGCGCCGGCTTCCGTCGTCGGTCAGTGATCGGCCGGGACCAGCGCCGTGCCCAGGTTTTCCACCGCGAGGTACGGGTTGAGGTGCGGGTGCCTGCTGCCGACGGCGACGTCCCGCCAGAAGCGCTGCAGGACGTTCGACGTCGCGAAACCGCTCGGACCGTGCAGGTCGAGCATCCGCTCGACGGCGGTCCGGCAGTCCCGGCCGGCGTCCGCGAGAGCCATGCGCAGCCGCGGACCGTCCGCAAGCGACAATTCCACGGAACTCGCTTCGCGGGCCACTTCCAGCATCGTCCGCTCGGCGCGGTCCACGAGGTAGCCGGCCTCCGCCAGCCAGTGGCGGGCTCCCGCCGATTCGCCCATGCGCGTGTACGCGGTCATGAACGGCTTGCGGTCCGAAGCGAACATCGCGTCGACGGCGTCGAGCGCTCCTCGGGCGGCGCCCACCACCGGGCCGAGCACCGTGGTGGCGTAGAGCATCGCGTCTCCCAGGGGGAACGGTGACGCCGCCGCGATCCGCCCGGCCGGCACCAGGACGCCGTCGGCGACCAAGGTGTGGCTGCCGGTGCCGCGCATGCCCGCCATGTCCCAGGTCCGCTCGACGACGAGTTCGGCCGTCGGCACCACCGCGAAGGAGAATTCGCCGTCGACCAGCACCGCGAGCGTGGCCCAGACCGCGTCTTCGCAGCCCGAGACGTTCGGCCAGCGGCCGGTGACGCGCACCCCGTCCGGCACCCGCTCACCCCGCGCGCCGGGCACCCCCGAACCGCAGAACAGCGCGTCGGGGTCGGCGAAGAACTCCGGCGTCGCGGAACCGGTGAAGGTGCGGGCGGCGAGGTTCTTCGCCGTGACGCAGGTCCCGGCGATCCACGCGGTGGAGGGGCAGGCCCGGCCGAGGCCGGTCAGCCGGCGCCCGACGGTCTCCGCGTCGGCCCATTCGCCGCCGTGCTCCCGCGGCGTCCGCCAGGCGAAGACGCCGTCCTCGCGCAGGGCGGCCAAGCCTTCGCCGGCCGGCCGCTCGTTCTGTTCCACTTTCCCGGCGTGGGCGCGCAGGACGTCCGTGGTTCCGGCGTTCGCGTATTCGATCACTCCACCGACTCAAGCACCGTCCGCGCGTGGTGTGCCATGCGCCGGCGGCACCGGTTCATACGCGGCTGTGCGTCGTTAAGATTGCGGGTATGGACCTGATCAGCGAGGTGATCCGCAGCGTGCGGGTCGGGAGCGCCGGCGCTCGCCTGATCAGGCAGCCGCCTTCGGCGGGTCTCCGGTTCGCCGCGTTCGACGGCAGCGGGTTCCACATCATCACCCGCGGCACCTGCTGGCTGGTCGGCCCCGGCGAGCCCGTGGCCCTGCGGCCGGGCGACATCGTGCTCACCTCGTCCGGCGCCGAACACGGCCTCAGCCAGGAGCCCCGCGCGCTGCGCGACCTCCCGCTCGTCGAACCGGGCGCGCACCCGCCGGCTCCGGGGCCCGCGGCCTTCGAATTCCTGTGCGGGGCCTACCGGCTCGACCACGGCCACCCACCCCAGTACCTGCGCGCGCTGCCCGACCTCATCGTGGTGTCACCGGACTACGACCGCCACCCGGAGCTGCGGTCCCTGATCGAGCTCCTCACCGCCGACGTCTCCGCGGCCCGCCCGGGCTCCGGCGCGACGCGGCGGGCACTGCTGGACCTCGTCCTCGTCCAGGTGCTCCGGCAGTGGCACGAGCAGGACACCGCGCCCGGGTGGCCGGCGGTCGCCCACCCGGGCATCGCGGCCGCGCTGCGCGAGATCCACGAAAACCCGCACCGGCCGTGGACGGTGGGCCGGCTGAGCGAGGTCGCCGCGATGCCCCGTACCGCCTTCTCCCGGCTGTTCACCACCGCGGTGGGCCGGCCGCCGATGAGCTACCTGACCGGCTGGCGGCTCGCCTTCGCCGCCCGGCTGCTCCGGGAAACCGACGCCTCGCTGGCGAGCATCGCCCCGAAGGTGGGCTACTCGACCGAGTTCGCCTTCTCGGCGGCCTTCCGCCGCGAGTACGGCGTGTCACCGGGACGGTTCCGCAGTGCACCGCCCACCCCCACCGCCGCGGACGTCCACTGACCGACCGGCGTCTTCGACGTCGAACCTGCCGAGCGACCGCCTCTCCCGCCACGTTGACACCGGCGTCCAGGCAAGGAGTTTCGTCGCGCGGCCGCTGGAGTTGCCTCAGCGGGATGAGGTGCGCCAGCCGTGTTCGAGGATGGCGAACGCGGCTTCGGCGACGCGGGCCGGATTTTCGGAGCGGATGGCGAGGGCCGAGGTTTCCAGCGCGAAGTGGGCCAGTGCCGCGCATCCGGGATCGGTTTCCGGGGCGCCGGTTTCGGCGGCGAGGACGCGGGTGAGCGCCTCCTCGTGCCGCATCCACATCCGGTGCCAGTACTCGCTCAACGCCGGAGTGCTACGCACGAGGGTCATGAACTCCGACGCCCCGTCGGCGGCGGCGCCGCGCTCGACGCGGGCGAGCGTGTGGTCCCGCAGTGCGTCCAGCACGGAAGTGCCCGGCGCTCGGTCGCGCACGGCCGCGAGCAAGGCGTCCTCGATCTCGGCGTCCCGGTCGAACACGAGGGATTCCTTGCTGGGGAAGTGTTTCTGCAGGGTCGTGGTGGACACGTCGGCGGCGTCGGCGATCTCGCGAACGCCCACGTTGTCGTAGCCGCGCTCGAGGAAC
The DNA here is from genome assembly GCF_026017845.1 of Amycolatopsis mediterranei. Classification (NCBI taxonomy): domain Bacteria; kingdom Bacillati; phylum Actinomycetota; class Actinomycetes; order Pseudonocardiales; family Pseudonocardiaceae; genus Amycolatopsis; species Amycolatopsis mediterranei. Next base: position 4,295,849 of record NZ_CP100416.1, read on the forward strand.
AGCCGCAGGGCCGCGTCGGCCAGGGCCTGGTGGGTGGCGGCCTTCTTGCGCTCCCGCCGGCCCGTCCCGGTAATCATGGCTTGACCATATCACTAGTTGTACTGTGTACTCAGTTGTACCGTGTCGCTTTTACTTTGAGGGGTTCCCATGACCACACGTGTTCCGGTGCTGATCAGCGGCGGTGGCATCGCCGGACTGACCGCCGCCCTCGTGCTGCGCCGCGAAGGGGGGTATCCGGTGCTGGTCGAGAAGCACGCCGGTGTGTCGCCGCAGCCGAAGGCACGCCGGTTCAACCCGCGCAGCACCGAGGTGTTCCGCCTGCTCGGCTTGGCGGCCGAGGTCGCTGAGGCGAGTGCGCCGCTGGCGTCGTTCACCGAAGTTCTGGTCGGTCCGACGCTGGCCGCCGCCCGGGTGCGGGAAATGACCGGCACCATGCGGGAACGGCGGAAGCAGCAGGCGAGGATTCCCGAGCTGAGCCCGGGACCGAACGTCCTGTGCCCGCAGGTCGTGCTGGAGCCGATCCTGCGCCGGGCCGCGACGGAGCGGGGCGTGTCCGTCCGGCTCGGCACCGAACTGGTGTCCTTCACCCAAGACGACGACGGGGTGACCGCGCTGCTGAAGCCCCCGGACGGCGAACCGTACGAGCTGGCCGCGGACTACCTGATCGCCGCCGACGGCGCGCGCAGTCCCGTCCGCACCGCTCTGGGCATCGAGCGCAGCGGCCACGGTCACCTCGCCGACAACCTCGATCTCTACTTCCGCGCCGATCTCACCGAGCTGGTGCGGGAAAGGCCGTTCAACCTGTGCGAGATCGACAATCCGGTGGCGTCGGGCGCCTTCCTTTCGGTCAACGGCACCGATCGGTGGCTGTTCTCGACGGCCGACTTCCCCGAGGCGCACACGCTCGGCGACGGCGACTGGCACGACCTCCTGCGCATCGTGATCGGCATCCCGGATCTCGACGTCGAACTGCTCAGCCGGTCGCCCTGGGAGTCGGCGATGCGCGTGGCCGACCGGTTCCGCCAGGGCCGCGTGTTCCTGGTGGGCGACGCCGCGCACATGATGCCCCCGATGGCCGCGGCCGGCGCCAACACCGCCATCGCCGACGCGGCCAACCTCGCCTGGAAGCTCGCGGCCGCACTGGCCGGGCGGGCGGCGCCCACCCTCCTCGACACCTACCACGCCGAACGCCATCCGGCCGGCTACGCGATCGCCGAAGCCTCCAGCACGGTCCGCGGGCACGTCGGCGACATGCTGGCCGCCTTCACCAAACCCGACAACCGGCACGACGACCTGCCGGCCACGATGTTCGGCACCCAGTACGCCGAAGGCGCGTTCGTCCCGGACGGCCGCGGTCCCGCACCCGTCGGCCACTACGCCCCGGCGGGCCGTCCCGGCACGCGCGTGCCCCACGCCTGGCTCGACGCGACGACGTCCACAGTGGACTTCGCCGGCCCGGGCCTGACCCTGCTCACCGGCCCGGACGACGAGCGCTGGATCACTGAAGCGAGTGACCTCGGGCTGCGTCTGGTCAAGGTGTCGCACCAGGATTGGCTGGCCGAGGTCTGCCTGCCCCCGGACGGCGCACTGCTCCTGCGCCCCGACGCCATCGTCGCCTGGCACTCGGCATCCGCAACACCGCTCGCCGAGGCGTTGTCGCGCGTGCTCGGCACCAAGGTTGCCTCCGTACAACCGCAGTAGCCGGATTCCTGCCCGGGGCCGGTGGCTTCATCGCCGCCGTGGATTTTCACGGCATTGCCGAATTCTTTCGGCCCATCGGGTGGCCTGCCACCCGGAATGATCTTTCTCTGGGTGACTTATGGTGCACAGTCCATCCGAGTGTGACATCCACCCATTCGGACGCTGCCGTTGATAGCTGAGCGTGATTGTCTGAAGGGAGGACCCGGGGGAGCTAGGTCCGTCTGGGTGATATCGGGGGAGGTTCACCATGAGTGATCGTTGTACTCGCGCACGCGAATCGCGGCTCGTGGCCGCGGATGTGCTGAGCCGGCAGCCGTGGCCGGAGCACGTGAACAACGGTGAGGAAGGCGACTATCCGTTTGTCGCGAACTTCAGCAAGGGTTTGGCGCACGACGATGCCGGGGAGGTCGTGCCGAGCGCCTACAACGCGTTGTTGCGGGCGATTTCCACGCAGCGGGCCGAGGATTTCGAGCGAATTCCGGTGACCCGGCGCAAGCTGGTCGATCCGCAGGCCGGACTGGCTTTCGATCTCGAAGGCCCGGACCCGCAGTCGCTGCGGATACCGCCGGCGCCGCGGATCGACCACCCGCGCAACTCCGCGGAGATGGTGGAGTTGTACTGGATGGCGCTGCTCCGGGACGTTCCGTTCACCGAGTTCGACAACAACCCGCTGGCCAAGCAGGCGGCGGCCGAGCTCACCAAGGTGCCGGAGTACCGGGGACCCAGGCAGAACGGAGTGGTCACGCCGGGGCTGCTGTTCCGCGGCGAATCCAGGGGGGACGCACGCGGCCCGTACCTGTCGCAGTTCCTGCTTCGTGACATCCCGTACGGCGTGCTGCGCGTTCCGCAGCTGACCGACACGGTCAAACCCGGCGAGGATTTCCTGACGAGCTTCGCCGGTTGGCTCGAGGTGCAGCGCGGGCGCGAGGTGAAGCCGATCGTGCGGAACCAGAAGAACCGCCGCTACCTGCAGACCCCGCGCGATGTGGCCAACTACGTGCACTTCGACGCGTTGTACGAGGCCTACCTCAACGCCGCGCTGATCCTGCTGGACCCGGGCCTGGCCGTGCCGCTGGACAACGGGAATCCGTATGTGCATTCGGCCAACCAGGAGGGTTTCGGCACCTACGGCGGGCCGCACCTGTTGTCGTTGGTGACGGAGGTGGCGACCCGGGCGTTGAAGGCGGTGTGGTTCCAGAAGTGGTTCGTGCACCGCCGGTTGCGGCCGGAGGCCTTCGGGGGCCGGATCCACGCACACCTGTCCGGTATCCGGGACTACGGCATGATCGACCGGGGCGTGCTGGACTCGGAGGCGCTCAAGCGGATCAACGAGAAGTTCGGCACTTTCCTGCTGCCGCAGGCATTTCCGGAGGGTTCGCCGGTGCACCCTTCCTACGGGGCGGGGCACGCGACGGTGGCGGGTGCTTGCGTCACCGTGCTGAAGGCGTGGTTCGACGAGTCGTGGCCGGTGCCCGATCCGGTGGTGCCGAACCCGGCAGGCACCGGGCTGGTGCCCTTCACCGGGAAGGACCGGTTGACCCTCGGTGGTGAGTTGGACAAGCTGGCCGCGAACATCGCGACCGGCCGCAACATGGCCGGGGTGCACTGGCGAAGCGACTATTCCGAGTCGGTCCGGCTGGGGGAGGCGGTGGCCATCGGCGTGCTGCGTGACCAGGTCGGGGTGGGCCACGAAGACGCCTCGTTCGGGCTGACCCGGTTCGACGGCAGCCGGATGACCATCTGAGTCCCGATCCGTGGGCCGCGGCGAACACGGCGCGGCCCACGGATCCCTTTCTCCGGTGGGAAAACGCAAGGCCCTGCTTGTCAGTGGGTGGGAGCTTCCGTCACAGACCGGCCAGCTGGGCCAGCGTCTGGTTGGCCATCGGCCAGCTCGTGTTCGCCGCAGCGAACGTCTGCGCGCGCGTCCGGTCCAGCTCCTCGTCGAAGCCGCCGTCGTACGAGGCGCAGGCCCACACCTTCCCCTGGAAGTCGGGGTCGAAGACGAAGCTGCAGGACGGCGCGAGGCTGGTGCTGATCTGCTGGTTCGTGTCCCGCAGCACCGGCACGAAGCTCTGGTTGGACAGGCCGCTGCGGCTGCGGGTGACCAGCGCGATCGGCCCGACCGCGTTGGCCGAGTACCCGAGCTGGTCCTTGGCGTGCTTGTCGGCGACCGTGCCCAACAGGCTGTCGATCAGGTTCGAGCATTTGGTCGCGGCCACCGCGAACGCCTGCTGGTTGTCCGGCGTCAACCGGTCGAAGTTGGGAAAGTCCACGATGGCGTCCTGCGCACAGGCGCGGGCATCGGTGGCGGCGATCGCGTCGATGTGGTTGATGATCGAGTCCTGCGCCTGCTGGATGGCGGTGAGGATGCGGCTGACGGCGGTGTTCAGGGAACCGCCGCCCGACGCGAAGCTCTTGTACGCGTCGTACGCGGCCTTGGCCGCCTGGATGATGGTGATGACGTCGACGTTCGGGTGCGCGCTGCCGCGTGTGGCCGGCGCCGCCTGAGCCGGGGCGCCGACGACGGTCGTGAGGGGCACGGTAAGCGCGACGATGCAGGTGATCAGTCTTCGCTTCACGGGGGTGGACGCCTTTCTCGAAAGGGACCTCACCCGTCAATACGCGGCCGGGTTACAAGGACCCGGGAATTCGCGGAGAACCTCGGGGTCACCTATCTCGGGCCGGCCGGCGTCGGCACCGAACGACGGGCTCCGCAAGCGGCTGCGGTCACGGCCGTGGCCGTTGTTTGACCCCTGCGGCGAGCAGGCCGACCACTTCGGCGATGCGGGCCGCGCGGAGGTCCGGGCGGCGGGTGGTCGCCTCGATCCAGCGGAGGTAGGCCTTGCGGTAGAACTGCGCCAGCGTGTCGAAGAACGCGGCCGCCGCCGGGTTTGCGGCCAGTGCCGCGGCGATGTCTTCGGCGAGGTCGTCGCGTTGCGGGCCTTCCGGGGCCAGCTCGACGGTCACCTCGGTACCGATCGTGACGCCGGTGTCGCGCAGCCACATCGGCGTCACGGTCAGCAGCCATCCGTCGCCGGCTGGCGATAGCCTGCCGCGGACGCGCTTGCCTCGATCGTGCCGCCGACGGGGTGGTCGGCCTTGGCACCCCACTCCTCGTCCGGGTCGAAGGGGACGGCGATGACGGCGTGCTTGCGTGGACCGGCGGTGATCACGGCACGGAACTGCTGCGGCTGCACGACCGTGATCGTGGCACGGCGGGGCGGCTCGAGGAAGGGCGCCTCCGGCAGCTCACGACCGGAGGACGAACGCTGCCACGTCGAGACCGAGCCGGCGGCCGGCTTCGTGGTCGAGCCGGGTGTGGACGCCCGCGGTGATGCGGCTGAGGCCCGCTTCGTCGGCGGCCTCCTGGAACGACGCGAACCGCCGCTGCACGCCGGGCAGTGCTTCGGAGGCGACCTCCACCGGCCACCGTGGCCCGTACTCGCGGCGCAGGACCAGCGCACCCGCCTGCGAGACGACGCTGTGCGCGCCGGGGTACGCCGGGTCGGCCGGGGTGGTGGCGAGGCTCGACCAGTCCGGGACGCCGTCGGTGGCCGGGTTGCCGTCCTCGCCGGCGAGGCGGACCGCGGTGATCGGCCGCCAGATCCGGTAGTGGTACTTCGCTTCGTAGAAGGCGATCACGGCGTCGGCGAAGGCGAGGTTCAGCCGGGCGAACACCCGGGCGGCGACGAGCAGGTTGCTGCGAGAACCGGTGACGACCGACTGCGCGATCTCGTTCCAGTAGTTCCAGATCGGCGCCGCCCAGAACCGGGCCTGCACCGTCTCGTCGGCGGTGCGGGTGGTGCTGGTGTCGCGCCCGGCCGCAGCCACCTCCTGCAGGGCTTTCGCGTACCGCGCGCCGCTCAGTGAGGGGTACGGGGCGGCCCGGAAGCGGTCCGCCCGGTCGAGCACGAACGGGGTCACGGCCGCCCAATGGGTGAACGCGGCGGGCGCGAACGCGGGCGGCGTCGGCCGGTACTGCCCCGGCGCGGTGCCCGGCGGCAGCACCGGCGGGATCGCGGCCGAGCCGTCGCCGGTGCGCAGGCCGAGCAGCAGCCGGGCGACCAGCTGCCCGGCTCGCACGCCGTCGGTCCGCGCCGCCGGGGGCGTCACCCGGGCCAGCTGCCCGGCCAGCAGGTCCGCGAGTTCCGCGGCGCGGGCGGGGTAGAGCGCGGCCAGCACGTCGTGGGCCGCCTGCGCCGCCGCCGCTTCGGGGGCCGCGTGGCCCGGGACGTCGACGGTGAACAGGTAGGGGCGCCCGGTGCCGGTCGTCGCGACGACGGCGTCGTGGATCGCCGCGTGCAGCAGCGCGAAGCTGCGCGTCGGGTGCACGGTCGCCGGCTGCAGGCCGGGGGTGCGCACGATGGCCAGCAGCTCCCGGTTCCAGGCGAGGACGACGGCAGGCCCGGACGCGTGGGCCGGCGCCGCCGCGGCGGGTGACGGCAGGCCGGTGGTGGCGAGCACGGCGGCGGCCGCTCCGCCGGTGACGAGCAGGTGCCGGCGCGACATCGAGGTGGTCATTTCGCTCCCAGGTCGTCGGAGGGTCCGCTCACCGATACGGTCGCCGGTTACGGCGTAACCCGGTCGCGTATCCCTCAGGTGGCGGGAGAAGACTCGGCGGGGGAGAGGCGGGCGGTGCCGGTGGCACAGCGGTTCCGGCGCAGGCGCGCCGACGAGGGGGACGCGGGCGCGCCGCCGCCCGCGCGGCTGCACGCGGTCGGCGCGGACGTCTACCCGGACTGGGAGGCGGTCTACCGCGACAACGTCGACCGCGTGTACCGGCTGATGTTCGCCAAGGTGGGCAACCGGCCCGACGCCGAAGACCTCACCACGGAGGTCTTCCTGACCGCGTTGCGGCCGTTGCGCGTCTCGGCGAGCGTGGGCGAGGTCCGGGCCTACCTGCTGGCCACCGCGCGCACGGTGCTGGCCGGGCACTGGCGGCGCACGCTCGGCCGGGAGATCACCACCCTCGACGAGGAGCACGACATCGCGGCCTTCGAAGCGGGCACCGTCGACCCGCGTACACCGGCCCGCGCCGAGGCGATCCTCAAGCAGCTGCCCGAGCGGTACGGCCGGATCCTGCGGCTGCGGTTCCTGCAGGCCTGCTCGCTCAAGGAAGCGGCGGCGGAGCTGGGCATCACCGTCGGCAACGCGAAGGTGCTGCAGCACCGCGCGTTGCGGCAGGCCGCCCAGCTGGCGGAAGGGAGCCAGACGTGAGCACTCGAGGTGTCCGCCGGTTCGTCAAGGACCTCCTGCGGCGGCGCCGGCCGCGCCCGTTCGCGGCCACGGCCGGCGACGAGGCCGAGCTGCGGACCGCGGTGCTGCTGCGCGCCGCCCGGCCGGGTGCCGGGGCGGCGAGCGAGGAGTTCGTCACCGGGCTGCACCGCCGGCTCGCCCAAGAGCTCGGGGAGCCCGCACCCGCGCCCGGGGGCACCCGCCGCCGGTTCATCCAGGTGTCATCGGCCGCGGTGGCGGCCGCGGCCGGCGCGGGCGTCGAATACCTGGTGACGTCCGACGCCCAGCAGGCCGCCGCACCGCCTCCGCCGGAGGAGACGCTGCGGCCGGAGAACGGCGAGTGGCGGGCCGTCGTGGCGGCGCACGACCTGCCGGAGGGCGGGGTGCTGCCGTTCGACTTCGGGGCGGTGGCCGGGTTCGTGCAGCGCTCCGGCGGGCAGGTGCGGGCGGTCTCGGCGACCTGCACGCACCTGGGCTGCCGGCTCAACCTGGACGCGCCGGCGCGGCGGCTGAACTGCCCGTGCCACCGGACGTCGTTCGCCGTCGACGGGGTGGTCCTGACGCACCAGCTCCCGGTGACCCCGCCGCCGCTGCCGCACCTGGTGGTGCGCGAAGCCGGCGGCGTCGTCGAAGTGCTCGTGCCGCCGGCCGGGGCGTGACCCCGGCCGGCCCGGCACTGCCGCTCGTCACGAACCGCCGTGGAAGGTGATCGTGAAACCGCTGCAGGAGGCGCACTGGTACACCGTCTGGTTGCCCGGCTCGGTGTCCTGTTTGGACCACGCGTACGCCTTCGGGCAGTGCGACTTGATCGCGTCGCTGTAGCTCGTCGGGGCGTCGCGGTTCGGGTTGACGCAGTTGATCAGCGTGCCGCCCGGGGAGTACCGGCGGTCTTCGGCCGGGCAGTAGGACAGCAGGTTCTCCGGGCAGCCCGCCGAGCCGCACGAGGTCGAACCCGGTGGCACGGTCGCGTTGACCGGCTCGATCGTGATCGGCAGGGAGAAGGCGTTGACGTAGCTGACGTCGTACCACGGGGCGAGGCCGTCGGCGGTGTCGAAGTTGAACTCGGCCAGGCTGGCCGGCTGTTCGCCGGTCGCGCAGTGGTCGGCGTAGACGCCGCAGTCGCCGACCGCGCAGTGGAAATCCCGGCCGGAGGTGCCCGTGCACCCCTGGCGCGCGAAGAACTTGCCCCGCCAGTGGCCGGGCGCCGACGTTTCCGGCACCGTCACGGTCGCCGACTGCCCGTCCGCCAGCGTCGGCAGGCTCGCGAAGTTGACCGACTGGTCGGCGTTGACGGTACTGCCCAGCCACACGGTCTGGCCGGAGTGGTTCACGAACGTGACGGTGTGGTTGCCCGCCGCCGCGGCCGGGGTGGCCGTCGAGCTCACCGCCGACGCCACCACGATCGCCGCGGCGACGGCGAAGAGCCGCCTGCGCATCCGGGAAAGCATGGGTTCGACCTCCGTTCGTTGCTGGGTGGGGGATCAGCCGGCGGCGCGGTAGGCGACGCCGCTGGAATTGGGGGTGGTGCCCGTGTAGAGGCCGGTCGGAGTGGTCGACGTCGAGAGCGAGAACCAGGCGTAGCGCTCGACGAACGACAGTCCGTTCAGCATCGCCGTTGACCGGCTGACGAAGTCGGCCTGCTCGGCCGCGGACGGGTACCGCGGGGTGGAGCCGGAGAAGTCGGTCAACGCGTATTCGGTGAGCCAGATCGGCCGGTGGTAGCGGTTGTACACCGCCTGCAGGTAGGACTGCAGCTGCCCGGTCGCGGCGGCCGAGAAGTCGCCGCCGTACCAGTGCAGCGGGATGAAGTCGACGCGGTAGCCGCGCGCGGCCGCGCCGCTCATGAACCGGTCGAGCCAGCCGCCGGGGGTGTCCCCGCCGTACGCCACCGCCGGCGCGCCCAGCCGCATTCCCGTCGCCTGCAGCTGCGGCCACAGGTCCAGCGCCGTCTCGACGGACATGTTCGCCTGGCCGGCCAGGTCCGGTTCGTTGAACGCGAGCAAGGTGCTGCCTGCCGCCTTCGCCCGCTGCAGCTGGTCCGCGGTGACGGAGTCGCGGCCCCAGATCATCGGCACGAATTCCGTCCCGGCCGGTGCGGTGATGCCCTGGGGGTCCGCCGCCCAGGTGTAGAACCACCGCGCGCCGACGTCGCCGAGTGCGGCGGTGACGCCGGAAAAGGCGGCCGCGCTGACGCCTTTCTTGGTGCCGGCCGCCGTCGCCGGGGCGGCCAGGCCCCCGATGGCGGCGATCGCCACGGTCACGAGGACCAGGAGTTTCCTGAACTGGTTCATACCACTGTCTCCGGTGTGCGCCGAGGTGGGTGACCCGTGGGGCCGGCCTCCGGCAGTGGCGCCGGAGGCCGGCGACGCGGGTTACGAGCGGACGAACGTCCAGGTCACCGGGATGTTCCCCAGGCCGGGGTCCGCGAGCTGGGCGAACGCCGGCGCGCTGAGGTCGATGTGCGCGCTGTCGCAGCTCGGGCACTTGTCGACCACGGGCACGGTGATGGTCCGGCCGTTGTACGACACGCGGATGGACACGCCCCGGCACAGCGGGTCGTTGTTCGGGTTGGCGGTGGTCCAGTACGCGGCGGGCGCCGCGACGAGCATCTGGGTGGCGGCGTTGATCTGCGTGCCGCAGGCACCGAAGCCGGCGTCGTTGTAGTAGGTGGCGCGCCCGTTGACCGGCTGGTCGAAGGGAATGTCGGCCCATGCCGTACCGCTCGTCGTCAGGGGAAGTGCGGCAGCGGCGGCCAGCACGGCGAGCGACTTGATGGTCTTGCGCATTCGGTCCCTTTCCGTCGTGTTCCGGAAGTGCCTTTGCCGCGCCGAATGGTACTGCCAAGCGCAATACCTGGCTATGACAAAGAATTGTCCGGACAAGATCGGCTGACATCGTTGACAACGGGACGAGTTTCGTTCAATTCGAAATCGTTTGCCGCGCTCGTCCGGCATTCCGGAAATCGTCGCTCAGCAGCCCTTGAAGTGGACGTCCGCGGACCAGCCGGTGTTGGCCCAGTACTGCGCCGGCGCCGGGGTGAAGCCGGGGAACAGCTTCGCCAGCTCGGCGAGCAGCCAGCCGGTGAAGCGGGCGGCGCCCTGCGGGCAGGTGTGGATCCCGTCGGCGCTGCGGTCCGCCTTGCCGTCTTTGACCTGCTGGTAGGTGCTGCCCCACACCGGGCTCGCGTCGAGGACCGTGGCCGTGCCCGCGGAAGCGACCTCCCGGGCGACCTCGGGCGCGCGGTTCAGGTCGGCCAGGTGCGGCTGGTAGAAGTCGTCGGGCTTGATCGGGGGAGTGGTGACGAAGACAAGTTTCGCGCCGGCACCGGTGACCGTCGCGGACAGCTTGCCGTAGCCGGCCCGCTGCTCTTCCCGGCTGCCCCAGTCGTACGTGGTCAGCTGGTAGACGACCACGGCGGGGTGGGCCGAAGTGATCTCCCCGGGCAGCTTCTGCCAGTTCTCCTCGGAGAACGGTCCGACGACGTTTCCGCCGCCGTCGGCGGCGATCGACTGGAACTCGACGCCGCTCGCCTTGAACGCGGCGGCCAGGGGCAGGGCCTCGCCCGCCGCGACGGAGTCGCCGAGGAAAAGCACCTTGCCCGGCCCGGAGCCGGTCGCCGGTGCGGGCGCGCCGGTCGCCGTGGCCCCGCCGGAGCAGGCGGTGGTCAGCAGGAGCAGGCCGGCCACGCCGAGGAGGGGAATACGCGTTTTGCTCATGGCTTCGACGGTGCCGCCGCGGTGTCCGCGCGCCTCCGCGGTCTTGTCGCGGTCGTGTCGCAAGAAGCCGCCGGGCCGGCCCGGATTGTCCATACTGGACGGGTGGCGGCGATTCTGCTGATCGAAGACGACCCCTTGGTCCGGCGCGGGCTCGAGCTCGCGCTGGGCAGGCACGGCCACGACGTCCGCACGGCGGAGACCGGCGAGGACGGGCTGCGTCAGTTCCGTTCGGCCCCACCGGAGCTGGTGGTGCTCGACCTGATGCTGCCGGGCATCGACGGGTTCGAGGTCTGCCGCGGCATCCGGGCCGCCGGCCCGGTACCGGTGATCATGCTGACCGCGCGCGGCGACGACTTCGACGTCGTCGGCGGCTTGGCGGCGGGCGCGGACGACTACGTCGTCAAGCCGGCGCGGCCCACCGTGCTGGACGCGCGGATCCGCGCGGTGCTGCGCCGCGCCGCGAGCTCCCCCGACGGCGTGCGGGTGCACCGCGACCTGCGCATCGACACCACGTCGCTGACGGTGTCGTCGCGCGGCGAGCCGGTCTCCCTGACGCCGACCGAGCTGCGGCTGCTGCTGACGTTGTCGCGCGCTCCCGGCCGGGTGCTCAGCCGCCAGCAGCTGCTGGAAGAGGTGTGGGAGCACGACTACCTCGGCGACTCCCGGCTGGTCGACAACTGCGTGCAGCGGCTGCGGGCGAAGATCGAGGCCGATCCGGCGGCGCCGGAGTACGTGCAGACCGTGCGCGGGTTCGGCTACCGGTTCGGACCGGTGTGAGGACCGGCCGGCCGCGGCCGCGGACGAGCCGGCTCCGGCCGCGGGGCCTGCGCGCCCGGCTGCTCGTCGCGTTCGTGCTGGTGACCGTGCTCGGCGCCGCCGCGGCGGCCTGGTCGAGCGCCGGCTCGGCGAGCACCGCGCTGGTCACCTCGACGCAGGAGCGGATCACCGAGGGCGTCGCCGGCCGGCTCGGCGCGATCACCCCGCAGCTGACCTACCCGCCGGACCAGGACGCGCTCGACCGGCTGCGCACGGCCGCCGCGGGGAACACCGTGGTGACCTACCGGGACCTGCGGTCCTCGGCAGGCACCGAGCTGGTCCCCGACACGCTGCGCGCCGCCGTGCGCGGCCGGAACCGGCTCGTCACGCGGCGGATCACAGCCGGGGGCCGGCCGTGGCTGGTGGTCGGCACGCCCATCACGATCACCGCGCCGGACGGGGCCCGCACCCCGTCCGGCATCGAGGTGTACTCCGCGTACGACCTGACCGACGTCGACGGGCAGATCGACCGCCTCACCCGGTCCGCGACCCTCACCGCCGCACTCGCGCTGCCGCTGGCGGTGCTGCTGGCGCTGCTGGCCGCGGGCAGCGTGCTGCGCCCGGTGCGCGAGCTCCGCGACACGGCCCGCCGGCTGGCCGGCGGCGACCTCGACGCCCGGTCGCCGCCCCAGGGCGCCGACGAGCTGGCCGAACTGACCGTCACCGTCAACGAAATGGCCGAGTCGGTGCAGACGTCGATGCTGGCCATGGAACAGATGCAGGCGGACGCCCGGCGGTTCGCCGCCGACGTCTCGCACGAGCTGCGCACCCCGCTGAGCACGCTGACGGCCGTCGTGGAGGTCCTGGCGACCACGGCGGACGGGATGGAGGCCGACGCCCGGGAATCCGCGCAGCTGGCGATCGTCGAGACGCACCGGCTGGTCCGGCTCGTCGAGGACCTGATGGAGGTGGCCCGCTTGGACGCCGGCACCGCGCAGCTGCGGGTGGAGGAGGTCGACGTGGCCGGTGCCGTGCGGGACTGCCTTCGCGCCCGCGGCTGGGCGGACCGGGTCGAGGTGGTGGCGCCGGATGGCCTCTTGCTCCGGCTGGATCGGCGCCGGCTGGACGTCATCGTGGCCAACCTGGTCGGCAACGCGCTGCGGCACGGGGAGCCGCCGGTCCGGGTGGTCGTTTCGGAGTCCCGCGAGGACGTGCGGATCGAAGTCACCGACCGCGGGCCGGGGCTGCCCGCGCACGTGGTGCCGCACGTGTTCGACCGCTTCTACAAGGCCGACGCGGCGCGCACCCGCACCCCGGGCAGCGGGCTCGGGCTGGCGATCGCGCTGGAGAACGCGCGCTTGCACGGCGGCGACCTCACCGCGGGCAACGCCGACGGCGGCGGCGCGCGGTTCGTGCTGTCCCTGCCGCGGAACCGGGAGGACTCGTGAAGCGGATCTGGCCGGCGGTGGCGGTGTTCCTGCTCGCGGGCTGCGGGGTCCGGCCCTCCGAGGCGACCGACGGGGGAGAGGCTCCGACGGGCCTGGCGCCAGGCATGACGCTGTACCTCGTCGACGCGCACGAGCAGCTCCGGCCGGAGCTGCGGCGAACCGGTCACCTCGGCTCGATCTCCGATGCGCTGGCGCTGCTGCTGAGCGTGCCCAGCGGCTCGGACCTGCACACGGAGATCGCGCCGACGCCGGTGACGCGGGTCTACGTCACGCCCACGACCGGGGTGCTCCAGCTGTCGGTACCGCTGACGATCCACGACGTGACCCCGCTGGGCATCGACCAGCTCGTGTGCACCGCACTGGGGGCCCACGTCCAGGCCGGCGGGGACCGGAACACGAAAGTGCAGGTCCGCTTCGTCCAGCCCACCCCGGAGTCGGACCGGGCGCGGACCTGCCCGCTGATCACAGCCCGGTGATGTCGACGACGACCGGGGCCGGGGCGGGCAGCACCACCCACAGCAGGGCCAGCCCGGCTGTGACCACGGTGAACGCCAGCAGCCCGCGCCGGCCGCGCGCCCATCGGGCCCGGAACCGGATCGGGTCCTCGACCAGGTACTTCGACAGCGTGGCCAAGCCGAGGGACACCGCGAGCACCGCCCCCGTCCGCGGCAGGCCGTCGAGCTCCGGGGAAAGCAGCACGAACACGGGCCAGTGCCACAGGTACAGGCTGTAGGAGATCAGCCCGACCCACCGCAACGGCGGCCAGGCCAGGGCTTTCGCCACCCCCGTTCGCGGCGCCTGCACGCACAGCCCGACCAGCAGCGCGGCGGCCAGCGAGTGCGCGAACAGCCCGCCGGTGAACAGCCACCGCGAGGTCGTCCCGTCGGTCAGCGCCCACGAGATCCCGAGGCCGGCCGCGAGCAACGCCGCCGCGGGGCCCGCCCACCGGCCGGCCGCGCGGGCCAGTGCCGCCCGCACCGGCCCGGTGGCGACGACCGCGCCCAGCAGCAGGGAAAACGCCCGCGTGTCGGTGCCGGTGTAGACCCGGCTCGGATCGCCCGCACCGGCCAGCGTGATCATCAGCGCGAGTGAACCGATCGAAGCCGTGGCCGCGACCACCGCGACCCGGCTTTCCGGCCGGTTCGCGGAGCGGGCGATGACCAGCAGGATCGGCGGCCACAGCAGGTAGAACTGCTCTTCGACGGCGATGCTCCACAGGTGTTCGAAGACCCGCTGCGAGCCGAAGCGGTCCCAGTAACCCGCCGACTCCGCGAGCAGGTGCCAGTTCACCAGGTTCAGCTGCACCCACGGGCCGTCCGCGAGGGTCGTCCGCACCAGGTCCGGCGGCCCCACCGCCCACACGACCACGGTCACCCCGGCGAGCATCGTCACCAGCGCGGGCAGCAGCCTGCGGATCCGGCGGCCCCAGAACGCGACCGGCGACACGGTGCCGGTCGCCTCGACCTCCCGCAGCAGCAGGTCGGTGATGAGGTACCCGGACAGGCCGAAGAACAGGTCCACCCCGAGAAAGCCACCGGGCAGCCGGCCGGTGTGGAACAACAGGACGCCGAGGATGGCGACCCCGCGCAACCCGTCCAGCGCGGGCAGGTGCGGCTTGCGTCCGCTGGTGACCGGTCCGGCCTCGGCGGGGCGGATTTGGTTCATGACGCCGACGGTGCCGGGCCCGTGTCGGCAGGCGGTCCCGGTGCCGTCGCAGTCCGGTCGCAGCCGGCGGGAGCACCGGCGGCGATACGATGGCTCGATACGGTGGGGAGGCGGCATGGCGGAGGAGCCCTTACCAGGGGTGGACCTGGAGCGTCCCAGCGTGGCCCGGGTCTACGACTGGTATCTCGGCGGCACGGCCAACTGGGCGATCGATCGTGAGTTCGGCAAGAAGGTCCTGACGACGTTTCCGGCCGGGATGTACTGCGCCCGGGCCAACCGGGCCTTCCTGCACCGCGCGGTGCGGCACCTGGTGGCCCGGGGCGTGCGGCAGTTCGTCGACATCGGCTCCGGGGTTCCCACGATGGGCAACGTGCACCAGGTCGCGGACGAAGTCGCGCCGGACTCCCGGGTCGTCTACATCGACTACGAACCCGTTGCGGTCGCGCACTCCCGGATCTTGCTGGAGCAGCACGGCGATCCCGCCCGCCACGCGGTGATCCACGGCGATCTGCGTGATCCCGACGGAGTCTGGGAGGCGGTGGCCCAGACCGGTGTGGTCGACCTCGACGAGCCGCTGGCCCTGCTCGTCACCGCGGTGCTGCACGTCCAGCAGACCGGCCCGGACGGCCGGGATGTGGGTCCGGAAGCCATTGCGCAGTACCGGGATCTGCTGCCGGCCGGCTCGTACCTGGTGCTGTCGCAGATCACCCACGAGGGACTGCCCGAGGAGATCGCCGCCCAGCTGCACGCGATCATCCGGATGTACGACGACGACGTCAGCAAGCACGTGCTGCGGTCGAAGGCGGAGTTCGGTGCGCTGTTCGGCGACTTCGCCCTGCTGGAGCCCGGCGTCACGTGGACGGCGTCCTGGCACCCCGAGGACAGTGGCCCCGACACGCCCGTGATCGACTTCGCGGACCCGAGCGAGTCCGTGATGCTGGCCGGAGTCGGCCGCAAACCCTGACCGGGATAGGGTCCGGGCTGTGAAGTATCCGGAACTCGAGGCGGCCGTCCTGGAGCTCGTCATCGCCGCCGGCGATGAGAGCGCGGAGGCGTTCGGCGCCGCGACGATCACCCGGCTGCTCCGGGACGAGGTCGTGGCCGACGCGGGGCCGGACGAACTCACCGAAGATGCCTGGGCCGCGCTGACCCGCGCCCGGGAGTCGATCTTGACCATCGATGCCGGAGAACTGGCGGCCTTGATCGCCCGGATCGACGCGGGGATCCTCGCGGACGACGACCTGGATCGCGGCATCGTCGCCGCGATCACCGCGCTCATGCACTGGAGCAGCTACCTCCGGGGCCGGCGGCGAGGCGAACTCTACGAACTGGCCATCCGCTCGATCGAGGACGTCGACTTCCAGGTGAACGCCGATCTCGACGACGTGCTCGCCACCCCGGAGATGTCCGCGGAGTACGAACGGATTCAGCGGCTCCTCACCGCTTGACCCGGGATTCGCTTCCTCGCGGTGTCGCGGCAAGTCAGCACGCTCGAGCGAGGCTGTGCGCGAACGGGCCGCGGAGCCAGGCGTCGACCTGCCGCTGCCCGCGCAGCCGGACGATCACCAGGCTCCGGTGCCGGTTCTCGGCGATCACCCGGCGAACCCGCGCGCGCATCACCGGGTGCCGCCGCCACGACTCCCTGACGATGTGGCCGGGATCGGTGAAGAAGGTGCGCAGCGGCGACTCGACGTTGCCGCCCGCGATCGCGGTTCCGTGCCCGAGCCGCCTCTTGACCGTCCGGAACGCCGTTCGCGCGACGACGTAGGGCCGCGGGTGGTCGAGCCAGACGAGAACCTGGGTCCGGGCGGTCATCGCCTCCCGCACGTCCTCGCCCTGCCATTCGATCGCCCACGCGGGCTCTTCGAGAAAGGCCAGCACGTCCTCCCGCCAGGTGGGCCGGACCGTCCAGCCCGGCGCGTGGTAGAAGGATTCGAATTCGACGAACAACAGATCCATCCGCGTGCAGAGCATCCGTGCGAGCGTCGTTTTGCCCGCGCCGGGGGCACCGGCGACCGCTATGCGCCGGAGCGGCTCGACCGGCAGTGGGTCGCGAGGACCGAGGACCCGTATCGCGCGACTCGAAGGCTCAGGCCGGGTGGCGGACACCGGCAAACTCTAAGATCGTCCGAATCCCTCCGCCAACGGTTTTCGCCCCGTAGAGTGCCGGCATGCCCGCCGACAGCGAGTACAGCCGGTTCCTCGACGAACTGCTCCCCGAACTCGAGTTGTCGCTGAGCGAGCGCAAAGACGCCGAAGCGGTGCTGGAGCGCCTCCGCGCCTACTACGCGGAGTTGCCCGCGCCCGGCGAGGAACCCGGCCGGGTCGCCGTCATCGCCCTCGACCCCTGGCGTGACTGGTCCGCCGAGGTGAAGAGCTCGGTGCTGGTCGCGGACCTGGTGATCTGCGACGACCCGCTGCTGTACGTGCAGGACCACATCGAACGGTTCGCCCACTTCTACCGGCGGACCTTCGGCAGCCGGACGGGCGCCCGGCTGCCGGCCCACCTGGCGACCCAGCTCGAGCGGATGTGGGACGTCCTGCCGCTGGTGCGCGCCGGACTGGTCGTGTTCCGGCCGCTGCGCATGGCGGCCGAGGAGACCGTGACCGCGGTCGAGCGCGCGGTCACCGACCACCTCGGCGAACACCTGGAGATGCTCGGCTACGACGTGCTCGGCTATCCGCAGTGGGTCGAATACCGGCTGCCGTTGCTGGCCGAGTGCGCGAAGATCGAGCTGGACCGCGAGCTGTGGACGGAATTCGGCATGGGGCCGGCCGAGATCGCCCGCTTCACCGTCGAGCCGCGGCTGACCCTGCAGTCCCTGACCACGTGGAACGGGCTGCTGCACGCGGAAGCGGTCGACGGGTCGTTCTGGAGCACGTCCGACGCGTACTGGCGGCTGGCCCGGGACGCGATGAACGGCCTGCACCCCGGGGCGCGGCTGCTGTCCTTCGTGGACACGTTCACCCGGCCGGTCCTGGAAGAGATGCCGACGCGGGACCTGCTCGCGATCCGGGGGAACGACGAGGCGTTCGACGCCTTCCGGCGGCACCTCGCGCTGACCGAAGACCTGATCGGCTCCGATCCGGACGAGGAGCGGTTCCCCGCCGACGTCACCCGGATCTTCGACGAGGTGTTCCGGCCGAACATCCGCGTCATCGAGAAAGCCATGCAGTGCAACACTTTGCTGCGTGACCTGCCCTTCGTCCTGGCCACGGCGGGCTTCGCCGTGGCCGGTGGGGTGGCGAGTGCCGCACCACCGGTGGCGACGATCTTCGGTGCCCTTTCGAGCCTCCTGGGCTTCGGTCCCGCGGTCCGGGACGGCCTGCGCCGGGAAGGCAAGGTGCACCAGGAGCCGGCGTTCGTGTTCTGGAAGCTCGGCGTGCCCGGCACGTCCCCGGCCTGAGTCAGAGCAGCCCGGCGGTGGCGGCGTGCGCGGCGGCCGCCGCTCGCGACGACACCCCCAGCTTGCCGCGGATGTTCGAGACGTGGCGGTGCGCGGTGTGGGCGCTGATCCCGAGCCGGCGCGCGATCTCCTGGTCGCTCAACCCGTGCGCGACCAGGCGCAGCACGTCGAGTTCGCGTTCGGAGAGCTCGTGGCGCAGCGACCCGGCCCCGCGGGCGGCCCGGCCGGCCCCGAGGAACTCCCGCACGGCGCGGACGAGCCCGGCCACGTCCCCGCGCCAGGGCAGGTGGTCGGTTCCGTCGAGCGGGACGAAGGCGGCGCCCGGGATGCGCGCGGCAACGTCCTGGCCCAGGGCGAACGGGATGGCGCGGTCGTCGCGGCGGTGCAGGACGAGCGTCGGCACCTCGATCGCGCCCAGCTCGTCCCGGACGTCGAATTCGTACACCGCCGCGAGCGAGCGCGCCGCTTGCTCCGCGGTGAGGCTTGCGCGCTGGAACCGGACGAACTCGTCGCGTTCGGCCGGGGTCGCGGTCGGCAGGAACAGGTCGGCGAGCACCCGGGACCCCACGCCCCAGTGCCGTCCGACGACCGCCAGCAGGGAATCGCGGGCTTCCGCCGTGGCGATCTCGGTGCCGCGGGCGTAGCTGCCGTAGAGGACGAGCCGCTCCACGCGGTCGGGGTGGGCCGCCGTGTACGCCATCGCGGCGCAGCCGCCGGACGATCCGCCGAACAAGGTCACCTTCTCCCCGGCCGCGTCGACGACGGCGCTCAACGCGGCCACTTCGTCGGCGAGTGAGGTGACCAGCGGCCCGGCGGCGTCGGACATGCCGACGCCGGGCCGGTCGTAGCGGAGGAGGGTGAACCGGTCGCCGAGCAGGCCGGCGAACCGGCGGAACAAGGGGTTCTGCCAGTCCAGTTCGAGGTGCCCGCACCACCAGCCGCCGACGACCAGCGGCGGTCCGGCGCCGACGGCGGCCCAGGCGAGGGGGCGGTCGTCCGGGCCACCGGTGAACCGCACGACCTGGTCTTGTTCCGGCATTCCTCGAGCGTAGGCCGTGGCCCGGGCCCGTGTGGCCCGTTCCGGCCAGCCTGCGGAATGGCCCGAGCGGGTGATGCGGCGGGTGGCCGGTGCCTGGTGTGCTGCGTCGCATCGGCGGTGTGGAGGAGGAACGATGGCCGGAGGGGACAGCGTGGGGGCACGGGACGGGCTCTGGGAACGGTTCGGGGCGGCACTGTACGAACCGTTCGTGCGGCGGGGGGAGCGGCTCGGCTTGGCCGACCGGCGCGGGGAACTGCTGCGGCGGGCGCGGGGGCAGGTGGTCGAGATCGGGGCGGGGACCGGGCTCAACGTCGCGCACTACCCCGCGACGGCGGAGGTCGTGCTGACCGAGCCCGTCCCGGCGATGTACCGGCGGCTCGAAAAGCGGGTGGCGGGCCGCGCCGGGATGCGGCTGGTGCAGGCCCCGGCGGACGCGCTGCCGATGGCGGAGGCCAGCGTCGACACGGTCGTGTCGACGCTGGTCCTCTGCACGGTGCCCGACGTCGACCGGGTGCTGGCCGAGCTCGCGCGGGTGCTGCGGCCCGGTGGGCGGCTGCTGTTCTGCGAGCACGTGCGCGCCGAGGACCCGAAGCTCGCCCGCAGGCAGACGCGGCTGGCGGGGCCGTGGGCGGCGTTCGCGCAGGGCTGCCGGTGCGATCGGGACACCGTCGCGTTGCTCAAGCAGCGGTTCCACATCGAGGAGATGAGCACGGCGCGGTGGCGGGGGATGCCTTCGGTGGTGCACCCGCTGATCATCGGGACCGCGACAGCGTGACGGGTGAGGCGTCCTGTGGTTCAATGACGATTGAACCAGTCGAGTGAAGGATGCGGACATGACGCACGCGGAGCGGCACGAGGGCGTCCTGATGACCGGGCGCAACGGTGCGGACGGGACCAAGGCGTTCTACATCGAGATCGAGGCGCGACCGGACAAGGTGGAGGAGGTCCGGGTGATGCTGCGCGACATCCTCGGGTGCGTGGAGGGCGAGCCGGAGACCGGACCCTGGTACGGCGTCCAGTTCGGACCGACCACCTTCGGCATCTTCGAGGTGTTCCCGAGCATCGCCGGCCGTCAGGCCCATGTGGACGGTGGCGGTGGGGACATCTTCCGTGATGTCGAGCGGATGAACGACATCCTGGCCGCGCCGGCCCACGTGCACCGGCTGGACGTCCTGTTCAGCAAGCAGATCTTCACCGCCGCGGGCTGAAGCCGTGTCCGACCGGCCGCACCCGGACCTGGCCGACCTCGGCCTGGCCGATGTCGTGCGCGGATTCGCCGATCCCGCCCGGCTGCACATGGTGCGCACGATGGCCGCGCTCGGCGAATGCGAGTGCTCGCGGGTCTACGCCGATCTCGGGCTGAGCAAGTCCAACGCCTCGCACCACTTCCGGGTGCTGCGCGAGAGCGGCATCCTGCGGCGCACGCAGCGCGGTAACCAGCAGTACGCCGCGCTGCGCCGCGACGAGCTCGACGAACGGTTCCCCGGCTTGCTCGACGCCATCGTCGCGAACGCCGACGCGTGAGCCTCGGCCGCCGTGCTCGAGACCGGCCTGACCACGCTCGCCGCCGGATGAGTGCGTACTCGGCCACGTCCGCCGAACGCGCCGAACGACGCCCCGGCGACGACCTCGTCACCCCGGCGGACGTCGTGATGGACCGCGGCTTCACCGTGGACGCGCCGCCCGAGCTGGTGTGGCCGTGGCTGGTGCAACTCGGCAAACGGCGGGCGGGCTGGTACCTGCCACGCCGGGTCGAGCGGTTCCTGCCGCCGAGCCGGCGGGCACTGCGCCGGCTGGATCCGCGCTGGTCGACGCTGACGTCGTCACCATCGCCGGGATGGCTGCCGGGCTGCGCGCACGACTCGCCCGCCCGGGCCTGCGGCGACAGCCGGACTGCGGGCTGCCCCGAACGTTGCCCCTATTGAGAATAATTCTCATGAGCTGCCCGAAATGAAGGCGAATTGTTTTCGAACAGGTGGGCGCAGAGGTCGTTTCCGGTCACTCCTGGCGAAGTCCGGACAGTACTGTCACGTGCCTTGGCGGAGGGGACACATCTGACCCGGGATCCTTGCGCAACAGGGCTTTTGGCTGGCCATGGCTGTGCTGCCGACAGGTGTCGCAATGACGGTTGTGTCTGCCAGGGTGGATTCCTGGGCAAAATACTCCGAACGGGTGTAATCGATTCGACGCGTGATGGCTGAGCCGAGCTGGTGCGGGTACGCTCCCGGTGGTCTGCGAGCGTTCCCGAGGGAAATGCGTTCGAATCGGCAACCGGCGAAGAAATCCTCAGGAGGCTCGGTGTGCATGAACACCCCGGCAGCTGCCGCGGCACGGGAAAGCGCGGTGAAGTCAGGTTTCCGGCACCAGGGCTGCCTCTACGGCAGCGACGCCGAGTTCCTCGCGATGGCCGTTCCCTTCGCGGAGGACGGGTTGCGCCGGGGTGAGCCGGTGCTGGTCACCACACCGGCGGCCAACCTCCGGCTGCTGCACGCGGTGATGGGCGCGGATGCCGACCGGATCGCCGTCGCGGAGTCGGACTACTTCGGACGGCGGCCGTCGCAGGTGGCCGGCGCGCTGCGGCGCTACTGGGGCCGCCACCGGTCCACCGCGCCGACCGGCACGGTCCGCGTCCTCGCCGAACCCGCCCGGGCCGGCTCCGGTGACGAAGCCGCCTGGCAGCTGACCGAGGCGGAGTTCAACGTGGCGCTGACCGGCACCCGGATCTGGATGCTCTGCCCCTACGACACGAGGGCCACCGCTCCCGGTGTGGTCGAGGTGGCACGCCGCACGCATCCCGAGTACGTCGTGGACGGCGAGCCCCGGCCGTCCGCGCAGTTCCGGGCCCCCGAGGAGGCAGCCGGACCCGCGGCGGCCACGCCGTCGCGCACCGGCGAGGACCTCTTCCGCTTCGAGGGCGACCTGGTCGCCGTGCGGCGCCACGTGCTGGAGCGGGCGAGCGCTCTGCTGCGGTCCGAGGACACCGCCACGCTGTTCGGCATCGCCGTCGGCGAGGCGATGGCCTACCTGCTCGAGCACGGCATCGACCGGGCGGCCGTGTGGGTGCGGCCGGCGGCGGGCCGGGTGGTGTGCACGCTGCACAGCGAACGCCCCGTCGCCGGCCCGGCGTTCTACGGGCCCCGCGCGGCCGCCCGCCCCGGCACCACGTTGTGGATGACCGACCGGATCTGCGAGTGGCTCGACGTCAGCTCCGACACGGCCGGCTGCACCATCGAGCTGGCCATGCGGCAACGGCCCGCCGAGGTGCCGCACCCGGGCCGGGGCTAGGGAGCGGGGTGCGGCCGGGACACATCTGTCCGTCAGTGCAACCGCACGTCGCCGAAGCGGTCCTCGATGCGGCGCAGATCGCGCAGCCGGGGCTCGGTTTGGCCGCCGAGCCAGCGGTTCATCGTTTTCGGGGACACCCCCAGCTCCTCGGCCGCGGTCTCCTTAGTGATCCCGCGGCTGCGCAGTGCTTCGGCCAGCCACTCGGCGAAGCTGGCGGCGGACGCGTCCGGTCCGGCCGGCTGCGGGGGCACCGGCGCCGGCTCCCGGTCGCGGGACGGGAGCACGTCGAACTCGACGCGCCGCGGGTATTTCCGGCAGGAGACCTCGAGCACGCCGGACGGGCCGGCCGCGGTCAGCAGGGCCCGGAGGATCGTGTTGCCCACCTCGCGTTCTTCGGCCTCGGCCAGCGGCGCACCCGCGAGGCACTCCTGGACGAATTCGCGGATTCCCGGAACGGCGGACGGGCGGGCGGGAAAGATCTTCGTGATGATTTCGACCGGCACGACCTCGATCGAATTGCCTGCTGACCGGCCCACCGATTCCACCACGATCAATGTCCCTTCCGCCGGGAGTCCAGTGTAGTCGTCCCCGCGATTTCCGGCTGCGGGTCGGTCTTGCCGCTGCTGCCGGACGGGTTTACGCTGGGCGTCCGCCCAGGGAAGGTGCCGTCGATGGTCAGGGCCCCGCAGACCGGCAACGGCCCGGCGGACGACTCCGAGAACAATCCACCGGCTGTCCATATTTTGTGGATGAATGGCGGGCTGAGCTGCGACGGCGAATCGGTTGCGCTGACCGCGGCCACTCAGCCGAGTATCGAAGAGATCGTTCTCGGCGGTCTTCCCGGCCTGCCCGAGGTCGCCATGCACTGGCCGTTCCTCGATTTCTGCAGCGGGCCCGACGGAGGTGCCGACAGCTTCATCGAATGGTGGCACCGCGCGGACCGCGGCGAGCTCGAGCCGTTCATCCTGATCGTCGAGGGTTCGATCGCCGACGAGACGAACAAGGCCGAGGGCTACTGGTCCGGGTTCGGCACCGACCCCGCGACCGGTCAGCCCGTGACGGCGAGCGAGTGGCTCGACCGGCTGGCCCCCAAGGCGATGGCGATCCTGGCCGTGGGCACCTGCGCGAGCTACGGCGGCGTGCACGCGATGGCCGGCAACCCCACCGGCGCCATGGGCGTGCCCGAGTACCTCGGCCGGGACTGGCGGTCGTGGGCCGGGCTGCCCATCGTGTGCGTGCCCGGCTGCCCGGTCCAGCCGGACAACCTCTCGGAGACCATCCTCCACCTGCTGTTCCAGGTGGCCGGGCGGGCACCGGAGATCGACGTCGACGAGGCATTGCGCCCGAAGTGGCTGTTCGGGAACACCGTCCACGAAGGGTGCGACCGGGCCGGGTACTACGAGCAGGACGAGTTCGCCGATCAGCACGGTTCGCCCCAATGCCTGGTCAAGCTGGGTTGCTGGGGCCAGGTGGTCAAGTGCAACGTGCCCAAGCGGGGCTGGATCAACGGCGTCGGCGGGTGCCCGAACGTCGGGGGCATCTGCATCGGCTGCACGATGCCGGGCTTCCCGGACAAGTTCATGCCGTTCATGGAGGACCCGGCCGGCGCCGGCGGCCCGACGGCGACCAGCAGCGTCTCCGGGTCCGCGATCCGCATCCTGCGGGAGATCCGGACGGCGGCCGACCGGTGAACGTGCCCGGCGACCCCGCTGTCCCGAGCCCCGGAGAACGCCTCGAGACACTTCTGGCCATCCTGCTGGCCGGTCCCGGCCGGCGGCCTGCCGAAGAGATCGTCCGGCAGCTGACGGACCTGTACGGCGAAGGCCTGACCCGCATCGTCGGCACGCTGCGCGAGCACGCCCCGGCGCTGGTCGGGGCGATCGCCGCCGACGACGTCGTCGCGAGCCTGCTGGCGCTGCACGACCTGCACCCCCTCGACGCGCAGGCGCGGGTCCGCCGGGCCCTGGACCGGATCCGCCCGCAGGTGGGCGCGGTCGGCTACCTGGGCATCGACGACGGCGTGGTCCGGCTGAGCCTCGGTGCGAGCCGGGGCTGCTCGTCCGCGGCGCGCACGGCCCGTGCGACGGTCGAAGCCGCCGTCCGGGACGCCGCCCCGGAGGTCAGCGGCGTCGAGATCGTCGCCGAAGCCGTCCCGGCGCTGTACCAGATCGGCATGGGACCACCCGGCGCTCCGGAAGGGAGAGCGTCGTGAGTGTCGGCACCGGAGCCACGCATCCCGCGTTCGCCCGGGACCGGCGCTCCGCTCGGCCGGAGCGGTGCGAGCTCTGCGGAACACCGGTGGCGGCGCGGCACGGCCACGTGGTCGACACCGGCCGCCGTGGCCTGCTGTGCGCGTGCCGCGCGTGCTTCCTGCTGTTCACCCGTTGCCCGGCTGGAGAAGTGCGGTATCGCGCCGTACCAGAGCGCTACCTGTGGGATCCCCGGCGCCCGATCGCCGGCCTCGACTGGCATGGGCTCGGGATCCCGGCGCGCTTCGCGTTCTTCATCCCCTGCGGCACCCGCGTCACCGCGTTCCAGCCGGGACCGGCCGGCGTGGCCGAGACGGCCCTTCCGCCCGGCCTCTGGACGCAGCTCGCCGCGGAGCACCCGCTGCTGGCCACGGCCGAGCCGGACGTCGAGGCGATCGTGGTCCGCGGGGGCGAGCGCGGCACGGACTGCTTCCTCGTGCCCGTCGACGTGGGCTACCGGCTGGCCGGCGCGGTCCGCCGGTACTGGACCGGCGGCGACGGCGGCCCCGAACTGCACGAACGCGTCGGCGAGCTGTTCGCGGAGATCGGACAGCGGGCCCGGCCCCTGCGGTAGCGACGCGGCCCGGCTCGGGCGCAGACTGAGCGGGTGCGGGTGGCCGTCCGGGTCGTCGGGGTGGTGCAGGGCGTGGGGTTCCGGCCCTTCGTCCACCAGCTGGCGGTGCGGCTCGGGCTCAGCGGGTTCGTCGGGAACGACGTGCACGGTGTCTTCGCCGAGGTCGAAGGCGCGCCATCGGGGGTCGAGCGCTTCGTCGGCGCGCTCGAGGCCGAAGCGCCGCCCCTGGCCGTCGTCGATGACGTGCGGGTGCGGGAGATCCCCACCGTGGGCGGGGCCGGGTTCCGGATCGTCGAAAGTCCCCGGGGTGGCCGTGCCGATACGTTGATCTCGGCCGATTCCGCCACCTGTGACGACTGCCTTCGCGAACTCTCCGATCCCGCGGACCGGCGGTTCCGGTACCCCTTCGTGAACTGCACGAACTGCGGCCCGCGGTTCACCATCGTGCGGGGCGTGCCCTACGACCGGCCGCTCACCACCATGGCCGGCTTCGCGATGTGCGCCGCGTGCAAGCAGGAGTACGAGGACCCGGCCGACCGGCGGTTCCACGCCCAGCCCGTCTGCTGTCCGGCCTGCGGGCCCACGCTGCGGTTCGAGCCCGGTGGCGGGGATCCGCTCCCGGCGACCGTCGAAGCCCTGCGCGATGGGGCCATCGTGGCCGTGAAAGGGCTGGGCGGCTACCACCTCGCCGTCGGCGCCCGGCACGAGGAAGCCGCGCGACGGCTGCGGCAGCGCAAGCACCGCGAGGACAAGCCGTTCGCCGTCATGGTCGCCGACCTCGCGCAGGCCCGGGAGCTGGCCGACGTCGGCCCGGCGGCCGAAGAAGCGCTCGGCAGCAGGCGACGGCCCATCGTGCTGTTGCCGAAGAAGGCGGACCTCGCGGCCGCCGTCGCGCCCGGGAACCGGCGGATCGGGCTCATGCTGCCCTACACCCCGCTGCACCACCTGCTGCTGGAGCGCACCGGGCCGATCGTGCTGACCAGCGCGAACGTCTCCGATGAGCCCATCGTCCACCGCGACGAAGACCTCGGCCGCCTCGAGGGCATCGCCGACGCCTTCCTCACCCACGACCGGCCGATCCACGTCCGGACCGACGACTCGGTGGTGCGCATCGTCGGGACGAAACCCCAGCTCCAGCGGCGTTCGCGGGGTTACGCGCCCGAGCCCGTCACCCTGAACCACCCGGCGCGAAAGCACCTCCTCGGCTGCGGCGCCGAACTCAAGAACACCTTCTGCCTGGCCAAGGGCCGCCACGCCTTCGTCTCGCACCACATCGGCGACCTCGAGAACTACGAGACGCTGAAGGCGTTCACCGAAGGCATCGAGCACTTCAAGCACCTCTTCGACGTCGACCCGGTGCTGGTCGCGCACGACCTGCACCCCGAGTACCTGTCCACGAAATACGCGCTCGAGCAGGACGTCGAGCTCCTGGGCGTCCAGCACCACCACGCCCACATCGCCGCCTGCCTGGCCGACAACGGAGAGGACGGCCCGGTCCTCGGCGTCGCCTTCGACGGCACCGGCTTCGGCCCCGACGGCACCATCTGGGGTGGCGAGTTCCTCCTCGCCGACCTCACGAGCTATGAACGACTCACCCACCTGCGGCCGGTCGCCATGCCCGGGGGTGTGATGGCCATCCGGCAGCCGTGGCGGATGGCGGCGTCCTATGTGGACGAACTCGGGCGGCCGGCGCGGGCAGACATCGTGCAGCTCAAGCGCAGCGGACTCAACTCACCTCTGACCTCCAGTGCCGGACGCCTCTTCGACGCGGCCGCGGCGCTGCTCGGCGTCCGGGACACCATCACCTACGAGGGCCAGGCCGCCATCGAGCTGGAACAGCTGGCCGACCCGGCCGAGAAGACCGCCTACCACGCACGAATCGACGAGGAAATCCACGGCGAAGACCTCATCGCCGCGCTCCTGGACGACTCCGGCACCAGGGCGCAGCGAGCCGCCCGGTTCCACAACGGTGTCGCCGCGGCGATCGTGGACACCTGCGGCCGGTTGCGGGACCACAGCACGACGGTCGCGCTCTCCGGTGGCGTCTTCCAGAACGTCCTGCTGCTGGACCGGACCGTGGAAGGCCTGGAACGGCACGGCTTCCGCGTCCTGACCCACCGGAACGTGCCCACCAATGACGGCGGGATCAGCTTCGGACAGGTTGCCGTAGCCAGTCGTACCACTCGGTGAGGCCGTCGCCGCGCGTCGCGCTGACCTGGAGCAGTGCGGCCGACTGGTTCACGCGGCGGACGTCCCGCTCGAACTCGTCGACGTCGAAGTCGACGTAGGGCAGCAGGTCGACCTTGTTCAGCAGCACGAGGTCCGTCGCGGCGAACATGTGCGGGTACTTCAGCGGCTTCCCGGGCCCCTCGGTCACCGACAGGACCACGACCCGCGCCGCCTCGCCGAGGTCGAACAGCGCCGGGCAGACCAGGTTGCCGACGTTCTCGACGAACACCGTCGAGCCCTGCGCGGGCGCCAGCGAATGCAGCGCCCGGTGCAGCATCGACGCGTCGAGGTGGCAGCCCGCGCCGGTGTTGATCTGCACCACCGGTGCGCCGGTGGCCTTGATCCGCTCGGCGTCCAGCAGCGTCTCCTGGTCGCCCTCGATCACCGCGCACGGCACGTCGAGGTCCCGGATGGTCCGCTCCAGCAGCGTCGTCTTCCCGGCGCCGGGCGAGCTCATCAGGTTGATCGCGAAGACGTCCGAGTCACGCAGGTGCGCGCGGTTGTGCGACGCGAGTTCGTCGTTCTTCGCCAGGATGTCCTGCTCCATGACCACCGTGTGCGCGTGATCGGTGATCCGGACGTGCCCGGTGTCGGAGCAGCCGCAGGTGTCGCACATGTCAAACCTCCACCGAGGTGATGCGCAGTTCGCGCCCGGTCAGCACTTCGGCATCGGCGCTGCCGCAGGGACACAGCACGATGAAGTCGTCGAGGCCGAACTCCTCGCCGCAGTCGCGGCAGCGGGCCCGGCCCGCCGGCTCGGCGATGTCCAGCCGGGCGCCTTCGAGCGACGTCCCCGTGCAGAGGACGTCGAAGCAGAACCGGACGCTGTCCGGCACCACGCCGGACAGGCGCCCGATCTCCAGCCGCACGGTCTTCACCGCCGCCTCGCCGAGGCGGGCGACGATCGCGTCGACGACCGACTGCGTGATCGCCATTTCGTGCACTAGCAGATCCTCGGCAGCGGGTCCCCGACCAGCAGGTCCACGATCCGGGTGCCGCCGAACGCGGTGTTCAGCAGCACGATCCCGGGCGGGTCGCCGGCGATCCGCCCGATCACGGCGGCGTCCGCGCCGAGCGGGTGCGCGCGCAACGCGGCCAGCGCGTCTTCTGCCTGCGAGCCGTCGACGACGACCACGATCCGGCCTTCGCAGGCGACGTACAGCGGGTCGATGCCCAGCAGCTCCGACGCGCCGCGGACCTCCTCCCGGACCGGGACGGCCTTCTCGTCGACGACCACGGCGACCTCCGCGGCTTTCGCGATCTCGTTGAGGATCGTCGCGACGCCGCCGCGGGTCGCGTCCCGCATCGCGCGCACGCCGGGGACCGCGGCCAGCAGCCCGGCGACCAGGTCGTGCACCGGGGCGGTGTCGGACTCGAGGTCGGCGTCGATGTCCAGCTCGCCGCGGGCCAGCATGATCGTGACGCCGTGGTCGCCGATCGGCCCGGAGACGAGGACGGCGTCTCCGGGCTTCGCGGTGGCGACGCCGAGCCCGGTGCGGGTGAGCACCCCGACCCCGGCGGTGTTGATGTAGACGCCGTCGGCCTTGCCGCGCTGCACGACCTTCGTGTCGCCGGTGACGATCTGCACGCCGGCCGCTTCGGCGGCCGTCTTCATCGACTCGACGATCTTCAGCAGGTCCTCGACGGGAAAGCCCTCCTCGAGGATGAATCCCGCGGTCAGGTACAACGGCCGCGCGCCGGAGACGGCGAGGTCGTTGACCGTGCCGTTCACGGCCAGGTCGCCGATGTTCCCGCCGGGGAAGAACAGCGGCGAGACGACGTAGGAGTCCGTGGTCAGGGCCAGCCGGGCGTCGCCGATGGTCAGCGACGCCGCGTCTTCCAGGGGCTCGAGCAGCGGGTTGCGGAACGCGTCGAGGAACACGGCCTCGATGAGCGTGTGCGTCGACTTGCCGCCGGCGCCGTGGGACAGCGTGATGCGCTCTTCACGCACCTTCGCGCGCCGCCGCCGCGCCCGCTCGATGCGGTCGAGGACCTGCTGCTCGCGCTCGGTGGTGGTCATGCGCGGCTCGCCTCCCGGACGCGCTGGCGGCTGAACCGGCCGAAGTTGTAGTACGCCGCGCAGGCGCCTTCGGGCGAGACCATGCACGTCCCGATCGGCGTCTCCGGGGTGCACGCGGTGCCGAACACCTTGCACTCCCACGGCTTCAGCACGCCCTTGAGCACCTCGCCGCACTGGCACGCCTTCGGGTCGGCGACGCGCAGGCCGGGGATCTCGAAGATCCGTTCGGCGTCGAACTTCGCGTACTTCTCGCGGATCGCCATCGCCGAGTGCGTGATGAACCCGAGGCCGCGCCACTCGAAGTACGGCCGCAGCTCCATCACCTCGTTGATGGCCTTCAACGCCACGATGTTCCCGTTCCACGGCACGACCCGCGAGTACTGGTTCTCGACCTCCGACCGGTTTTCGGACAGCTGCACCATCAACATGTAGATCGACTGCAGGATGTCCAGGGGCTCGAACCCGGCGACGACGACGGGCTTGCCGTAGTCGCGCGCGATGAACTCGTACGGACGGCAGCCGATCACCGTCGACACGTGTCCGGGACCGATGAAGCCGTCGAGCCGCAGGTCGGGGGAGTCGAGGATGGCCTTGATCGCCGGGATGATCGTGACGTGGTTGCCGAACACCGAGAAGTTCTCGATGCCTTCGGCGGCCGCGCGCAGCAGCGTCATCGCGGTGGACGGCGTGGTCGTCTCGAACCCGATGGCCATGAACACCACCCGCAGGTCCGGGTTCTGCCGCGCGATCTTCAGCGAGTCCAGCGGCGAATACACCATGCGGATGTTGGTGCCCTCGGCGTTGGAGTCGAAGAAGTTCCCGCCGGAGCCGGGCACGCGCATCATGTCGCCGAACGACGTCATGAGCACCCCGGGCTGCCGGGCGATGTGGATGGCGTCGTCGATGCGGCCCATCGGGATCACGCACACCGGACAGCCCGGCCCGTGCACCAGTGTGATGCTCTCGGGCAGGTAGTCCTCGAGGCCGTGCTTGTAGATCGTGTGCGTGTGCCCGCCGCAGACCTCCATGAACTTGTAGTGGCGGCCCGGCTCGCACAACGACGTGATCTTCGCGGACAGCGCCCGCGCCTTCTCCGCGTCGCGGAACTCGTCGACGAAACGCATGACGACTCCTCTATTCGATCCGGGATTCCAGTAGCGCGGCCATCTCGTCCTCGTACGCCTTGCCGATGCTTTCGAGGAAGTCCAGCGCGGCCGCCGCTTCCGCTTCGTCTATTTTGGACAGTGCGAAGCCGACGTGGATGAGGATCCACTCGCCGGGCTTCGGCGGGTCGTCTTCGAGCAGCCCGATGTTGATGGTCCGCTTGACGCCGCTCACCGAGACTTTCGCGAGGTCCGGGCGTTCCTCGCTGACTTCGATGATCTCGCCCGGGATGCCGAGGCACATGGCTCAGACCTCCGTGGTTTGCAGCTGTGGGCTGGTGCCCCAGGTCAGTTCGGTGACCGCGCGGACGGCGGCCGGAACGGCCGCGGCCACTTCGGGTGACAACCCGATCCCTTCGTCGAGGCACGCCGGTTCGCAGCCGACGAGCAGGACCCGCCCGGCGTCGCCGCCGAGCAGCCGGAGCAGCCGGAACACCGCGTCCGGCTGCATGCCGTGCGCGTCGATCGACGCCGCCGCCAGGTCCTCGGTGTCGGCTTCGATGAGCGAGAGGGTGCCGGGTGGGCGGCCGTGCGGGGTCGCGTCGAGCAGGATCGTCGTGTCGTAGCCGCCCATCAGGTCGTAGGCGAGGTGCATGCCGGCGATGCCGTAGTCGGCGATCTGCACCCAGGGTGGCAGATCGGCGCCCTCCAGCTCCTTGATGACCTCCACGCCGAAACCGTCGTCGCTCAGGAAGATGTTGCCGATGCCCGCGACCAGGACTCGTGGCCTCATTCCGCGACCTCCAAGGGTTCGATTTCGTCGGGGGAGAAGTACCGGTACCGGCCGTGCGCGTGCTGCAGGTCGGCGCCGGGGTCGTCGTCGAGCGTGACCGCGACGTGCGTGGCGCCGTCCACATCGGACAGGACCACCCGGACGGTGGCGGTCTTGCCGATGAGGAACATGTCCTGGGCGTCGGCGCCGCGCAGGTTCGGCCGCAGGCGGACGCGGGACCCTTCGGCGACGCGCACCCCGGCGACGGTCACCGAGGGCCCGGCCGGGCGCACGGACCGGATCGCGCCGTGCAGCCGTTCCAGCAGCTCGGGCGGCATCGTGTCGACGCGGTCGACGATGGCCGCCGCGCGCGGGTCGGTGGCCCGGGCCTCGCGCTTCTCCTCGTCGGTCAGCGTCATCGTGCGCAGGGTGAGGATCTCGTCGATCTCGGTGCCGTCGAAGAGGTCACCCGGGCTTTCCGGCGCGATCGCCGGGTCGTCGTAGAGGATGATCGGCGACGCGAGCACCACCGTGCTGCGCGAGGTGTCGCCGATCAGCACCGGCCACAGCCGCTCCTGCCGGCAGGTTTCGACCGCCGGCTTCGCCCACTCCGGCGGGTCCAGCATCGACAGGAAGTGCCCGGTGTCGACGCTGAGCACGAGGTGGGCGGCGAGCAGCGCGTGCCGCAGGGCGTGCCGCCGGACGCCGTCGGAGGGCCACGACGTCGTGTTGTGCACGTCGACACGCAGCCGGGTGCCGCCGAACGGCCCGTCGAGCGGGTCGGCCCGGGCGGTGAGGACGCCGGACAGCTCATGCGTCCGCTGCCCGTCGCCCGGCACCTGGAACGGCCTCTCGGCCGGCAGTTCCGCAAGGGGCAGCTCGAAGTCGATCTCGTGCTCTACGGCTTCGTCCCACGTGGAATCCTGCGTCCGGGTCTGCAGGAACCGCAGCTTGACGTGCAGGACCGTGTGGTCCGACGGTTCGAGGAGGCATTCGACGCGGGCGGAGGAGTGCTCGCCGATCTCGGCCGACGCGTACGACGGCGGCACCAGCACACCCCACTGCCAGCGCACGCGGTTCTTCCCCGCCGACGCCCGGTACGGGTAGAGGAGGTAGCCCTCGTAGAGCACGGCGTCGCCGATCGCGCGAGCCTGGTCCCGGACGTTCATGACCCACCGGCCAGCAACCGCTCGATCGCCGCTTCCCAGGTCGGGATCGCGTGCTCCGCCTTGTACTTGAGCAGCGCGTCGAGCGTTTCGTGCGGCAGCTTGATCCACCCGGCGTTCGGGAAGTAGCGGGACATCAGCTCGTCCCAGACGGTCACCGGCATCCGGCACTCGGCCTGCGTGTGCCACGGCACCTGCTCGACCCAGAACCCCGGGCCGCCCTTGCCGAACACGGTGCCGCTGAACAGCAGCACCATCGGCACGACGCCCTCGGACAACGCGTGGAAGTACTTGCCGGCCGCGACCTCCAGGTCGTAGGTGCACGGCACCTCGACGTCGACCTCGGTGGCGCCGGAGAACCCCGGCACGGTCACCGACACGGAGGTGAACTGGAACGGCTTCAGCGTCTCGCCCCACCGGGAGCGGTCGCCGAAGAGGTGGGTGAGCAGCTCCGACTCGTCGTCGGCGTACCGGCGGCGCTGCGGCTCGATGCGGATCTGCACGCGCAGCACCATCGCGTGGACGGGCTGCCCGGTCAGCTCGGAGATCCGCAGCTTGAACGCCAGCGTCGGCGACGCGGCGTACTTCAGCGGCCGGACGTCGATGCAGTCGAAGGTCAGTTCAGCCATCCGCCACGACCTCGCTGCGCTCCCGCAGGTGCGCGAAGAACCCGTCGATGGCTTCGTGCGCCTCGGTGCCGCCGTCGAAGCCCCGCCACGTCGAGCGCACGATCCCGACCAGCTCGTAGCAGACGTCGATCGGCACCAGGAAGCATTCGAAGCCGAGGTCGAGCTGGTTCAGCAGCAGGGCTTCGACGTCGTCGGCGATGTCGGCGAACGCCGGTGTGCCCGCCAGCAGGTCGTCCCACGTGCCGAGCGGCAGCAGCGACTCGGTCGCCCCCGCCGGGCTCGGGTAGAACGCGACCGGGCGGTCCTGCACCGAATTGCGGAACAGGAACGCCGTCTTCACCGGGATCCCGGCCGTCTCCCACAGCGCGGTCCCCGGCCCGAACCGGGGGGCGTGCCGATACCGGTCCGGCACCGCCCGGTGCCGCTTCCCGCCCGCCCCGCGGTGGGTGAAGAGCAGGTAGCAGCCCCGGCAGGTGCACAGGATCGCCCGGGATTCGAGGTCGATGACGTGCCCGTGTTCCACGCTGATCGGTTCCGCGCACATCTCGCACTTCTCGCCCGGCGCGGCGCGCCGGACGGGAGTGCGGAACCTGCGCAGGCCGCCCGTCACGAGACCTCCACCGGACACGGGACCAGCGGCAGCAGCGGCCGCCCGCCCGGACCGGTTTCCTCCGGCACGACTCCTTCGACGACGACTTCGGAGATCTCCGGCGCCGCCTCCCGGACGACCCGCTCGATGGCGTACTTCGCGGTGACCGTCGACGACGGGCAGCCGTCGCAGGTGCCCTGCAGCCGCAGCCGCAGGACACCGTCGGCGATCTCGACGAACTCGACGTCGCCGGCGTGGGAACCCAGGTACGGCCGGACCTTGTCGAGGGCCTCGGTGACCCGCTCGTGCGTGGACCGCGGGTGCAGGTCGTGCAGCACGAGCAGGCCGCGGACGTGGTCGTCCTCGGCGAGCCGGTCGAGCAGGGGCCGGTCGACGAGCTCCACGATCCGGGCCAGGCCGGCCCCGTAGAACTCGAGCAGCGTGTGGACGAGGTCCTCGGCGAGCTCGGCGTCCGCGCCGGAGAACTCGCCCAGCAGCTGCTCGATGCGCTCGCCGACCCGGTCGACGTCGGTCATCAGCCGAGCTCCCCGCCGAACGCGTGCGGGGTGTGCAGCCGCTCGATGACCTTGCCCTGGCCGGTGTACATGTGGACGCCGCAGGGCAGGCAGGGGTCGAAGCTGCGGACCGCGCGCATGATGTCGATGCCCTTGAAGTTCTCCTGCGTGTTCTCCTCGAAGATCGGCGTGTTCTGCACGGCGTCCTCGTACGGCCCCGGCGTGCCGAAGCTGTCGCGCACGCTGCCGTTCCACGGCGTCGGCGGGTACGGGTGGTAGTTGGCGATCTTGCCGCCCTTGATCACCATGTGGTGCGACAGCACCCCGCGGACGGCTTCGGTGAAGCCGCAGCTGACGCCTTCGTCCGGGACCTTGAACGGCTCCCACGTCTTGGTGCGGCCCTGGCGGACCTCACCCAGTGCCTGCTCGGCGAAGTGCAGGGCCAGCGCCGCCGAATACGCCTGGAAGTACGTCCGGGCGCGGTTGCGCTCGAGCGCGTTGCTCCACTGCGGGATCTTCCACTCGAAGGCGACCTCGGGCTTGGTCGCCGTGCGCGGCAAGGTGATCGTGACGCTGTGCCCGGTCGACTTGACGTACGGCGTGTCGACGAGTCCGGCCAGCGCCGTGACCCACAGGCGCGCGATCGGGCCGCCACCGGTGTCGAGGGCCAGGTGGTCCGTGCCGTCGAACCAGCGCGGCGACATCGTCCACGAGTACTTGCCGTCGAAGTCTCGCTTGGCCGGGCGCGGGATCGTGTGCTGGTTCCACGGGTGGCGCTGGTCGACCGTGTTGCCCAGCGGGTCCTGCGTGACGAACATCGGCTGGTCCGCCCAGTCTTCGTAGAACGAGCTGCCGAGCAGGATCCGGATGCCGAGGTTGATGTCGAGCAGGCTCGTCGTGACGAGCTTGCCGTCGACGACCACGCCGGGCGTCACGAACATCTTGCGGCCCCAGGACTCCATGTTCTCGTAGCTGAAGTCGCAGTGTTCGGGGTCGTTCAGGCTGCCCCAGCAGCCGAGCAGGACGCGCCGCCGCCCGACTTCTTCGTAGCCGGGCAGGGCTTCGTAGAAGAAGTCGAAGAGGTCGTCGTGCATCGGCAGGCAGCGCTTCATGAACTCGACGTAGCGCATGAGCCGGGTCAGGTAGTCGGTGAACAGCTGGACGGTGGCCACCGTGCCGACGCCGCCCGGGTACAAAGTGGACGGATGGACGTGCCTGCCTTCCATCAGGCAGAACATCTCGCGCGTGCTGCGGCTGACCTGCAGCGCCTCGCGGTAGAACTCGCCTTCCAGCGGGTTGAGCGAGCGCATGATGTCGCCGATGGTCTTGTACCCGTGGTCACGCGCGTGCGGCGCCTCGGTGCGGTTGGCCTGCTCCAGGACGCCGGGGTTGGTCTCGGCGACCATCTTCTCGCAGTAGTCGACCCCGACCAGGTTCTCCTGGAAGATGTTGTGGTCGAACATGTACTCGGCGGCCTCGCCGAGGTTGAGGATCCACTCGCCCAGGTGCGGCGGGCGGACGCCGTAGGCCATGTTCTGGGCGTACACCGAGCAGGTCGCGTGGTTGTCGCCGCAGATCCCGCAGATCCGGCTGGTGATGAAGTGCGCGTCGCGCGGGTCCTTGCCCTTCATGAAGATGCTGTAGCCGCGGAACACCGACGACGTGCTGTGGCACTCGACGACCCGCTTGGCCGCCCAGTCGATCTTCGTGTAGATGCCGAGGCTGCCGACGATCCGGGTGATCGGGTCCCACGCCATTTCGACGAGGTCGGTCTTGCCCTTGGTGCTGATGCCCTTGTCGGTCTGCGTTTCCGTCATGTCCACTCCCTTGAGTGTTACAGGCCCTTCAGCGCCAAGAAGACTTGTAGCCGGTGTTGAGCTTCTTGCCCGTGTGCCGCCACTTCGGCTCCTTGTCGAGCTTGCGCTCGGTGATCTTCCGCAGCCGCCGGATCACCGACCCGTACGCGCCGCTGGCCAGCGACGAGACCTGCGCGCCCGGCGGCTCGTCCATGAACGGCATGAACTTGTCCGGGAAGCCGGGCATGGTGCAGCCGATGCAGATGCCGCCGACGTTCGGGCAGCCGCCGACGCCGTTGATCCAGCCGCGCTTGGGCACGTTGCACTTGACGACCGGGCCCCAGCAGCCCAGCTTGACCAGGCACTTCGGGGAGCCGTACTCGGTCGCGAACTGGCCCTGCTCGTAGTAGCCGCCGCGGTCGCAGCCCTCGTGCACGGTCGCGCCGAACAGCCACTGCGGCCGCAGGTGGTCGTCGAGCGGGATCATCGGCGCCTGCCCGGCGGCCTGGTAGAGCAGGTAGGTGATGGTCTCGGACAGGTTGTCCGGGTGGGTCGGGCAGCCGGGCACGCAGACGATCGGGATGCCGGCGCCGGACTTCCAGTCCCAGCCCAGGTAGTCGGGCACGCCCATGGCGCCGGTCGGGTTGCCCTCCATCGCGTGGATGCCGCCGTAGGTGGCGCAGGTGCCGACGGCCATCACGGCCAGCGCCTTGGGCGTCAGGCGGTCCAGCCACTCGCTGGTGGTCATCGGCTGGCCGGTCTCGGGGTTGTTGCCGAACCCGCACCAGTAGCCTTCGTCCTTGATCGCCTCGTTCGGGATCGAGCCTTCGATGACCAGCACGAACGGTTCCAGCTCACCGCGGTCGGCTTTGTAGAACCACTCGATGAACGTGTCGGCCCCCTTGTCGGGGCCGCATTCGAAGTCGATCAGCGGCCAGTGGACCGCGATCTTGGGCAGGCCGGGCAAAGCGCCGAGGACGATTTCCTCGATGCTCGGTTGCGTGGCGGCCGTCAGCGCGACGGAGTCGCCGTCGCAGGACAGACCGGCGTTGATCCAGAGGATGTGGATGGGCTGTTCTTCGGTCTCGGTCTTCTCTGCGGCATGCGTCACGGCTGATCAACCCCGCATTCGTCGAGTGCGCCGAGGGTCAGCTCCCACAGCGCGTGGTAAAGGGTCGTCTGGGCTTCCTGGATGCGGTGCACGGACGGTGACGGGACGACGAAGAGGTGGTCGATGCTGTCCAGCTCGGCCATCTTCCCGCCGTCGTAGCCGGCGATGCCGACGGTCACCAGGCCGCGCCGGGCGGCTTCGTCGAAGGCGCGCACCAGGTTCGCGGAGTTCCCGCTGGTGGACAGGCCCACCGCGATGTCGCCGGGCCGCCCGAACGCGCCGATCTGGCGGGCGAACACGACGTCGAACCCGATGTCGTTGGAAAGGGCGGTCACCACGGCGATGTCGTTCGTCAACCCGAAGGCGGGCAACGGCCGGGCGTCGCCCGCCGGGCTCAGGAACAGGCTGGCCAGGTCCTGCGCGTCGGTCGAGCTCCCGCCGTTGCCGAACGCGAGCAGCCGGCCGCCGCCGCGGAACGCGCGCGCGAGGTCCTGCGCGCACGCGAACAGGCGGTCGCGGTCGGCCGCGAGCACGTCGCCGCGGAGGGCGACGATCTCGTGCACTTTGTCCACAGTGGACTTTTCCACCTGGCGGAGGACGGCGTCGACGTCGCTGGCACCCGCGTACAGGAACGGGTACAGCGCTTCGAGACCGTCGGTGACGGGGTGTTCCCGCGTCATACCGGTTCTCCCGCGGCTAGGAGTTCTCCAAGCGTGCGATGGCTTCTCCGGCGTGCACCAGGATGCGGTCGCCGACGCCGGCCTCGACCAGCGCGACACTGACCTCTTCCCGGGTGGACCCGGTGTCCACGACGGCGAGCTCGTCTTCGAGGAGCTCGACCACGGTCACCTCGACCGCGGTGTCGGAGCAGGTGATGCACACCCCGTCGTGACAGACGGGGCCGGCTGCTCTGTCGGCGTCACGGGCGCTCACGACGCCACCTCCGGGGTCAGCACACCCGGGTGTTCGAAGAACACGTGCACCAGCTCCCACAGCACGTGGTAGGTGGTCACGTGCACCTCCTTGACGATCCGCGGGTCGGCCGAGCGGGCGATGAAGACGTGGTCCAGCCCTGGAGTCGCGGCAATCGCGCCACCGTTACGGCCGGTCAGTGCGACGGTGAGCATCCCGAGGTCACGGGCCGTTTCGAGAGCGCGGCGCACGTTGGCGCACTCGCCGTCGGTCGAGATGCCCAGGGCGATGTCGGCCGGTTCGCCGATGATCCGCAGCTGGTGGGCGAAGACGTCTTCGAGGCCGACGCGGTTGGCGACGCCGGTGACGGTCGCGACGTCGGCGGTCAGCGAGAGCGCCGGCAGCGCGCGCTTGCCGACGATCACCGGGTGGACGAACTCGACCGCGACGTGCTGGGCATCGGTGCTGGGACCGCCGTTGCCGAACACCACGAGCTTGCCGCCGCGGTGGAAGCGGCGGGCCATGCCGTGGCACGCCTCGGCCACCGTCCTGGCGTCCTCGGCCAGGGCGAGCACGGGTGCCTTCCGGCGCTCGAAGAGGGCGTCGACGGAGTCCGGGTGATTCGGTGACCACGACATCGCGGCACTTCCTCGGGGCTGCTGCTCGGTGGTGGGAGCCCACCCCAAGGCTAGAGGTGTGAGTTGGATCACACAAGAGATCGAACGTGGTCTCTGCTCCCCCAACTGGGTCTGATCAGCCGCTCGGCCGTGGTGCTCGCGGTCCTCCGGCACGTGCTCCGCCCGGGCGAGCCACGGTTCCGCCTCATGGCCCGGCCTGCGCGCCTGGCCTGCGTGCCGCAGCTCGAGCCGGACGATCGCCCTTCGCGCCACCGGCTGGGCTGAACGTGTCCGCCGACCGGCAAATCTGCCTCTGCGCGCACCGCGTCCACCCCGTCCCGGTAGCGGATTTCCGCTGGTAAAGGCCCGAAAGCGGGACCGTCGAGCCCCGAAAGCGGGAGTCGGCCCGGCGCCCGCCCGGCCCGCTAGCGTTGCTGCAGTGGTGGTCTGACCAGGGGGGTTGCCCACCGCGTGAGCCATGGGGGGTGGCGAACGTGAGCGAGTTCGAGGTGGAGCCGAACGGGCGCAGACGCGGGGGGCCGCGGCGGGTGCCGGTGCTCCTGGCGGTTGCGCTGGCCGCCGGGGTTGCTCTGTCGGTGCCGTGGGGCCCGGCGGCCGGGCCGGTGAGCCGGCTCGCCGAGGCGCCCGGCACGGCTGCCGCGATGAACGCGGCGCACCGGCAGGGGACCCGGGTGGAAGCAGCCGACCAGCGCACCGGCACCCGGACGGTGTTCGCCAACCCCGATGGCACGATGACGGCGGAGCTGTCCGCGGGCCCGGTCCGGGTCCGGCGCGGCGATCATTGGGTGGACATCGACACCGCGCTCGTCCGGACAAGCGACGGTGCGGTCCGGCCGCGGGCCGCCGAGGGGGATCTCGTGCTGTCCGGCGGCGGCAGCGTGGCGCCACTGGCCGAGCTCGCCCGGGACGGCAAGCGGCTGGCCGTGCGCTGGCCGGGCGCGCTGCCGGCACCGGAGATCGCCGGGGACACCGCCACCTACCGCGAGGTGCTGCCGGGCGTCGACCTGGTGATGGCGGCCGAGCGTGACGGCTACCGCGAACGGCTGGTGGTCAAGAACGCCGCCGCCGCGAAGAACCCCGCCCTGGCGGCCGTGCCCTTCCGGCTGGAGACCACGGGAGTGCGGGTCTCGACCGACGCCCGCGGCGTGCTGCACGCGACCGACGACCACGGCAAGGACGTGTTCACCGCGCCGCCGGCGGCGATGTGGGACGCGCGCGGCGAGGACCACGCGACGGCCGTCGGGGTCGACGTCTCGGCACAGACCCTCACCCTGCGCCCGGACCTGAAGTTCCTGGCCGATCCGGCGACGGTGTTCCCGGTGTCTGTCGACCCCGACCTCCACACCTTCGAGTGGGCGACCTGGAACACCGTGCTTTCCGGCAAGCCCGGCACCGCGTACCCGCGCACCAGCGGCGACGGCACCTGGGCCCAGGTGGGGGCGTGTTACACGCCCAGCGGCACGTGCAACAAGATCGGCACGGCGCGCGCGTACTTCCAGTACGACACCGGTTTCCTCGCCGGGAAGCGGATCCTCGGCGCGACGATGAACTCGACCGTGGTGCACAGCCCGAACTGCAGCGATCAGACGCACCAGCTGTTCATGGCGTTCGGCACGATCGACGACGGCACGACCTGGGACAACGCGCCGCAGGGCTGGCTCGTCAGCACCGCCACCGCACCCGGCGTGTGGGACGCGTGTCCCGGCTACCGGGGCATCGGGTTCCCCGCCACCGGAGGCGTCAACACCCTCGGCATTTCGACGTACTTCTTCAAAGCGGCCGACGAAACCGAACAGCTCGCGTGGCGCAAGTACAGCCAGTGGGACACCAAGCTGAGCGTCACGTACAACACCCGGCCGAACGCCCCGAACGTGGTGGCGACCGATCCGCCGCTGCCCGCGCCCTGCCGGTGGTGCGGCGGGAAGCCCTACGTCGGCGACGACTCGATCCGGCTCCAGGCCCAGCTCACCGACCCGGACGACGACGCCGTCAAGCCGTTGTGGCACATCAAGACCGACGGTGCGGTCGAAGACCGGTGGGGCGGTCTGCAGGGATCGGGTGCCTACCACAGCACCGACGTCGACCTGAAGAGCCGTAACGGGAAGACGGTCGGCTGGTCCGTCGAGGCGTGGGACACGAACTACGCGGGCGAAAACCTCGACGCCGGTGATCCGGGGCAGGGACCCGGTCCGTTCGTCGTGGACACCGACGGCATCACCGTACCGCCGACGGTGTCCGGCGTGCTCTACCCGGCCGACAACCGCTGGCACGGTGGGGCCGGCGTGCCAGGCACGTTCACCTTCGGTGCCAATACCGTCAAGGACGTCGACCACTACCTCTACGGCTGGAACGACCCGCCCTCGACGCAGGTCGACGCGGACGCGCTCGGCGGCGGCGCGACCGTCTCCGTCGCTCCCGACGGCGACGGCCCGCGCGACCTGTACGTGCAGAGCGTGGACCGGGCCGGGCACCGCAGTCCCAGTACCGCCTTCCACATCTACGTCCGGCCGGGCAACGGCCCGCTCGCCCAGTGGTCCTTCGAGGGGAACACCAAGGACGACGCCAACCTCGGCTGGCGGGACGGCACGCCGGTCGGCGGCCCGGGCTACACGCCGGGCGCTATCGGCTCGGCCCTCCAGCTCGATGGAACCCAGCAGGTCACCGCCCCGAGCGCGGTCGACGAGCGCGGCAGTTTCTCCGTCGCCGCTTGGGCGAAGATCGACCGCACCGACAGCGGTACGCACGCGGTCCTGCGCCAGAACGGCACCGCAACCTGCTCGTTCTGCCTGCAGTACGAGGGCGGCAACGGCGGCAGGTGGGTGTTCGTCATGCCGCAGACCGACTCGGCGAGCCCGCCAAGCTACAACTTCGTGCGCTCCACCGCGCCCGCCGTCGCCGGCGCGTGGACGCACCTCGCCGCGTCCTACGACGCCGCGGGGCACAAGGTCCGCCTCTACGTCAACGGGGTGCTCGACGGGACCGGCGACGCCCCGTCGTCGTGGCGGGGCAGCGACCTGCTCCACATCGGCTACGGCTTCCCGGGCGCGATCGACGAGGTCCGCGCCTACGACCGGCGCGTCTCCGATGCCGAGGTCGCGGCGATGGTCTCCGGTGACAACGTCCAGCTGGGACAGTGGCACCTCGACGAGAAGGCCGACGTCACGGCGGCGAACGCGGTGCCCGGCGGGCAGCCGGCGAAGCTGGCCAACGGCGCGGCGTTCGCCGCCGGCGGGGCCATCGGCGGGGCCGCCGCGTTCGACGGCCAGGACGACTACGCCGCGACCGCCGGACCGGTCGTGACCACCGACCAGAGCTTCACGGTGGCGACCTGGGTGAACGCGGACATTTCGAACCCGGTGGCGAATGGCTTCTACTCGGCGCTTTCCCAGGACGGGAACGTCAACAGCGGGTTCCTCCTCGGGTACCGTCCGGACGGATCCGGCGGCGGGAAGTGGGAGATCTACCTGCCGTCGGCGGACGCCGTGACCCGCCCGGTGGACGAAGGTGTGCGGTCCGACGTGCCTGCGGTGCAGAAGAAGTGGACGCACCTGGCCGCAGTCTACGACGCCCCGGCGAAGCAGATCCGCCTCTACGTCGACGGCCGGCTCGCCGGCACCGCGGCCCGGCAGGCCGGGTTCGCGGCCGGCGGTCCGCTGATCTTCGGGCGCGGCAAGCTGAACGGCTCCCTCGGCCACTACTGGCCGGGAATGCTCGACGACGTCCGCGCCTACGGCCGGGTGCTGGCCGGCGGCGAGATCCAGGCGATGGTGGCCCGCGACGACGTCGCCCAGCTGGCCTGGAAGTTCGACGGCGACGGCACGGACGACGGTGCCGTGCTCCCGGCCGGCCCGACCTGGACGGCAGGCCAGGCGAACTCGCCCGACCAGGCCGATCTGGCGATCCGGCTCGACGGCACCCGCGACTACGTCCGCAGGGCGAAGCCGGTGACCGACACGAGCCAGAGCTTCAGCGTGTCGACCTGGGTGAAGCTCGACTCGCCGCCCGACGACTGGGCGGCGGCGGTGAGCCAGAACGGCGGGCACACGGCCGCGTTCAACCTCGGCTACACCGGGAAAGCCGACAACCACTGGGCGTTCGCGATGCACGGGCCGGATTCCGACGACCCGGCCGCGGTCCGGTTGCGTTCCACCGAGGCCGCACAGCTCGGGGTGTGGACGCACCTGGCGGCCGTGTTCGACCGGCCGAGCGGCACGATGTCGCTGTACGTCAACGGATTGCTCTCGGCCACGGCGCCGTACACCGGCCAGGCGTGGAACGCCACTGGCGAGTTCGACGTCGGCCGCGCGAAGTGGGGGAGTGCCTGGATCAACTACTGGCCGGGCGCGGTCGACGACGTCAAGCTCTACGGCCGCGCGCTGTTCGCGAGTGAGATCCGCACGCAGTCCGGGCGGGACCTGAGCCTGGTCCACGACTGGCGGTTCGACGAATCGAGCGGCAGCACGGCCTTCGACGCCGTCGGCGCGCGCGGTGCCTCGTACACCGGCGGCGTGTCGCTGGTACCCGGACGGGTCGGCAACGCCGTGCACGTCGACGGTACCGGCGCACTGACCACCCCCGCCGTCGACCTGCGCACCGACCAGAGTTTCACGGTGTCGGCGTGGGTGAAATTGGACAAGCGCGACTGCGACTCCGGCGCGGGTTCCGAGTGCAAGCGCGTCGCCCTCAGCGTCGACGGGAGTGTGACCAGCAAGTTCCGGCTCGGCTACGTGATCGACCGTGGCGACAACGTCAACGGTGTCTGGACCTTCGAGATGCCCGAGGCCGACGACGACACCGCGACGGTCACCAAAGCGGCGGTGTCGACGATCTCCGCCGACGAAGGCCACTGGGTGCACCTGCTCGGCGTCTACGACCAGCAGGCCAAGCAGATCTGGCTGTACGTCAACGGAACCCGCGTGGGCCAGGGCACCGTGAACAAGCAGTGGAACGCCGTCGGCGGCGCCGCGATCGGCCGCGGCAAGGCGCACGGCGTCACCGGGACGCAGAACTGGATCGGCGACCTCGACGACGTCCGGATGTACGCCGGCG
Organism: Amycolatopsis mediterranei; assembly: GCF_026017845.1. Lineage (NCBI taxonomy): Bacteria > Bacillati > Actinomycetota > Actinomycetes > Pseudonocardiales > Pseudonocardiaceae > Amycolatopsis > Amycolatopsis mediterranei. The sequence goes on from NZ_CP100416.1 coordinate 4,339,453, forward strand.
CGCTCGACAAGGACCGGATCTCCGCACTGTTCGCCTCCTACCCGCCGGTGAGCAACGTCCCGGCCGCCCTGCCGGCCCCGGACGCCGGGTACTGGAAGTTCGACGACAACGCCGCCACCACCGCGGCCGACGCGTCGGGCCAGGGCCACCCGGCCACGCTCAAGGGCGGCGCCACCTGGATCGGCGGGCGCAACGGACCGTCGTCCTGGCTGAACGGCACCACGGCGTACGCCGAAACCGCCGCACCGGCCATCGACACGACGAAGAGCTTCTCGGTGGCGGCTTGGGTGGCCATGAGCCAGGAGAAGAACGGCGACCGCGCGATCGTCGCCCAGGACGGCAACCGGGCCAGCGCGTTCGTGGTGCAGTACAACGCCGCGGCGGGCCGGTGGGCGGTCCAGGTGCCCGCGGCCGACCAGGACAACGCCCCGGTCACGACGATGCTCTCGACCGCTTCCGCGAACGCGAACCAGTGGGTGCACCTCGCGCTGACCTACGACGCCGGGCTGCACCAGCTGCGGTTGTACCGCAACGGCGTGCTGCAGGCGGCCCAGGTCGGCGTCGTCGTCCCGGCGAGCAGTGGGCCGATGTCCTTCGGCCGGGCGAAATGGAACGGCGCGAACACGCAGTTCTTCCCGGGCGCGGTCGACGACGTCCGCGTGTTCGCCCGTGCGCTCACCGGCGGCGAGGTGGGCAAGATCCACGACGACGTGTACACCGTGGCCGGCGGCCGGTGGACGTTCGACGACGGCACCGGCAAGGACACCAGCGCGTGGGGCAACGACGTCACGCTCGGCGGCGGCGCGCAGTTCGCGCCCGGGGTCACCGCGACCGGCCTGAAGCTGGACGGCAAGGACGGTGCGGCGGTCGGCCGGCAGGCCGCCACCGACCTGACCGACAGCTTCACGGTGTCGGCGTGGGCGAAGCTGGCCCGGACCGACCGCGTGGCCACCGTGCTCGGCCAGGACGGCGACCGGATGAGCGGTTACGTCCTGCAGTACCGGCCCGAGCTCAAGCGGTGGATCTTCGGTGCGGCGCAGTCGGACACCGATGCCGCCCCGCTCGCCTACGCGTACTCCGCGCAGGAGGCGGCGCCGGACGTGTGGACGCACCTCACCGGCGTCTACGACCTCGGACGGCGCGAACTGCGGATCTACGTCGACGGCCGGCTGGCCGGTGCGAAACCGGACGTCACGCTGTGGCGCGCGATCGGGGCGCTGACGATCGGCCGGGCCAAGGAGAACGGCAAGCCGTCCGGCTTCTTCACCGGGACGATCGACGACCCGACGTCGTTCTACGGCGCGGAGACCGACGCGGACGTCCTGCAGCGGGCGAGCTACCCGGCCCCGCAGGCCGGCCAGCTGGGCCGGTACACCGCGCTCGACGGCGACCAGGCGACCGCGAGCACGAGCGGGGCGGCCCCGGCGGGCTACCACTTCGAAGGCCCGCTCGGCCTCCCGGCCACCGGCACCGACAACACGCGCTCGCTGTACGCGTGCAAACAGGGGACAGACGCGTTCACCTCGACGGCCGCGGACTGCGAGGGCAAATCCGTCGTCGGAGAGCTCGGCAAGGTCTACACCCGGCAGCCGTCGAACCTGCCCACGAGCCCGGTCTACCGGTGCAACGGGGGCGGCAATCGCTTCGACTCGAACGACCCGGCGTGCGAGGGGGCCGGCACGAGCGAAGGCCTCCTCGGCTACACGCTCGCGTATGGCCGGCTGGCCCGGCTCTACTCCGACGTCGCCCGCGACCACCTCACCACGGACCGCGGCGCCCCGCCCGGCTTCCGGACCGAAGGCGCGCAGGGCGTGGTCCCGCTCGTGGACCAGCCGGGCACCCAGCCGCTGGTGAGCTGCTACGCCGGCGCCGACCAGTTCCTGTCCACCGACAGCGCCTGCGAGGGCAAGACGGTGGAGCGCGGCATCGGCCGGATCTTCACCGCGCCGCCGGCCGACGGCGGCTCGCCGCTCTACCGGTGCAAGGCCGGCGGCGAGTACTTCGAAGATCTGTCGGCCGGCTGTGCCGGCTTCACCGTGGACCGCCTGCTCGGCTACGTCCTGACCGGACCGCCCGGCACCGCACCGGTGTTCCCGCCGTCCGCCTGACCTTCCCGTCGCTCTTGGAGGAATCCCATGCGGCCGAACCGGTCCGCCCTGCGCGCCCTGCGTGGCGTCGCGGTGGCCACCACCCTCAGCCTTGCCCTGACCGGCGTCAGCTCCCCGTGGACGATCGCCGCCGCCGCGGCGATCGGGCCGTCGATCCCGCTGCCCGACGTCCCGTCGACCCCGGTCGCCCAGCAGACCATGACCACCCGGGCCCCCGACGAGGCGAGCACCCGTGCCCTGCGCGGCGACCAGTCGGCGAGCACGACGCCCGACGGGGAGAGCAACTCCGCCGCGTCGCCGCTCTCGCCGTCGGCGACCTGGTCGGTCTCCGCGCAGTCGGGGACGTTCACGTGGTCGTACCCGCTGCGCGTGCCCCCGGCTCCCGGCGGCCTCGACCCGCAGCTCGCGCTCGGCTATTCCTCGTCCGAAGTGGACGGACGGACGAGTGCGACCAACAACCAGGCCTCCTGGGCGGGCGACGGCTGGAGCATCGCGCCCGGGTTCGTCGAACGCGCCTACGGCAGCTGCGCCGCGGACACCGAAGGCGGCACGACCCCGCCCAAGACCGGGGACCTGTGCTGGCACAGTGACAACGCCACCGCGTCCTACGGCTCGGCCGGCGGGCAGCTGATCCGGGACGACGCGACCGGTGCGTGGCACCCGAAGGACGACGACGGGTCCCGCGTCGAACGGCTCACCGGTGCCGGCAACGGCGACAACGACGGAGAATACTGGAAGATCACCAAGGTCGACGGCACGCAGTACTTCTTCGGCTCCAGCGGCGACGCGAAGTCGGCGTGGACGGTGCCGGTGTACGGCGACGACGCGGGGGAGCCGTGCCACGCGGCGACGTTCGAGGCCTCGCACTGCGTCCAGACCTGGCGCTGGAACCTGGACAAGGTGGTCGACCGCAACGGCAACGAGATCCGCTACACCTACACCACCGAGACCAATTCCTACGGCATGGACCTCAAGGACGCCGCCGTGCCCTACGTCCGCGGGGGTGCGCTGGCCCGCGTCGAGTACGGCCTGCGCGACGGCGATCCCGCCCCGCCGACCGGGCGCGTGCTGTTCACCACGGCGGACCGGTGCGTGCCAGGCAGCGACTGCACCTCGGCGAAGCCCGCGAACTGGCCGGACGTGCCCTGGGACGACAACTGCGCGGCGGCGACGTGCAAAGACCACTACGTGCCGACGTTCTGGACCACCCAGCGGCTCGCGAAGATCACCACGCAGGTGCGGCGCGGCACGGACTTCGCCGACGTCGACTCCTGGACGCTGGATCACCAGTTCCCCGACCCCGGCGACGGTGGGAAGCCGGCCCTGTGGCTGAAGGGCATCACCCACACCGGCCTCGTCGGCGGCTCGGCGAGCCTGCCGCCGGTGACCTTCGAAGGCACCAAGCTGGCCAACCGGGTGACCAAGGTGGACGGCGTGGGGCCGCTGATCCGCTACCGCCTCACCGGGATCGTCTCGGAGACCGGCGGCGTGACGTCGATCCACTACGCCCCGCCGGACTGCACCGGCACCGCGGCCCCCGAGACCAACACCCAGCGCTGCTTCCAGACCAAGTGGACCAAAAAGGACTGGGCGGAGCGCACCGACTGGTTCCACAAGTACGTCGTGGACAGCGTCACGACCTCCGACCGGATCAGCGCCAACCCCGAGCAAGTGGTCCGCTACGAGTACCTCGACGGCGCCGCCTGGCACTTCGACCAGTCGGAGTTCGTCAAGGACGACAAGAAGACCTGGGACGAGTTCCGCGGCTACGGCCGGGTGCGGGTGCACACCGGCAAGGCCGACGACCCGAGCGGACCGGTCACCATGACCGAGCAGCGGTTCTACCGTGGCATGGACGGCGACCACCTGCCCGCCGGCACCCGCTCGGCCGCGGTCACGGACTCCGAGGGCGTCAGCCGCGCGGACTCCGACTGGCTGTCCGGATTCCCGTTCGAACAGCAGACCCACGACGGTGAAGGCGACACGATCGTCACGAAGTCGATCAGCGCCCCGGTCTGGCAGGGCCCGACCGCCACGCGAGGCGTGTTCAAGGCCTACCTAGTGGGCACCGGGTCGACCACCGGTTACACGGCGCTGCGGGCCGGCGGACGGCGGACCACGAAGACCGAAACCGCCTACGACGACAAGGGCCTGCCCGTCCAGGTGAACGACCTCGGCGACATGGCCACGCCGTCGGACGACCTCTGCAGCCGCACCACCTACGCGCGCAACACCGGCGCCTGGCTGCTGAACCTGCCCTCGCGGGTGGAGACGGTGTCCGTCCACTGCGGAGCGACGCCGGTGTTCCCGGACAATGCCGTTTCGGACGATCTGAGCACCTTCGACGACCACGGCAACGTCGTGGAGCAGGAGGTCCTCGACCAGCACCCCGGCGCGGATCCGGTCCGGGTGACGAAGGCGATCGCGACCTACGACACCTATGGCCGGCTGTTGAGCGCGACCAACGCGCTGGGGAACACCGCCAAGACCGAGTACACCGGCAGTCCGGTCACCACGACGAAGGTCACCAACGCACTCGGCCAGGCGACCACGACCGCGCTCGAACCCGCTTGGGGCACGCCGGTCAGATCCGCCGACACCAACGACCGCATCACCGAAACCGCGTACGACGCGCTCGGCCGGACGACCGAGACCTGGTTGCCGAACCGGCCGCGCGAGAGCAACGCCGGGAACGGCAAGTACACCTACCTCATCCGCAACGACGGGCCGAGCGCGGTCACCACGTCGGCCGTCGGCCCGAACGGCAACTACAGCGACTCGGTCACGCTGTACGACGGGCTCGCGCGGGTGCGGCAGGTGCAGAAGCCCACGCAGGACGGGCGGCTGCTCGTCGACACCCGGTACGACTCGCAGGGCCGCGAGGTCAAGACGACCCAGCCGTACTACAACGGCGGCGCCGTGAACACGAACCTGTGGGTCGCCTCCGACACCGAGGTTCCGGGGCTGACCGTCACCCAGTACGACGGAGCCGGCCGGGTGACGGCGTCGATCTCGAAGGCGAGCGGGGTGGAAAAGTGGCGGACGACCACGGCTTACGGCGGTGACCGGGTCGACGTGACCCCGCCCGCGGGCGGGACCCCGACGACGACCGTCGCCGACGCGCGCGGCCGCCGGACCGAGCTGTGGCAGTACCACGGCGGCACCCCGGACGGCGAGCACGACACCACCCGCTACGGCTACTCGGCCGCCGGGAAGCTGACCGCGCTGACCGACCCGGCCGGCAACACCTGGCGCTGGACGTTCGACCTGCAGGGCAGGCTGGTCAAGGCCGACGACGTGGACAAGGGCACCTCGACCAGGACCTACGACGCAGCCGACCGGCTCGCGTCGGTCACCGACGCCCGCAACGTCACCCTGGCCTACGCCTACGACGCGCTCGGCCGCAAGACCGAGACCCACACGGGCACCGCGAGCGGGCCGCTGCTGGAGAAGTACACCTACGACAGTGCCATGTTCGGCAAGGGCAGGCCGGCGGCGGCGACCCGGTACGTCGGCGGGAACGCCTACACGACGGAGGTGGGCGCGTACTCGCCGCTTTACCAGCCGCTGCAGGCGACGGTCACGATCCCGCAGTCGGAGGGACTGCTCGCCGGCAGCTACCCCACCTATCGCGGCTACAACCCGGACGGCAGCCTGAAGGGCGACAGCTACGCCGCGGCCGCCGGCGTCCCGGCGGAGTCGGTGCTGCACGTCTACGACGACTTCGGCCGGCCGACCCAGTCGTCCGGCGGGTACGACGGCACGACCGACGACTTCGTGACGGACACGAACTACACGCGTTACGGCGAGCCACAGCGGCTGCAGCTCGGCGACCCGGGCAAGCGCGTCTGGCTGTCGAACTACTACGACACGAACACCCGCCGGCTGAGCCGTTCCATAGTGGACGCCGAGGTCCCGGCCCCGATGCAGGACGACGTGAACTACACGTACGACCCGGCGGGCAACATCACGTCGGTGGTGGACGCACCGCAGGGCAAGCCGGCGGACGTCCAGTGCTTCGGCTACGACTACCTGCGCCGGCTGACGGAGGCGTGGACACCGTCGGGTGGCTGTGGCGCGGCGAAGAGCGCGAGCGGCCTGGGCGGCCCGGCGCCGTACTGGCAGTCGTTCACCTACGACAAGGTGGGCAACCGGCTCTCGGCGGTCCAGCACACAACGTCCGGCGACACGACCCGGACGTCGACCTACCCGGCGGCGGGCCACCTGCTGCAGTCGGTGAAGTCCGGGACGCAGACAGCGGCGTACGGCTACGACGCGGACGGCAACACGATCACCCGCCCGGGCGCGACGGCCGCGCAGCAGCTGGAGTGGGACGCCGAAGGTCATCTGACGAAGGTGATGGAAGGGGCGTCGGCGACGGAGTTCCTGTACGACGCGCTCGGCACGCGCCTCCTGCGCCGCGACCCGGCCGGGACGACGTTGTACCTGGGCAACGAGGAACTGCGGGTGGACAAGGCGACGGCGAAGCTGAGTCTGACCCGCTACTACACCCACGGCGGTTCGGTGGTGGCGACCCGGACGGCGAAGGGCATCACGTGGGTGACGGGGGACCACCAGGGGACGCCGCAGACGGCGGTGGACAGCGTGACGCTGCAGGTGACGAATCGTCGTCAGACACCGTTCGGTGCGCAGCGGGGGACGTCGGTGTCGATGCCGGGGGACCGGGGGTTCGTGGGGGGAACGGACGACGTTGCGGCGGGTCTCACGGGCATCGGGGCCCGCGAGTACGACGCCGCCACGGGCCGGTTCCTGTCGGTGGACCCGGTGCTCGACGTGACCGATCCCCAGCAGGCGAATGGTTATGCGTATGCGAACAACACGCCGGTGACGAATTCCGACCCGACGGGGTTGATGAACTGCGGCCCGGACAACGTCGGCTGCGGCGGGATCAAGGGCGACCCGAAGCCGACCCCCGAGCAGAAGCGCAACTGGTGGCAGTCGGTGTACAACGCACCCCCACCGTCGGCCCCGAAGCCGCGCAACCGGTCGAACTGCCCGGACGGCGATCTGCAGCACTGCCACTCCGTGCAGGGCAGCGTGTCCGGGGATCAGGTCCAGGAGCGCAACGCCAAGGTGCTGAAGGGGTTGGAAGACAAACTGCGGCCCGTCGCCGAGAAGTTGCACCTCGACTACGACAAGCTGATCGGTGCCAAGTTGCGGAGTATCGGTGACCTGCTCGACAAGCTGGCGATCAGGTCTGGGTCGTTCTGCCTCGAAGGAACTGTCGGCTTGATTGTCGCCTGGGGATTCGATGCATGCGTGAACTTCGATGGGAACGGTTTCACCTTCAGCGGTTCGACCAAACACGGTATCATCTACGGGGCGGAAGCCAGCCTGGACCTTGCTGTCCGGGTGAACACCGCATCCGCCGACAGCATCTGGACCGTCAAGACCGACACGACCGATATCGGAGCCGATACGACGTTTGGAATTTTCAACGCCGGCGTCTCGACAACCATCGCCTGGCCACCAGGCGTACCCGGCGGAACAAACTCGTACGAATTCAAGATCGGACTCGGAACGGGGTTTGATTTTGGTGCCCAGTGGAGGACGGAATCGTTCGTGCAAACCGGGTACTGGTGATGGTTTCCTGAGGCGTTGAGCCCGAGCGCCTGCGCAATGAACAGCCCGCCGGGCTTTCTCCGTCCGGCCGCGGTCCGGCCGGAGGGGGGCTAACGCAATGTGGCTGCGCGTGCCAGCAGCTCGGTGGTCGCCTCCCACAGGCGCTGCTCGCGGTTGCGGTCGTGGGCGACCGGCCGCGCTTCGACCTGCTTGGTCTTGATCACGAACGCGCCGTCCCGCAGGTGTGCCCACCGGTCGTCCAGAGCCAGCGCGGCCAGCAGTGGCCCCGAGCCCTGTGGCGTCGACACGCCCGGGATGCGGCCCAGGGCGCGGCTGATCGCCTGGAGCCCCGCCGGGGCGCCGCGGCCGAGCGCCGTTCCCGGCATCCAGCCCGGTTCGAACACCGCCACGCCGATCCCGGCGGCGGCCCGGCGTTGCAGTTCGTGGGCGTAGTACAGGATCGCCAGCTTGGCGTTGGAGTACGCGACACCGGACGCGGTCATGCCCGGCGCTTCCTCACCGGCCGCCGGGCGGGCCAGCGAGACGGGGTCGGCCCACTCGGCCGGAGGCACGTGCAGCAGCTTGCGCCAGAAGTTGGCGTGGTAGGTGTTCGAGCCGACCAGCACGACCCGCGCCGGGGCGGTGAAGGAATCGAGCAGGTCTCCGATCAGCTGGGCGTGCGCCAGGTAGTTGACGGCGAACGTCAGCTCGTAGCCGTCCGGCGAGGCCTGCCGGGTGTCGGCCGACATGGTGCCGGCGTTGGCGACCAGCGCTCGCAGCGGCCGGACGACGCCGTCGGCGAGGAGGCCGCGTGCGGTGGCCGCGGCCGCACGGACGTCGGCCAGCTTCGCCAAGTCGCAGCCGATCTCGTGGACGTGCGCGCCGAGGGCGCGGGCCTCGTCGGCGATCGCGGTCAGGTCGCGGCCGGCGCGGCCGACGAGCAGCAGGTCGGGTCGCCGCTCCTCGGGGCGGCCGGCCATGGCCAGCACGGCGTGGCGGCCCAGGTTGCGCGTCGGGCCGGTGATGAGGACGGTTCCGGGTTCGGTCATGGCCCCAGCCTGCGGGAACCACCGGACGGCAGGCAGTCGTCCGGTTTTCGTAGGACTGCCAGGGCCAGGACAACCCCGGCGAGCCCAGGCAGACTGGCCGGTATGGAAGCGTGGGAGTTCGGCCGGACGGTTCGCCGCTGGCGCGACCGGGCCGCACCCGAGTCCGTCGGCGTGCCGGTGGGCCGCCGGCGCCGGGCCGAGGGGTTGCGCCGCGAAGAACTGGCGACGCTCGCCGGCATCTCGGCCGACTACCTGACCCGCCTCGAGCAAGGCCGCGCGACCGCCCCGTCGGCTCAAGTGGTGGAGTCGCTGGCGCGCGCTCTGCGCCTGTCCGACACCGAACGAGATCTGCTCTACCAGCTGGCCGGGCACGCCGCACCCGGCCGGGACGTCGTGTCGTCGCGAGTGCCGCCGAGCGTGCAACGCCTGCTCGACCGGCTCTCGCACACCCCGGTGGTCGTCTACGACGCCACCTGGACCCTCGTGCTGGCCAACGCCCCCTACGACGCGCTCATGGGCGACACGACCTCTTGGCGCGGCCTGGAGCGCAACGCCGTCTGGCGCAACGTCACCCGCCTGCCCGCGAGGGTCGTGCACACCGAGCAGGAGCAAGCCGAACACGAGGCGCGGCTCGTCGCCGACCTGCGCCTGACGGCCTCCCGCTACCCGGCCGATCGTGCGCTAAGGCGCCTGATCGCCGACCTGACCTCCGGCAGCCCGCGCTTCGCCGAGCTCTGGGACGCCGAGGCCCCGCCACCCCCGGCTGCCCCGTCCCGGCGCAAGACCATCGACCACCCGGCGGTCGGCCCGATCACCCTGGACTGCGACACGCTGCTCGTCGCCCTCGACGATCTGCGCATCACCGTTTACACCGCCGAGCCCGGCACCGAGGACGCCGACCGCCTGGACCTCGCCGTCGTCCTGGGTACCCAGTCGCTGCAGGCTTGAGCATCACCCTCAGACCTCCGCGTTCGCCGAATACCGGGCCACCGGGCCCAGGGTCAGCAGTCCGCTGGCGGCGCCGGCGTCCTCCGCGCGGGCGTCGCGCAAGACCGTCGCGGCCCGCGCGGCGACTCCGCGTTCGCCGAGGTGCGTCGCGGCGTGGGCGGTCAGGCACCACATCGCCTCCTGCAGGTGGTCGTGCGGTGGTTCCGGCGCGGCCACGAGCGCGGCGCGGGCTTCCTCCGCCCGGCCGTGGGCGAGCAGCACGTGGGGACGTGCCCAGGGCAGGTACGGACCCCAGTCGAGGTGCTGGTCGGTGGGTGCGGCGCGGTCGTGCAGGAGACGCAGACCCAGCAGGGCGAGCGGGAACAGGCCGCGGTGCAGTCCCGGCATCCCGGCCGTCCGGAGGGCTTCCTCGGCGGCGCGGTACTGCGCCGCCGCGGCGGCAGCCGTCGGTCCGCCGGGTTCGGTGCTGCGCGCGGCGGTCACCCGGGCCCGGAACCAGGCGGTGAGGACCGCCACGAGGGGAGCCTCCGTGGTGGCGGCGAGTTCTTCGGCTGCGGTGGCGTGCGCGGCCGCGGTGTCGAGGTCGCCGCGGGCCGAGGCGGATTGCAGCCGGACGAGCCGACCGAGAACGGCGAAGTTCGGCAGGTCGTTGGCGGTCGCCAGGTCCAGGATTTCGGCGCCGATCTCGTCTCGATCGGCCGCGAGCCCGGGGCGGGTGAAGGACTGCAGGAACACGCCGTTGAGCGCGAACGCCAGCAGGGCGGGATCGGCCAGCTCCCGGGCCAAAGCCTCGGCCTGGCGTGCTGCCTGCCGGGCGCGGCTCAGCTCGTCCGCGGCCAGGTCGGCGCTGCGGCTCTCGACGGCGATCGTGGCCAGGAGGCGCGCTCTCAGGTCGGCGGGGCCGTCCGGGCCGAGCGCGGTGAGCGTGCGTTCGGCGACCGCGACGACGGCCCGGGACTGCTCGGGGTCGTCGGCGCGGCTCCAGATGGCGGGCACGTCGTAGGCGCCGATGATCCGGGCGGTCAGGTGGCGGTCTCCGGTGCGTTCGGCCGCCTGGATCGCGGTGAGGCGGTCGCGCCGGGAGTGGACGAGGGCGTCGCCGCCGGCGAGCGCGAGTGTGCGGGCCAGGTCCACCGTGGTGCGCGGGCCGAGCCGGACCCCCGGGCCGGTCCACGCGGCCGGTGTGCCGGTGGCGGGTCCGGTGAGGATGTCGGCCTCCAGGCGTTGCAGGTCGGCTGCGGGGTCGAGCCCGAGCTGGTCGACGAGCATCCGGCGGGCGCGGCGGAGGGTGGCGAGGGCGTCGGCCTGGCGGCCCGCGCGGTGCAGGGCCCGGGCCAGTAGCCCCCAGGCCGGCTCGCGCCACGGGTGTTCGGCGACGTGCGCGCCGAGTTCGGCGACGAGATCGGCGCCTTCCCCCGCGTCGAGGAGGATGCCGGCGCGCAGTTCCAGCGCCGCCAGCCGCAGCTCCTCCAGCCGGGTGCGCTCACGCTGCGCCCACGGCGAATCGGGCACGTCGGCGTAGGCGGGTCCGCGCCAGGCGGCGAGCGCCACGCCGAGGTCGCTGACCGCGGCGGGGGACCGGCGGGTGCGGGCGAGGGTGTCCTCGAACCGGAGGACGTCCACGTTCTCGCGGGGCAGGCGCAGCGCGTAACCGGGACCTTCGGTGACGATCACCCGCGGGGGAGTGCGGGGTGGCCGCTCGGGTTCGAGCGCGCGGCGCAGGGCGGCGACGAACGTCCGCAGCGCCCCGACCGCGCGGGCCGGCGGCTCGGGCCACAGGTCGCCGACGAGAGTGCCGGTGGTGACCATCCGCCCCTCGGCGGCCACGAGCCGGGCGAGCACTTCGCGGTGCCGGGGTCCGCCGAGGTCGACCGGAGTGCCGTCGTCGCGCAGCGCTCGCACGGCGCCGAGCACGTCGATTCGCATGCGTCCATCATCGGTGCCCGTGACCGGGGGCGCCCGGGCGCACTGATCGGTTGCTGATCGCCGTCGCCCACGCTGGCCGAGTCACGTTCCCGACCCGGAAGACGACTCTCGATGACACTCTCCATTCCCGGTTTCGACCACGTCCGCCTGCCCGGTGCCGGCGGTGCCGAGCTGGCCGCCGCGGTCGGCGGCAGCGGCAGCCCGGTGGTCCTGCTGCACGGTTTCCCCCAGACGCACCTGATGTGGCGGCACGTCGCCGGGCGGCTGGCCGGCGAGCACACGGTGATCTGCCCCGACCTGCGCGGCTACGGCGCCAGCGACAAGCCGCCGGCCACCGGTGAGGACGTGTACGCCAAGCGCACCATGGCCGCCGACGTCGTGGCCCTGGCGGCGGCGCTCGGCCACGAGCGCTTCGCCCTCGTCGGCCACGACCGGGGCGCCCTGGTCGCCTTCCGTGCGGGCTTGGACCACCCCGAGACCGTCTCGCACCTGGGCATCCTCGACGTCGTCCCGACGCTGGACATGTGGAACGTCCTGCGCGGCGTCCCGGCGGCGGTCGGCTACCACCTCTTCCTCATGGCGCAGCCGCCCGGCCTGCCGGAGACGATGATCGCCAACAGCGCGGCCGCGTTCTTCGGCTCGTTCCTCGACGCCTGGGCCAACGACCCGGCCGCCATCCCGGCGCAGGTCCGTGCCGAGTACCTGCGGGCGAGCGCGGCGGCGGTGCCGTCGATCGTCGCGGACTACCGGGCTTCGGCGGGGATCGATGTCGCGCACGACCAGGCCGACCTGGACGCCGGTTCGCAGCTGGCCATGCCGGTGACGGTCGTCCAGCAGGACTGGGGCGCCCAGCTCGGCTACGACGCCGCCGGGGTGTGGAAGGCGTGGGCGCCGGACCTGGACCACCGGCTGACCCGCGCGGGCCACTTCATGGCCGAAGAGGCACCTGACGAGATCGCTGCGGCGATCCAGGACCTGCTGGCCCGCTGACGCCCGCGCCGACCGCGTCGACCACGCCCGTGCCGTCTTGGTGCGGGATGCGGCCGCGGTGCTCGCCGACGGGCTTGAAGTCCTCAGGTGCCGAGTTCGTCCGCATCCACATGTCGCCGGGGTTGATCGCGGAGAGCGCGACGCGGACGCGTACCTCGCCGGGGCCCGGTTCCGGCCGGGCGACGTCGAGCACCCGCAGCACGGTTTTCGCGGGGCCGTTGGCGGTGAAAAGAGCTGCCTTCATTGCTTGGTGTTCTCCCACGTGGTTGCGGTGCCGACCGGCTGGAGAGCGGCGATGACGCCGCGCATGACCGACTCCAGGTCGCGCTCGCCCTCCGGTGTCTGCACGCCGTGTTCCAGGGCGCGCGTCATGAGCTGCGCGGGCCGGGGCCCGCTCACCAGCTCGGCCCACGCGTCGTGCTCCGCCTTCAGGCCGTCGGCCGGATCCGCCGGCGGGACCAGCCTCTTCGCCGCGGCGATGAGCTCCGGTGAAAGCGCGGCGATCTTCTTCGCCACCTGGTCGACGACCGCGTCGAGCTCGGCCGCGGGCACCGCCCGGTTGATCCAGCCGTAGGCGGCGGCCGTGTCGGCGTCCACCAGGTCGGCGGTGAGCAGCAGTTCGAGCGCGCGGTGGCGGCCGACCCGTTCGCGCAGGTACTGCGTGCCCCCGCCACCCGGGACGATGCCCATCAGCACCTCGGTCTGGCCGAGGCCCGCGGTTTCCCGCGCGGCGAAGGTCAGATCGGCCGCCGCGACGAACTCGGCGCCGCCGGCACGGGCCTTGCCGGCGAGCTTGACGATCGTGACCTGCGGCTGGTGCCGGAGCAGTTCGCCGACGCCCTGGAACAGGTTGGCATCCGGGTTCCGGTCGGCGATCTCCTGCAGCTCGGCCAGCTCGTCGAGGATGTGGATGTCGACGTGCGCCAGGAAGAACTCCGGGTTGGCACTGGAGAACACGATGACCCGGACCGAGCGGTCGTCGCGCAGCGTGCCGAGCACCTCGTGCAGTTCGCGGATCAACGTCCCGCCGAGGAGATCTCCGACAAGTGGTCGATGATGACGATGGAGGTGCTGGAGCAGCCGACGCGGTTCAACGAGATCAAGCGGCAACTGGACGGCGTGACGCAGCGGGTGCTCACCCAGACGCTGCGCCGCCTGGAACGCAACGGCTTGATCCGCCGCCGGGTACTCGAGACCTCGCCGGTCGGCGTGGAGTACTCCCTCACGCCCCTCGGCGAGTCCTTCCGCGGGCCGTTCATCGGCCTGCTCAGGTGGACGATCGAGCACAGCGCCGAGGTCACGGCCGCGCAAGCCGAGTACGACGAGCGGTCGTCAACCCGCTGACGCGGGAACGCCGGGGCCGAGGCGATCGAGGACCTCTCACGTCACCTTGATGACGACCTTGCCCGAAGCGTGGCCGTTCTCGACGGTGGCGAGGGCGGCCGGGGCGTCGGACAGCGGGTGGATCGCCGTGATCACCGGCGCGAGGACTCCCTCGAGCGCCAGCTGCGCGGACCGCGCCAGGTTCTCACGGTCGAGGCGGCGCTCGACGGACCGGCCACCCAGCTCGGCCACGGACTGATCCCCGACGGCGATGACGGCACTGCGATCGCGCGCCAGCGGGGCGACCGCCCGCAGCGACGGGCCACCGACCAGGTCGACGATCCCGTCGAAGCCGTCCGGAACCAGCCCGCGAGCCGCCGTGACGACGTCCTCGGCGGTGTAGTCGACGAACCGCACCCCGATGGCCTCGGCCTGCTCGCGCTTGGCGGCACTGCCGGTGCCGATCACACGCAGCTGGCGCGACGGGGCCAGCCGGGCGACCGCGAGGCCGACCCCGCCGCCCACCCCGTTGACCAGGATCGTGGCGCCGGCCGGGAGGCCGAGTTGGTCGAGCGCGTCCACCGCGGTCGTCCCCGCCACCGGCAGCGTCGCCGCCACGGTGGCGGACAGCCCCGCCGGGATGCGCGCGGTGTTCGCCGCGGACAGCACGGTCGTCTCGGCGTACGTGCCGCCACCGGTGAGCGCGAAGCCGAACACCGCGTCACCCACCGCCAGCCCGTCGACGTCCGCCCCCAGCGCGAGCACGGTTCCCGCCGCTTCCATGCCCAGCACCCGGGGGAACGGGCGCCCGCCGTCGAGCCCGGGGACCAGACCGGCCCGCAGGAGGTGGTCGAGGGGGTTCACGCCGGCGACGGCGACCCGGATCAGCACCTCACCGGGACCGGGGCCGGGATCGGGCCGATCGAAGAACTCCTGCACCTCCGGCCCGCCGAACCTGCCGAAACCCCATGCCTGGCCCATTTCTGCCCCTTCCGGTGACCGGCCCCGGCGGTCCCGGGGCGCTGTGGCCATCCTGATCTCTCACACCGGTGTCAGGGGCAACCGGTTGAGGCGCGGGTCACAACGACCGCCCTCCGGCGCCGATTGCTTCCGCTACGGTCGCGTGCATTGCCGAGTGCGGAAAGGAGCATCCTGTTCGACCACTTCGCGGAATGCCGCTCGTGGAAGGTGCAGGCGATCCTCGACGCGGTGCGCGCCGATCCCGACGTCTACTTCGATTCGGTCAGCCAGATCCACCTGCCCACCTGGCACCGGGGCCGGGTCGCGCTCCTGGGCGACGCCGCCCACTGCGCGTCCCCTCTGGCAGGCCGGGGCACGTCCCTGGCGATGACCGGAGCGCAGTTCCTCGCCGAGGAACTCGAGCGATCGACCGCGTGGCCGTTCGGTAGCGAACCCGGACATCACACCTGGCGCCGGGCGGGAGTGACGGCGCGAGCCGCCAGCAGTCCGCCGAGCCCGGGCACGAGCGCGGACAGCCAGACCCGCTTCCGGCCGTGGGCCAGGAGCACCGCCGCGATGATCGTGGCCGTGTAGGCCAAGCCGTGCACCGGCCCGAGGATGCCGGAGATCGTGCGGTGGTGGACGGTGACCAGGTTGAGCAGCAGGAACGCCAGCGTGGTGAGTTCGACGGCGCCGAGGACGTGCAGGGTGCGGCGCGGGTTCACCGGACGGCTCCGGTCGTCGAACCGGGGCGGATGATCATGAGGACGACCACCACCGCCCACAGCAGGTTGAACAGCCCGGTGGACATCGCCAGGCGCCGATCCGGGGTGCCGCTGGTGAGAACTCGTTGCTGCCCCGGCAGAACCAGGCCGGCCAGGAGGACGGCGGCGCCGGCGGTCAGCACCATCGAGATGATCAGCCAGGCTTCGCCGAGCACGCCGAAGGCGGCCGCGGTGGCGATGCCGAAGACCGGCACGAAAATGCCGATGACCGCGTAGACGCGGGTGATCCGGTTCAGCACGCCGGGAACGGCGGTCTTGCGGGGATCGTCCGGCATCAGGTGGGCCGCGCGAGCCGCGGGCGGGAACATGCTCGCGGCGACCGCGACCGGCCCGATGGCGAGGATTGCCGCCAGGACGTGGACGGACAGCAGGAACGCCTTCACGCGCCCGCCCGTTCGCCGGTGACGTCGAAGAGCACGAACGGGGCTTGCGGGTGGGACATCGGTGATCCTTTCGCCGGTGGTGATCACCCGCCATGCTCTTCACCCTCGACGTCCTCCACCACTGGCCATCCGGTCAAGGAACACCGGGATCTGGCCACGGGTGCCGAAGGCCGTCCATCAGGAGGTTCAGCAGGCGGCCGGCCTTGGCTTCGTGCTCGGGCCGAGGGGCGACGGTGAAGATGCCGATGAGGGAGGCGGCGATGTCTTCGGCGGTGACGTCGGAGCGGAGGTCGCCCGCCGCGCGGCCGGCGTCGAGGATCGTGGTGATGGCCGCCAGCAGCTCGGTCCGGGTCTGCGCGTGGGCGATCTCGCCCGACTCGATCATCGCGAGCAGCGTGTCGAGCATGCCGTTCTTGGTCGCGATCCAGTCGCCGAACAGATCCATCCAGCGCCGCATCGCCGCGGCCGGGGGCAGTTCGCCGAGCAGCTCGCGGGCACCGGTCGTCAGCCGCCCGACCTGGTCGCGGTAGACCGCGTCGACCAGCGACTCGCGGGTCGGGAAGTGCCGGTAGAGGGTGGCGATGCCGACCCCGGCCTCGCGGGCGATCGCCCGCATCGACGGCTCGCCGTCGGCCGAGACGAACACGCGGGTCGCCACCGCGAGCAGCTGGTCGCGGTTGCGGGCCGCGTCCGCGCGCGGCGGACGGCTCTCCGGCTCAGGCAAAACGGAACACGCTCCGGTTGTGTTAGCCTCGGTCAGGTAACCGGAGCATAGTCCGTTTCGACGCAGCCAAGGAGATAACCGCCCATGCAGGCACAAAGCGACCGACCGTCGACGGCGCGGGCGGTTCGGCTCGGCTCGTTCGGCGGCCCCGAAGTCCTGGACGTCCGGGAGGTTCCGGTGCCGCAGACCGGTCCGGGCCAGGTCCGCGTGCGGGTCACCGCGGCCGGCCTGAACCCGATGGACTGGATCATGACCGCCGACGCGGACACCGCCGCCCGGTTCGGCTTGCGCCTCCCGGCCGGGTTCGGGACCGACTACGCGGGCGTGGTCGACCAGGTCGGTGCCGGGGTGACCGGCTTCGCACCCGGCGACCGGGTGTTCGGGGGTGCGCTGTCCCGCGCGGTCGCCGACTTCGTGGTGCTCGACGCGGCCGGCGAGACCGCAGCGAACGAGGCGCACCACACGCCCGACGGCGTCGACGACCGCACGGCCGCCACCCTCACGGTCGCGGGTCGCACGGCGTGCGCCGCTCTCGCCGCGGTCGGCCCCGGCCCGGACGACACGGTGCTGATCGGCGGCGCAGCGGGCGGGGTCGGGGTGTTCGCCGTCCAGCTGGCCCGGATCGCCGGAGCACGCGTGATCGGCACGGGATCGCCGAGTTCGGCCGGTTATCTGCGAGAGCTGGGAGCCGAGCCGGTCGCCTACGGCGACGGCCTGGCTGACCGGGTCCGCGCGCTCGCTCCCGGCGGCGTCACCGCTGCCCTCGATTTGTACGGCGCGGAGACAGTGCACGTCGCGAGGGAGCTCGGGGTCCCGGACAGCCGCCTCTGCACCATCGCCGTCCAGGTCGACGGCGTGGCGGGGGCCAACGGCGCGAACGCGGCTCCCGGTGCCCTGGAGGAGATCGCCCGCCTGGTCGCGGCGGGCCGGCTGCGGGTGCCGATCGCGGCGAGCTTCCCGATCGAACAGATCCGCCGCGCGGCCGAGCTCCAGGCCGGCCGGCACGTGCGGGGCAAGGTCGTCATCGACCTCCAGCCCGGGCCCGTCGCACCGGGAACCGCGTTCGGGATGCATGCCTGGACGCCCGGGACGCCCGGCTCCTAACGTGCAGCAGGGGGGAGACGACCAGGTACGGAGGCGGCACCATGGGACGGTTCGACGGCCGGGTGGCGGTGGTGACCGGTGCGGGTTCGGGCATCGGGCGGGCGAGCGCGGTCCGGCTCGGGGCGGACGGGGCCCACGTGGTCGTCAACGACCTCTCCGCCGAGGGGGCCGGCGAGACGCTGGCCGAAGTCGCCGCCGCCGGGGGAACCGGCGAGGTCGCCGTGGGGGATGTGCTGGGTGAGGGCTACCTCGACGAACTGTTCGACAAGGTCGTCGCGGCTCATGGACAAGTCGACATCGTGCACAACAACGTCGGGTTCGGTCGCCGCTGCGCCCTCGTCGACGTCACCGACGAAGCCTGGGCCCGGGGCATCGACGGCAACCTCGGGGCGACCTTCCGCGGGGTGCGCGCGGCACTGCGGGTGATGGCCCCGCGCGGCCGCGGTGCGGTGATCAACACCTCGTCGCTCGCCGGGCTGGCGAAGGTGCCCGGGGTGACCCCGTACTACGGCGTAGCGAAGGCCGGGGTCGTGCAACTCACCCGCGAGGCCGCTGTCGAGGCCGGAGCGTTCGGCGTGCGGGTCAACGCCGTGGTGCCCGGTTCGGTCCGGACGCCCTCGCTGGAAGCCTTCTTCGGGACGGACTTCGACGCCTACGTCGAGCAGCTGCCGCTGCGGCGGATGGTCGAGCCCGGCGACATCGCGAACCTCGTGGCCTTCCTCGCCTCCGACGACGCCGCCGCGATCACCGGCGTCGCCATCCCGGTGGACTGCGGGCAGAGCGCGGTGCTGTACCAGCCGTCGGTCGGCTGAGCGGCCATGCGCACCGGTCTGTACTTCGACATGCGCAATCCCGCCGCCTGGCGACGGGACCCCGCCACGCTCTACGGCGAGTTCCTCGAACTGTGCCAGGAGGCCGAACGGCTGGGCATCGACTCGGTGTGGGTGACCGAGCACCACGGCTTCGACGACGACTACCTGCCGGCCCCGCTGACGCTGCTGGCCGCCGTCGCCGCGCGGACCACGCGGATCCGGCTGGGGACCGGGGTGGTGGTCGCGCCGCTGCACCGCGCGGCCGAGATCGCCGAGCAGGCCGCGGTCGTCGACATCCTCAGCAACGGCCGGCTGGATCTCGGGCTCGGTGCCGGGTACCGGCCGACGGAGTTCGCCCTGTACGAGGCCTCGATGCGCACGCGCTACGCCGAAAACGACGCGCGGGCCAGGGAAGTGCGCGAGCTGTGGCGGTCCGGCGCGGTCACGCCGAAGCCGGTGCAGCCCCGCCTCCCGATCTGGATGGGCTACCTGGGCCCGAAGGGCGCCCGGCGGGCCGGGCTGCTGGGGGAGAACCTGCTCTCGGCGGACGCCCGCAACTGGGAGCCCTACCGTGCCGCGCTCGCCGAGGCGGGCCACGATCCGGCCGGGGGCCGGATGGCCGGTGGGGTGCAGGCCTGGGTCACCGACGATCCCGAACGCGACTGGCCGGTGGTTTCCCGGCACCTGGCCGCGCAGGTCGACTCCTACGCCCGGCACGCGCGCCAGGGCACCACCCTGCCGCCCGCGCGCCCCGCGGATCCCGAACGGCTGCGCGCGCGGGAACCGCGTGCCTCGCTGGACTATTTCTTCTACGGCACCGCGCCGGACGTGGCCGCGCGGATCCTGGACTACACCGCCGGCGCCCCCGTCGAAGCCGTGTACCTGTGGGCCGGCCTCGCGGGCATGGGGCAGGACGTGGTGGCCCGGCACATGAAGACGATCGCCACCCAGCTGGCACCGCTGCTGCGGGCGGCCGGACCGCGGCTTTCCAGTGGGGACAACGGGAACCGGGTTCCCCTTCCGGCAGCCACCGCGCACCCGTCGGGCGGGATACCGTCGGAGCATGGCGGAGGACGAGGCGGCGAAGCGGCCGGGTGACGGGCCCCTGGCCGGCCGGGTCGCGCTCGTCACCGGCGCGGGCCGGGGACTCGGCCGGGCGCACGCCAGGACGCTCGCCGCGGCAGGCGCGGCGGTGGTGGTCAACGACCTCTCCGTGTCGGTCGACGGGAGCGCCGCCGAGGACGACGATCTCGCCGCGCGGACGGCGGCCGCGATCGTCGCGGACGGCGGGCAAGCGGCGGCCGACCGGTCCGACGTCTCCGATTTCGCCGGCGCCGAGGCCGCGGTGCGGTGTGCGCTCGACACCTTCGGCCGGCTCGACATCCTCGTCAACAACGCGGGCATCCTGACCGGCGCCGAGCTGGCCGAACTGTCGCAAAAGGACATCGAACGCTGCCTCACGGTCAACGTGCTCGGCAGCGCCGGGACGGTCCGCGCGGCCTTCGGGCACATGCGGGCGCGGCGGTACGGCCGGGTGGTCAACACGCTGTCGGAGGCGGGACTGCGGACCGGCTGTCACGCGGGGGTCGCGTACGCGGCGGCGAAAGCCGCGCTGTGGGGTTTGACGATGGCGTTGTCCGACGAAGCCGCGCCGCACGGCATCACGGTGAACGCGGTGTCCCCGGGCGCGCGCACCCGCATGTCCCAGGACCACCTCGACCACGCCGGTCACGGCCTCGACCTGGCACCCGAACACGTGTCGCGGGTCGTGCTGGCGCTGGTCGCCGAGTCGGCGGCCGACATCACGGGCCGCGTCGTGCACGCGGCCGGCGGCGAAGTCCGTGAGTACCGGCTGTCGCGGGAGGCGGACACTCCGCTCGTCCGGCAGCTGGCCGGGAAGGAGTACGTGTGATGACGTCGACGCGGCTGGCCGGGAAGGTCGTGCTGGTCACCGGAGCCGGGCAGGGGATCGGGCGGGGCACCGCGCTGGCACTGGCCCGCGAGGGGGCCTGCGTCGCGCTGGCCGGGCGCACGGTCGCGAAGTGCGAGGCGGTGGCGGCCGAGATCGGCGCCTTCGGCGGCTCCGCGCTCGCGCTGGCGTGTGACGTCACCGAACGCACCCAGATCGAGTCCGCGCTCGCCGCGACGGCCGGCCGCTTCGGTGGGCTCGACGCGCTCGTCAACAACGCGCAGACGTCGGTCCAGCGGCTCCTGGCCGAGACGACCTTCGAGGACGTCGACGTGTGCTGGCGCAGCGGACCGCTGGCCACGCTGCACGCCATGCAGGCGGCGCTGCCGCTGCTGCGCGCCCGGGGCGGTGGTTCGATCGTGAACTTCGGGTCCAGCACCGCGATCGACGGGAACGCCGCTTTCGGCGCCTACGCGATGGCGAAGGAGGCGATCCGCGGGCTCTCGCGGGTCGCGGCGCGGGAGTGGGGCCGCTATGGCGTCCGCGTGAACGTGATCGTGCCCAACGCGCTCTCGCCCGCGGCGGAGCAGTTCGCCCAGGACGATCCCGAGCGGTTCCGGAAGCTGACGAAGACGATGCCGCTGGGCCGGCTGGGCGACCCGGAGGCCGACATCGGGCGGGCGGTGGTCGCGCTGGTGAGCGACGACCTGGCCTACCTCACCGGCGACACGCTGATGCTCACCGGCGGCGCGTGATGGCCGGGACGACCGAGCAGCGGCTGGCCCGGGTCGAGGCGCAGCTGGCCATCGGGCAGCTCCCGATGCGCTACGCCCTGGCCGTGGACCAGCGGGACCTCGACGCCTGGGTCGCGCTGTTCGTCCCCGATGTCGACCTCGGCCGCCACGGCCGGGGGCGCGAGGCCCTGCGCGCCTACATCGAACCGCAGCTGCGCTGGTTCTACCGCTCGGTGCACCTGCTGGCCGGGCACCGGATCGAGCTCGGTCCGGACGGCACCGCGACCGGTCAGGTCTACTGCCGGGCCGAGCACGAGGTCGGCGACCGGTGGATCGTGATGGCAATCCGTTACGACGACAGCTACCGGCTGGTCGACGGCGAGTGGCTGTTCGAACGACGTCGCGAGCGACACTGGTACGCCGCGGACGTGGCCGAGCACCCCCAGTTCGTGGGGTTCGACAGCTGGGGTACCGGGGGGCCGCCCGCGCTGCCCGGGGCCGACCGTGCCTGGCACGGCTTCTGGGCGGGGGAGCCGGACGCACCCACGCACCGGCCTGTGCGCGGCTGAAGAACGGCTGTCAGGGCAGCGCGCACAGGGTGCGTTCTTCGCGCGTGTCGGAGGTCGGACGCAACGCCCGGAGCACGAAGTCGAACGTGGTGTGCAGGGCCTGCTCCTCGGACATGCGCAGCCGGCCGTTGAGGCCGTCGTTGAGCAGGCCGTGCACGAGGTGGCGCACCATCGCGGCGTCGGCGACGGGGTCGCCGGGGCGGAACACCCGCTCGGCCATGCCGCCGCGGATCACCTCCACCAGCCGCTTGCCCGTGACGTCGTAGAGCCGGTGCACGTCCTCGGGAAGCTCTTCGACCAGTCCCGAGCCGAGGAACAGCCGGGCCCGTTCCGCGAGCTCCGGCCGGTAGATCGTGCGGACGTTGAACAGCAGCCAGGCGCGCAGCCTGTCCACGGCTGTGTCCGCCTCGGCGATCCACCGCGCGAGCCGTCGGTCTCCGCGAGCGGTCTCGTCCTCCAGCAACGCGAGCAGCAAGTGCGACTTGCTGGGGAAGGCGCGGTAGAAGGTGCTGGCGGAGGTGCCGGAGGCGGTGAGCACCTGGCGGATCTTCAGCGAGCGGAAGTGCGACCGCTCGAGCACGGCCCACGCCGCGCGCAGGATGTGGGCGGCTTCGGTATCCCCGGGTGAGCCTTCGACAACGGCAAGCTGCGACATCGCACCTCCGCTCCGGCCGACCGTCCCGAGAGCACGGAACGGATCCCAATAGTTAAATAATTTACACTATGGCGACCCGGTCTCCAAGTGGCGCGCAGGCCGGCGTGCAGGCAATTGATCTCCACGAAGATCCCGAAGTCGTCGACCTCCGACGAGAACGCCGTTCCCTGGGTCTGGCTGGACGGAGAGGTTACGGTCGTGACCTAAATCTCTTAATCTTCTAACTCTTTGATCAAAGGCGATCGCCGGAGGTACCCACCGTGGCCGACAGGCAACCCACAGTGCTCGAACCATCAGTGCTCGAATACCGCGTGGACACCGGGGACGGCTCTCGCTATCTGGAGCCGGCGGTGGAGACCATGCCCCGCGACGAGCTGGAGGCGCTTCAGCAGAAGCGCATCCTGGAGCTGGTGCCGGAGGCGTACGCGCAGTCCGGGTTCTACCGCGACCTCTGGTCCGCCGCCGGGGTCGACCCGGGCGCGGTCCGCACGCTCGCCGACTTCCGCCGGCTGATCCCGACGTTCACCAAGAAGGAGGTCCAGGCCTACCGGGAACGCACCGGCGACCCGTTCGCCGGCATGCTGTTCGTCCCCCCGGCCGGACTGACTTCGATCATGTCGACCTCCGGCACGACCGGCGATCCCGAGCCGATCCCGGAGATCTGGGACGCCTACCCGCCGCTGCAGCTGTGTTCGGCCCGCGACCTCTGGGAGATCGGGCTGCGGCCGGGGGACAAGGTGCTGGTGTCGGCGGGCTCGTTCCGCGGCTTCTACGACACCTTCTACCACGGGATGGGCCTCGTGCCGATCTTCGTCGACACCTGGATCGGCAAGGGCCGGGAGATCGTCGAGGCGCTGCTGCGGTTCCGGCCCGCGTACCTGCAGCTGATGATGCCGACCGTGCTCGAGCTCGAGCGGCTGGAGGGCACCTACGACGTCCGCGACGCGCTGTCCTCCCTCAAGGGCGCCTCCTTCGCCGGGCAGCCGCTCGGCCGCGCGCTCGCGGAGAAGGTGCGCGACGACTGGGGCGTCGAAATGTTCACCTACAGCAGTGCGGGGGACACCGGGACCTGCTGGGAGTGCCGCGAACACGACGGTTACCACCTCTGGGAGGACCTGGTGCTCGCCGAGAGCCTCGAACCCGGCGGCGAGGGAGCGGTCGCGGCCGGTGCGGTCGGCGAGCTGGTGGCCACCGACCTCGACAACCGCGCGGCCCCGCTGATCCGCTACCGCAGCGGAGACCTCGTCCGGCTCGGCACGCAGCCCTGCGGCTGCGGCCGGACGCACGCCCGCATGTGGGTCGTGGGCCGGCGCGGTGACGAGACGACGGTGGCCGGGACCCCGGTGGTGCTCAGCGAGGTCTGGGCGGCCGTCGAGTCCCTGCCCGAGACGAAGGACGGGATGTTCCAGATCATCCGCGAGTCGGCCACGGTGGACCGGCTGCGGCTGCGCGTCGGCTACGAACCGGCCCGGACCGCCGACGTCGCCGAGCTGGGTGTCCGGCTGCGGCACACGGTGCTGGCCCGGGTCGGGGTCGAGCCCGACCTCGACCTCGTCACCGTCGACGACCTGCTGTCCCGCAGTTCCAGTGTGGCCAAGTTCCCCCGGGTGGTGAAGTCATGAGCAGGGCGAGCATGGCGGCGGCGCTGCCGGGACCGGTGTCCCCGCTGTTCGGCATCGGGCTGTACACCGACGGCCGCGAGCAGGTCCCGTTCGAGATCGGCTGGGCGGAGTTCGGCCGCGACGTGCGCTGGGCGCACCGGGTCCTCGACACGTGGGGCATCGGCGAAGCCGATCACGTGCTCATCAGCACGCCCAACTTCGAAGGCCCGTGGGCCAGCCCGCTGGTGCGGGCCCTGCGCGACCGGCGGACCGTGCACAGCAACTCGGAGCCCTACAGCTGGGACGTCGGGCGGTCCGCGACCTTCCTGCGGCTGCTGCGGTTCAAGGCGTTCATCGCCATGTCCGGCGAGACGGCGACGGGCCTGCTGCGCCAACCGGACTGTGCGGAAGCCCTGGCCGCCCTGGCCCCGATCTGGGCCCGGCCGGAGGCGCTCGGCCCGCTGCGCGCCGCGGGCCTCGACCCGGCCGTGTTCGCGATGCTCGGACCCGCGCTCGCCCTGGAATGCCCCCGGCGAGCCGGGGCCCACGTCGATCCCGGCGAGTGGCGGCTGTCGCACGGACCCGAGGGAGTCACCTTGACCACCGTGGGCGACCGCCGGCACGTCGTGCACGAGCTGCTGGTGGCCCCGGCCGGGCGTCTCGAGCAGGCGCCGTGTCCCTGCGGACTGCCCGGACCCCGTCTCATCCCGGCGTAGCCGCCCGGTCCCGTCCGGCCGGGCGATCCCCGGCCGCTGCACCGCGCGCTCCGGTGCGCCTTCACGTACCCGAAAGCCCGAGGAGAACCCGCCCATGAGAACCCGACTTCCCGCGTTCACCCGATTCCGGTGGCCGGCCGGCGTGGCGGTGGTCGCGCTCGCGGCCGCCGCGTGCAGTACGACCGGCTCGGCCGCGACCGACACGCACGGCCTGACCGGCACCCCGATCAAGATCGGCGTGCTGGCCAACGTCAGTGGCCCGACCGGCGCCTCGGAGGCGTCGGCCACGAAGGTGTTCCAGGCCTGGGCCGCCCACACCAACCAGGCCGGCGGCATCGGCGGGCACCCGGTGCAGGTGGTCGTCAAGGACACCAAGGAGGACGCCCCGGCCGCGGCGGCCGCGGCTCGCTCGCTGATCTCCGACAGCTCGATCGCGGCCGTGGTGGCGGCCAGCACCAGCACCGACGCGGCCGTCGGCAGCATCCTGGCCGACTCCGGGCTGCCGGTCACCGGCGGCATCGGCTACAACCCGACCGTGTGGGGCAAGCTGAAGAACTGGTTCGGCCTCACCACCACCTTCCCGCAGGTGGTCAACATGCAGATCGCCTCCGCGCAGCCGGTGGGCGGCAGCGCGATCTCGGTGGTCGCGTGCGCCGAGGAGCCCGCGTGCGTCGCGGCGGTGCCGCTGTTCGAGGCCGCGGCCAAGGCGGCGGGCAAGACCTATTCGGGCACGATGCAGGTCGCGGCCGCCTCGCCGAACTACACCGCGCAGTGCCTGGACCTGGTCAACCGCAAGGTGAACTTCGTCCAGCTGTCGATCTCGCCCGCGGTCGGCGTGCGGGTCGTCAAGGACTGCCAGGCGCAGGGCTACGCGGGCTACTTCGGGTCTTCGGCCTCGGCGATTTCCCCCACGCTGTACCGCACCGCGAACATCCGGCTGGCCGGCGCGCTCAACGCGTTCCCCTGGTGGGCCGACACCGCACCGGTGAAGGCCTACCGCGCCGCGATGAGCGAGCAGGGCGTTTCCGACGACGACGCCGGCCAGCCCGCGTCGACCGCGATGTGGGCCAGCGGCGAGCTGTTCAAGAAGGCACTGACCTCGGCCGCCGGCAAGGCGAGCGACCCCGTCACGAGGCAGACCGTCCTGGGCGCCTACGGCAAGGTCAAGGGTGAGACGCTGGACGGCCTGCTGCCGCAGCCGATCACCTTCACGGCCGGCCAGCCCGCGCCGCCGGTGAACTGCTACTGGCTGTACCAGTACCAGAACGGCGCGTTCGCCGGGTCCGCCCAGCCCACCTGCCCCAGCTAGGAAGGCGCCACCGTGCTGCAGTTGCTGCCCTTCGTCGTCGCCGGGGTCGCCGCCGGGGCGATCTACGGCCTTGCCGGGACGGGCCTGGTGCTGACCTACAAGTCATCGGGCATCTTCAACTTCGGGCACGGCGCCATCGCCACCGTCGCCGCTTACGTGTTCTACGCGCTGCACACCGGGCTCGGGCTGCCCTGGGTGCTCGCGCTGATCGCGGCGGTGGGCATCGCGGGCCCGGTGATCGGGTTGCTGATGGAGGTCATCGCCGCCCGGCTGGCGCCGCAGCGCGTCGCCCTGCAGATCGTCGGCACGGTGGGCATCATCCTGGCGGTGCAGGGGCTGGCGACCCTGGGCTACGGGGCCAACACCATTCAGGTCGACCAGTGGCTGCCGGCCGGGCAGGCGACCTTCCGCCTGTTCGGCACGGTGGTCACCTGGGGCCAGGTCACCATCGTGGCCATCGCCGTGGTCGCGGTGGCGGCGCTGTACGCGATGTTCCGGTTCTCCCGGATCGGCCTGGCCATGCGCGCCGTCGTCGACGATCCGGACCTGCTGGCGATGCAGGCCACCGACCCCCGGCGGGTGCGGCGGATCGCGTGGGTCATCGGGTCGACGTTCACCGCGCTGTCCGGCGTCCTGGTCATGCCGCTCATCGGGCTGGACGCGGTGGGCCTGACCTTCCTGGTGGTCCAGGCCTTCGGCGCGGCGGCGGTCGGCGCGTTCGGCAACATCCCGCTGACCTTCGCCGGCGGCCTGGTGATCGGTATCGCCTCGGCCGTGTCGCAGCACTACGTCCTCGACGTGCCGTGGCTGAGCGGGCTGCCGTCCGCGCTGCCGTTCCTCGTGCTCTTCGTGACGCTGCTGGTGCTGCCCAAGCGCAAGCTGGTCCGGCCGTCCACTGTGGAGAGACGGCCACCGCCGGCCTACCGCGCGCCGGGCCGGGTCCGGCTGGTCGCGGGCGCGGTCGTGCTGGCCGTCCTCGTCCTGCTGCCGGCGGTCGTCGGCCCGGACACGCTGCCGTACTGGATCGCCGCGCTGATCGGCGCGGTCCTGCTGCTTTCGCTGGGCCTGCTGGTGCGCACGTCGGGCCAGGTGTCGCTCTGCCACGCCGCGTTCGCCGCGATCGGCGCGGTGGCCTTCTCGCAGTTCGCCGTCGACCTCGGCCTGCCGTGGGTGGTTTCGCTCCTGCTGGGCGGATTGGTCGTGGTCCCGGTGGGCGCGCTCGTCGCGTTGCCCGCCATCCGGCTGTCGGGCCTGTTCCTGGCGCTGGCGACCTTCGGCTTCGGCATCCTCGTGCAGCAGCTGCTCTACCACGAGCCGTACATGTTCACGTCGCTGTCGCAGGGCCGCACGATGCCGCGCCCGGACTTCGCGCCGGACGACGGCGCCTTCTACTACGTCGTGCTGGCCGTGCTGGTGGTGGTCGCGGTGCTGCTCGTGACGATCCAGCGGGGCCGGCTCGGCCGGCTCCTGCAGGGGATGTCCGACTCGCCGACGGCGGTCACCTCGATGGGCCTGAGCACCACCGTGTCCAAGGTGATCGTCTTCTGCGTGTCGGCCTTCCTGGCCGGTGTCGCCGGGGCGCTGCTGGGCGTCGCCCGGGGGTTCGCGGTCGGTTCGGACGTGTTCTTCCAGCCCTTCACGTCCCTGCAGCTGCTCGCGCAGCTGAGCCTGGCGCCGCTGGCCGAACCGTGGTTCGCGCTGATCGCGTTGACCAACGTGATCCCCGGCTACGTCCCGGGCGACGGGGTCACCGAGGTGCTGGGGATCGTGTTCGGCGTGTCGGCCGTGCTCGTGGCCGTGCGCGGCGGGGGGCCGCCGATGCCGCCGCGGCTGCGCGTCCTGCTCGACCGGCTCGGCGGACGCCGTCGCGGCGATCCGGTCGTCGCCGAGGCGCCGGTCCACGTGGTCTCCGGGGGCGCCGGGGTCTCCGTGCGCGGTCTGTCGGTCTCGTTCGGCGGGCTGGTCGCGGTCGAGAACCTCAGCTTCGACGCGCCGCTGGGCCGGATCACCGGGCTGATCGGGCCCAACGGCGCGGGCAAGACCACCACCTTCGACGCCTGCAGCGGCCTGAACCGGCGGTTCGGCGGCCAGGTGCTGCTGCACGACCGCGACGTCACGCGGATGCCGCCCGCCCGGCGCGGCCGCAGCGGGATCGGCCGCACGTTCCAGCGCATGGAGCTCTGCGAGACGCTCACCGTGGCCCAAAATGTCGTACTCGGCCGGGAATGCGCGCAAGCGGGGGCCGGGCTGCTCGCCCAGCTCGCGGCGCGCCCGGCGGAGCGGAAGGCGGCCGAGGCCGCGGCGTGGTCGGCGATGGAGCTGTGCGGCATCACCCACCTGGCGCGGGAGCAGGCCGGAGCGCTCTCGACCGGGCAACGCCGGCTCGTCGAGCTGGCCCGCTGCCTGGCCGGCCCGTTCGACGTCCTGCTGCTCGACGAGCCGTCGTCCGGCCTGGACCACGACGAGACCGAGCGCTTCGGGGAGATCCTGCGGCGGGTCGTCGAGGACCGGGGCGTGGGCGTCCTGCTCGTCGAGCACGACATCGCCCTGGTGATGCGGATCTGTGCCGACATCTACGTCCTCGACTTCGGGCGCCTGCTCTTCCACGGCACCCCGGCCGAGGTCTCGGCGAGCCCGGCCGTGCAGGCCGCCTACCTGGGCTCGGACGACCTGGCCCCGACCCTGGAGTCCCGATGACCGTGAACAGCACACTCGACGCGCCGGCCCTGGAGGTCGAGGGCGTCTCGGCGGGTTACGGGCCGACCGCGGTCCTGCGGGAGGTGAGCTTCACCGTGCCCGCCGGTTCGGTCGTCGCCCTGCTCGGCCCGAACGGCGCGGGCAAGACCACGGTGCTGCGCGCGGTGTCCGGCCTGCTGCCGGTGCGCTCCGGGACGATCCGGATCGCGGGGCGTGAGGTCACCCGCGAGCGGGCCCACCGGCGGTTCGCGCGCGGGCTGTGCCACGTTCCGGAGGGCCGGGGCGTCTTCCGCGGGCTGACCGTCCGGGAGAACCTCGTCCTGCAGGCCGCCGCCGGTCAGGAGGACGACGCGCTCGAGCGGGCGGTGGCCGCGTTCCCGATCCTGGGCCGGCGCCTGGGCCAGCAGGCCGGCACGCTCAGCGGCGGGCAGCAGCAGATGCTGGCGATGGCGGCCGCCCACGTGCGCAGTCCCGGCCTGGTGCTCGTCGACGAGGCGTCGCTGGGGCTCGCGCCGATCATCGTCGACGAGATCTTCGAGTTCCTGCGGCAACGCGCCGACGACGGCGCCGCGCTGCTGATCGTCGACCAGTTCGCCCGGCGGGCGCTCGCGCTGGCGAGCACCGCGTACGTCCTGCGGCGCGGCCGGATCGTGCACGGCGGTCCGGCCGCGGACCTGCTGAACTCCGACCTGTTCGGCTCCTACCTCGGCGGGCCGGTGGCCTGACCGGCCGCGGAGTCAGGACCCCGGCAGGGGATCGGGCTCGGCGGGCGTGGCCGGGTCCCACGGTGCGAACAGCGGCGGCCGCTTTTCGAGGAAGCTTTCGACGCCTTCCTTGAAGTCGGGGTGGCCCCGCAGGTGGCCCATCCAGAACCGGATCGCCGTCACGCGGGACTCCTCGAGCGAGCTCTCCCAGCTCGCGTAGACCTGCCGCTTGATCGTCCCCATGGCGACCGGGGAGCTGTTCGCAGCCAGGGACTTCGCGTACTCGAGCGTCTTGGGCAGCAGCTCGCCGGCCGGGAAGACCCGGTCCGCCAGCCCGAGCGCGACGGCTTCGTCCCCGAGCACGACCCGGCCCGACAGCAGCAGGTCCAGGGCGCGGGACGTGCCGATCAGCCGGGGGAGGGTCCAGGCCAGCCCGTGCTCGGCCATGATCCCGCGCTGGACGAACGCCGTGGTCAGCTTGGCCGTGGCGGAGACGAACCGCAGGTCGCAGTTGAGCGCGGCGATCAGGCCGATCCCGGCGCAGGCGCCGTTGATCGCGGCGATCACCGGTTTGGCGATGGTCGTCGGCGTGGTCATCGGCTGCCGGAGGTGGGGGTTGGTCGAGACGCCGGTGGCCACCTGGTCGGCGAGCGCGGCGGTGTCCATCCCCGGGCAGAAGCTGCGGCCCGCGCCGGTGACCACGACGACCCGGACGTCCGGATCGGCTTCGGCGTCGCGAAGCCTTGCGTAGTACCGGTTTTCCAGCTCGACGGACCACGCGTTGTGCCGGTCCGGCCGGTTCAGGGTCAGCACCGCGACCCCGTCGGCCACGGTCCGGGTGACGATCTCGGTCATCGGGTGCTCCTGTCGGGCCGGGGTTCGCGGGGCATGCCCAGTGCCGTCTCGGCCAGGATGTTGCGCTGCACTTCCGAGGTGCCGGCGTAGATCGTGCCGGACACCGCGTGCAGCCACACCGTGGACCAGGACGCGGTCGAGTTCGGGGCGCCGGGGTCGTCGGTGCGGTAGTGACGCAGCGGGCCGCGTCCCGTCGGCACCATGGCCTCCGGGCCGAGGATGTCCATGGCCAGTTCGGTCACCGCCCGGTGGTGCTCACTCCAGTACAGCTTGGACACCGACGCCTCGGTGCCGGTCGGCTCGCCCCGCAGCCACCGGGTCAGGACCCGGTTTCCCAGGTGCCGCATGATTTCGGCGCGGCTGTAGCAGCGGGCCAGCCGCTGCCGGACGACCGGGTCGCCGGCGACACCGCGTTCGCGCGCCAGCTCGATCAGGCGGTCGATCTCGGCGCGGAACATGATCGGGTTGGTGGCCGCCTCGTCGCCGCGCTCCAGCCCCAGCAGGCTCATCGCCACGGTCCAGCCGTTTCCGGCTTCGCCGACGACGTTGGCTTCGGCGGTGCGGACGCCGGTGAAGAAGACTTCGTTGAAGCCGGTGTCCCCGGTGATCATGGTGATCGGGCGGATGTCCACCCCGGGCTGGTCCAGCGGGACCAGCAGCATCGTGAGGCCGCGATGACGGACGGCGGCGGGGTCGGTGCGGGCCAGCAGGAAGATCCAGTCCGCGCTGCGCGCCTGGGAAGTCCACACCTTCTGCCCGTCGATGACCCATTCGCCGCCGGTCAGGACGGCGCGGGTGCGCAGGGCGGCCAGGTCGGAGCCGGCCCCGGGCTCGGAGAAGCCCTGGCACCACCGGTCCTCGCCGCTGATGATGCGGGGCAGGAAGTACCGCTTCTGCTCCTCGGTGCCGTGCCGCAGCAGCAGGTTGCCGATCATCTTGATGCCGAAGACGTCCTGCGAGCCGCTCGCCGGCAGCCCGGCCGCGGCCAGTTCCTCGACGAGGACCACCTGCCGCAGCCGGTCCAGCCCGCCACCGCCGTATTCGACCGGCCAGGCGGGAGCCAGGTAGCCGCGCGCGGCCAGCACCCGGCGCCACTGCTCGACGAAGGCCTTGGCCTCGTCGGTGTCCAGCGCGCCGAGACCTCGCCAGCCCGCGGGCACGTTCGCGGCGATGAACGCCCGCACTTCTTCCCGGAAGCCCTGCACCTCGGGTGGGTAGCTCAGGTCCATGCACGCCTCCTTCGACCGTAATAATCTAAATAAGTTTACTGTATTGATCGCGGGAGCGGGAGATCCCGCCGCCGGACCTTGCCGTTCGGGTTGCGGGGGAGGGCGGCGACGAACTCCCAGCGTTCGGGCACCTTGAAGCCGGCCAGCGTCGTCCGCGCGAACGCCCGCAGCTCGGCCGGCTCGGGCGGCGCCGACGGGTCGCGGGGCACGATGAACGCCATCACGGCCTCGCCGACCCGCTCGTCGGGCACGCCGACCACTGCGGCTTCCTCGACGGCGTCGTGCCGGGCGAGCGTCTGCTCGACTTCCAGGGGGTGGACGTTCTCGCCGCCGCGGATGATCAGGTCGCCCTTGCGGCCCACCAGGTGCAGGTAGCCGCGCTCGTCGAGCCGGCCGAGGTCGCCGGTGTGCAGCCAGCCGTCGGGGCCGGGCGCGAACAGGTGTGCGCCGCGCGCCCGGACCTCGCCGACGCCGGATTCGTCCGGCTCGTGGATGATCAGCTCGACTTCCTCGACCGGACGGCCGACCGAGTCGAGCAGTTCCTCGTCGCCCGCGGCCGCGCGCTCGTGGTCCTCCGGCGACAGGCAGGTCAGCGGAGCGCCTTCGGTCTGCCCGAAGAGGTTCACGAACGCGACGCCGGGCATCGCGGCCAGCGCCCGGCGCAGGGTGGCGGGGTGGATCGGGGACGCGCCGTACTGGAGCAGGCGCAGGCTGGGCAGCGCGAAGGCGTCCGCGCGCAGCAGCATCTCGATCATCGCCGGGACGGCTTGGGCGTGGGTGACGCCCAGGCGTTCCAGGCTCTGCCAGGCGTCGACGGTGAACCGGGGGAACGCGACGATCTCGGCGCCGGCGGCCAGCGCGACGGCGAAGGCGCCCAGTCCGCCGATGTGGTGGAACGGCGAGCTCGCGCTGTAGACGCTCCCGGTGTCCAGCCGCGTCAGCCGGGCGTTGACGATCGCCCGGGCGCCGAGCCGGTCCTGGCGGACGTCGACCCGCCGGGGACGGCCGGTGGTGCCGGAGGTGTGCAGCACGAACGCCGTGTGCTCGGCGGCGGCGGTCAGCGCGGGCGCGTCCGCGCGCGGGAGGTCGCCGACCACCACGGACCTCCGGCCGCACCGCCGCGCCAGTGCGCGGCCGATGTCGGCCGAGCCGGGCTCGCTCAGCAGGATCGGGCAGTCGAGGTCCGCCAGGCAGTCCGCGAGTTCGGCGACGGTGAGCCGGGGCGACAGCGGGGCGAGCGGGCGCCCGGTCGCCGCACCGGCGACGACCATCGCCATCGCCTCGGGCCGGGTTGTCATCAGTGCCGGGACGACGGTTCCCGGAGGGCAGCCGGTCTGGTCGAGCAGAGCCGTCGCGCCGCCGATCCGCCGGGTCAGCTCGGCGCCCGTCCAGCGGGTGCCGGGCTGGTCGGCGGCGGTGAGCAGCACGCGGTCGCGGCCGGTTTCCAGTGCCTGTGCCACAAGATCGATCCACGCCGGCGTCCCGGACGCTTGCACCGTCATCCCGTCCTCCGCACGTAGGGGGTAATATTATCTATATCAGTTAACTGATTCGCGGCAAAGGAGCGGAGTCCTGGTGAACGGATCACTCACCGATCGGCTGATGCTGCTGGTGGACCTGCAGCGGGTCGATGCGGACGTCTTCACGGCACTGCCGTCCGGCGAGCCGGGCCGGATGTTCGGCGGCGAGGCCGCCGCGCGGGCGTTGGCGGCCGCGCAGCTCACGGTCTCCGCCGACCGGGCGGTGCACGTCACGCAGGCGACCTACCTGCGGCCCGGCGATCCCGCGGAACCGCTGTGGATCCGCGTCGACCGGCTGCGCGACGGACGCGCCTTCTCCCTGCGGCGGGTCGACATCGAGCAGGCGGGCAAGGTGATCTTCACGGCGATGTTCTCGTTCCACCTCGGCGCCACGGCGTTCGAGCACCACGACCCGATGCCGCCGGTCCCGGCGCCGGAAGAGCTCGGCGGCCTGCGGGGCTGGACCGAGGCGCAGGCGGTGTGGCCCCGGTGGCTGGCCGGTGAACGGTCGTTCGACCTGCGGCCGGTGCCGGTCCGCGGCCGGGACGTCGCCGGCACCCGGGCGCTGTGGTGCCGCACGACCGCCCCGGTGGCGAACGATCCCGCGTTGCACGCCTGTTTGTGGCTCTACGCCAGCGACCTGACGCTGGTCGCCTCCATCCGGCTGCCGCACGAGCGCACCGCGCGCAAGAGCTGGCTGATGACCTCCTTGAACCACACGGCCTGGTTCCACCGGCCGTTCCGGGTGGACGAGTGGCACCTGGTGGTGCAGCGCTCCCCGCGCGCCTGCGACGGCCGCGGCCTCGCGCAGGCCCAGGTCTTCACCCGCGAAGGCGAACTCGTGTCCAGTCTCGCGCAGGAGGGGCTCGCGTCCGCGATCCCAGGAGAGTATAAAGAGTAAAATAGGTTAGCTATTTAAGGAGATGGATGTGACCGACGAGGGCGAAGCACCCCTGCTGGCCGCCGGGCTGACCTGGGACAGGATGCCGGTGGGCGGGGTCTTCCGGACCTCGGCCCGCACCATCACCGAGACGGACCTGGTCAACTTCGTCGCGCTCGGCGGGTTCACCGAGCCGTTGTTCTACGACGCGGGGCACGCGAAGGCGGGCGGCTACTCGGGCCGGCTGGTCCCGGGCGGGCTGGTCTACATGTTCGCCGAGGGGCTTGTGCTGCAGACCAACGCGCTGCACGGCACCGGGCTGGCCCTGGTCCACCTGGATTTCGACATCGCGGAGCCCACCTACGTCGGCGACACGCTGCACGTCGTGGTCCGGACGATCGAGTCGCGCCCGTCCAGCAAGCCGGGGCGCGGGGTCGTCACCAGCCGCTGTTCCATCCGGAACCAGCGCGGCGAGGAGGTCGCGGTGTACCGGCCGGTCCGGCTCATCCGCGGCGCCGACTTCGCCGAGACGGGGGCGTGAGATGGCCGACGACGCCGTCCTGGTCACCGCCGACGGGCCGGTCCGGGTGCTGACCCTCAACCGGCCGGACTCGCTCAACGCGTTCGACACCGAGCTGCACCACGCGCTGCCCCGGGTGCTGGCCGGCCTGAGCCTCGACCGCGAGGCCCGTGCGGTCGTGCTGACCGGCGCCGGCCGGGCGTTCAGCGCGGGCGGCGACCTGGAGACGTTCGAACGGCACGCGAACGACCTGGAGGAGCGGCGGCAGACCCTGCGCATCGGCCGCCGCCTGTTCGACGAGCTGGTCGGCCTGCACCTGCCGGTGGTCGCGGCGGTCAACGGCCCGGCCGTCGGCCTGGGGGCGACGCTGGTGACCGCCTGCGACATGGTCTTCATCGCCGAGCACGCCTTCCTCGCCGATCCGCACGTCACGGTGGCGCTGGTCGCCGGCGACGGCGCGGCGGCGACCTGGCCGCTGCACGTCAGCCTGTTGCGCGCCAAGGAGTTCCTGCTGACCGGGGACCGGGTGCCCGCGGCGACCGCTGTCGAGCTCGGCCTCGCCAACCGGGTCGTGCCCGCCGAGTCGCTCATGCCGGAGGCGCTCGCGTTCGCCCACCGGCTCGCCGCGCTGCCCCCGCAGGCGGTCCAGGACACCAAGGCCGTGCTCAACCAGTGGGTGCGGCAGGCGGCGGTCTCGGTGCTCGGCTACGGGCTGGCCGCCGAGAGCCAGTCGCACGACACCGCGGAATTCCGCGCCGTTCCCGAGGCGTTCCGCGCGCGGTCCGCCCGCAAGCCCTGAGACGACCCGGAGGTCAGCGGTGCGGTTCGCGCTGGACAAGGAGCAGGAGGACCTGCGCTCGGTCGTGCGGGAATTCCTGACGGACTTCTCGCCGGAACCCCTCGTGCGGCGCCTGATGGCCGACGACCGGGGCCACGACCGTCCGATGTGGACGAAGATGTGCGGTGAGCTCGGGCTCGCCGGCCTGGCCGTGCCGGAGGAGTACGGCGGCGCCGGCTACACCTTCGTGGAGCTCGGCATCGTGCTGGAGGAACTGGGCCGGGCCCTGACGGTGACCCCGTTCCTCGCCTCCGTGGTCATGGCCACGACGTTGCTGCTGGCCACGGACGACGAGGGGGCGAAGAGCGACTACCTGCCCGCGCTGGCCGAGGGGCGGCGGATCGGCACGGTCGCCCTGGCCGAAGACAGCGGGCACTGGACGCGCGAAGGCGTCGCCATGCAGGCCCGGCCGGCCGGGGCGGGGTGGGTCCTCGACGGGCACAAGTCGTTCGTGCTGGACCTGATGAGTGCCGATCTCGTCCTGGTGATCGCGCGGGTCGATGCGGAGGCCGGCGCGTTCGGCGTGTTCGCCGTGGAGCCCGGCGCCGCGGGGCTCGAGCGGCAGCCGTTGCCTGTGCTGGACCAGACCCGCAAGCAGGGGCGGCTGACCTGCGCGGACACTCCGGCCCGGCTGATCGCCGGTGGGTGGGCGGCCGTGGACCGGATGCTGGACCTGACCGCCATCGCGGTGAGCGCCGAGATGCTGGGGGGTGCGCAGCGGACGCTGGAGATGGCGGTGTCCTACGCCGGCGTGCGGGAGCAGTTCGGCCGGCCGATCGGCTCGTTCCAGGCGATCAAGCACAAGTGCGCCACCATGCTGATGGAGGTCGAGGCCGCCCGGGCCGCCGTCTACTACGCGCTGTGGGCGGCATCGACGCAGGCACCGGACCTCCCGGCGGTGGCGAGCCTGACCAAGGCGTTCTGCTCCGACGCCTACCAGTTCACCGCGGGGGAGAACATCCAGATCCACGGGGGGATCGGCTACACCTGGGAACACCCCGCCCACCTGTACTTCAAGAGAGCGAAGAACAGCGCTCTGTTCCTCGGCGGTGCGGACCACCACCGCGAGCAGCTCGCCCAGCGCATCGGCATCTGAGCCGACCCGGATTCCGGAGGAAACCCATGACACCCGAGGGACGGCTGTACATCGACGGCGAGTTCCGCGAGGCGGCGGGCGGCGGCCGGTTCGAGGTCCTGAACCCGGCCGACGAGTCGCCGGCCGGCACCGCGGCCGACGGGCAGCCCGAGGACGTCGCCGCCGCGGTCGGCGCCGCCCGGCGGGCCGCCGACGAGACGTCGTGGCCCACCGAGCACGCCTTCCGCGAGCGCGTCCTGCGCCAGTTGCAGGACGCGCTGCGCGAGGAACGCGCGGCGGCCGCGTCGATCCAGATCGCCGAAGCCGGGACCCCGGTGTCGAACATCGCCGCGCACATCGACGTGATGATCGAGGACATGTCGTTCTTCAACGACCTGATCGGGCGCTTCCCGTGGGAGCGCGGCTTCGGCCCGCACCAGGGGGTCGGACCGCGGAGCAACCGTCACGTCCGCTATGAGCCGTACGGGGTCGTCGGGGCGATCACGCCGTGGAACGCGCCGTTCATGACCGACCTCTGGAAGATCCAGCACGCGCTGGCCACCGGCAACACCATCGTGCTCAAGACGGCGCCGGACACGCCGTTGACCGGCGCCTTCATCGCCCGGATCGCGCACGAGCGGACCGACCTGCCGCCCGGCGTGCTGAACGTGATCAGCTCGCGGGACAAGGCGATCGCCGGCGAGGCGCTGACCGGTGACCAGCGGGTGGACATGTTCCACTTCACCGGCTCGCCCGCCGTCGGGCAGCGGATCTACGAGCGCGGCGCCGTCGGCATCCGCAAGGTCTGCCTGGAACTGGGCGGCAAGTCCGCCAACATCATCCTCGACGACGCCGACCTCGCCGTGGCGATGCCGATGACGGTCGGCATGTGCATGTCGAACAGCGGGCAGGGCTGCGCGCTCGCGACCCGGCTGGTCGTCCACGCTTCGCGCTACGACGAGGTGCTCGACGCGCTGACCGCCGCGGTCGGGGCGCTGCCCTGGGGCGACCCCACGGATCCGGCGACGTTCGTCGGGCCGATCATCAACGCCGCCCAGCTCGCCCGGATGGAGGGGCTGGTGGACCGCGCGCGCGACGCGGGCGCCCGGGTCCTCGTCGGCGGCCGCCGCGGCGGCTCGCCGAGGGGCTTCTGGTACGAGCCGACGGTGGTCGCCGACGTCGACGAGAACGCCGAGCTGGCGCAGACCGAGGTCTTCGGCCCGGTGCTGACCGTGGTGCGCTACGACGGAGACGACGACGAAGCGGTGCGGGTCGCCAACAATTCTCGTTACGGGTTGTCGTCCT
This sequence comes from Amycolatopsis mediterranei, assembly GCF_026017845.1. Taxonomy (NCBI): domain Bacteria; kingdom Bacillati; phylum Actinomycetota; class Actinomycetes; order Pseudonocardiales; family Pseudonocardiaceae; genus Amycolatopsis; species Amycolatopsis mediterranei. The sequence goes on from NZ_CP100416.1 coordinate 4,377,264, forward strand.
ACATCCAGACTCGCGACCCGGACCGAGCTCTGCGGCTGGCGCACCGCATGAAGGCGGGGACCGTCAACGTCGGCCCGTCGTTCTACCTGTCGCCGGACACGCCGTTCGGTGGCTACGGCATCAGCGGCGTCGGCCGCGAGCACGGCGAGGACGGGTTTCGGGAGTACCTCCAGGCGAAGACCATCGCGACCCCGGCGTAACCGCTCCTGCTGCGGTTCGTCGTGGGGGCCGGAGACTCCTTTGTCCACTGTGGACGGCACTATCGAGTGATGTTCTTTCGAACGAGTGTTCGGTAGCGTGGAGATATGGCCGAGACCGGGCAGACCGCAGCGTGGCAGCTTTCCGATGGGGAGCTGGCCGCGGCGCTCTGCGCGTCCGAGAAAGCCATGCGCGCCGCCTACGCAGCGCACCTGGATCTGGTGGCCGAAGCCGACCGGCGTGGCCTCGGGCCGTCGACCGGGTTCCGGGACACCGCGGCATTCCTGGTCGGGGCGCAGCGGATCTCCTGGGACGACGCCCGGGAACGGGTGGCGATCGCCACCGCCGGGCTGCCGGGGCTACGAGCGGCGCTCGCTGCGGGAGAGATCGGTGCGAAGCACGCGGCGGCGATCGCGAAGGTGCTCCAGCAGGCCCCGCCCACCGTCAGCGCGGAGCAGGTGACCGCGCATGAGCGGACGTTGGTGGAGCTGGCGCGCCAAGCGACCCCGGCCACCGTGCACAAGGCCGGGCAGCGCATCATCGACTACTGGGACATCGAGGGCAAGGCGCCCCGGGACCGCGAAGGCGAGCTGGCGCGGCCGCGACGGGAGTTTCGCTACACCTGGACCCGCGATGGCCGGATGAAGTTCTCCGGCGCCTTCGATGCCGAGGCCGGACGGCTGGCCGAGCAACTGTTCGTGCCGCTGGCCAAGCCGGACCCGGCAGACGAGCACGGCGAGCCCGACCCCCGCACGGCCGCAGAGCGGCAGGGAGATGCGGTCGCGGCGATCTTCGACCTCGCGGCGCGCGCCGCCGACCTGCCGGTCCGGGCCGGGGAACGCGCGGTCGCCACCGTGACCATCCCGTACGCGGACCTGCAGCGCGAAGCCGGGCTGATCGCTCTCGACGATGGCGAGCAGCTGACCGTGTCCCAGCTGCGGAGGCTGCTGTGCGACGCGAAGATCTATCCGGCGGTGCTGGGCGGGGAAGGCCAGGTGCTGGATCTGGGTCGGGCCGCGCGGACTGCGACCGCGGCGCAGCGGCGGGCGCTGGTGATCCGGGACCGCGGGTGCACGAGGCCGGGGTGCCCGCGGGGCCCGAAGTGGACCACACCACATCACATCGTTTTCTGGGCCGCCCAGGGTGGCGAGACCAATATCAACGATCTCGCGTTGGTGTGCGAGCGGTGCCATCGGCTGATCCACCATGGTGGCTGGGGCATCGAACTGCGACACGGGGTCGTCTACTGGATCCCACCCGCGTGGCTCGATCCGCAGCGACAACCGGTGCGCAACAACGCCCACGACCCACCACAACAGCAAGCCGCGTGACACGGCCGGCATCAAGCCAACCCGATGGGGTATCCGAAGCACAGACCGGCATGCCTCGGATACCCCGCCACGAGGCGTCTCCGTGCCGGTCGGGGCAGGATCAGGCCGGTTCGGCGCCGACGACCCCGTCCGCGCGCAGCCGAGCGATCTCGGCCGCCGACAACCCCCAATCGAGCAGAGCCTCCTCTGATCCCTGGCCCGGGCGCGGCGGCGGACCGGCGATCGCGCCCGGCGTGCGCGCCAACCGGGGTGCCGGAGCCGGCTGGACCACGCCGAACGCCGTCGTGAACACTTCTCGTGCCTGGTTGTGCGGATGGGTCGTCGCCTCGGTGAGGCTCAGTACCGGTGTGACACACGCGTCGGTGCCGTCGAACTCCTTCTCCCACTCGTCGCGGGTGCGGGTGCGCAGGACACCCGCGATCAGCTCGCGCAGGGCCGGTCGCTGCGCCGGGTCGTCGCGGTCGGGCACCTCTCGCGGATCGAGACCGAGCCGCTCCAGGAACTCCGCGTAGAACCGCGGCTCGGCCGCCGCGACCGCCACGAACCGGCCGTCCGCGGTTTCGTGGACCTCGTAGTGCGGGGAGCCGCCGTCGGAGAAGTTGACGCCCACCTCGTCCACCCAGCGGTCCTGGGCGAGGAAGCCGTGGACCATCGCCGTGAGCGAGGCGACGCCGTCGATCATCGCCGCGTCGATCGCCTGGCCGAGGCCGGAGCGGGACCGCTCCAGCAGGGCGCAGACGACGCCGAACGCCAGCATCAGCCCGCCCCCACCGAAGTCGGCCACCAGGCCCGGCGGAGTGGCCGGGAGCTGCCCGCGCCGCGAGAACAGCCGTAGAGCGCCGGAAAGCGCGAGGTAGTTGAGGTCGTGGCCGGCGGCCGGAGCCAGCGGGCCGTGCTGGCCCCAGCCGGTCATCCGGCCGTAGACCAGGCGCGGGTTGCGGTCCAGGCACACCTCCGGCCCGAGGCCGAGCCGCTCCATGACGCCGGGCCGGAAGCCCTCGACGAGCACGTCGGCGCGCTCGGCCAGCCGCAGCACCGCGTCCGCGCCGCCAGGGGCCTTCAGGTCCACGACCACCGATCGGCGGCCCCGGTTGAGCACGGCCTTGGCCGGGTCGCCCGCGAGGGTGGACACCGGCCGGTCGACGCGGAGGACGTCGGCGCCCATGTCGGCGAGCATCATGGCCGCGTAGGGCGCCGGGCCGAGTGCGGCGATCTCCAGGACGCGGATCCCGTCGAGCGGTCCGGGCATCAGCCGAGCCGCTCGATCAGCGTGCCGGTGCCGAGACCGCCGCCGCAGCACATCGTGATCAGCGCGCGGCGGGCGCCGGTGCGCTCGAGCTCGTGCAGCGCCTTGGTGAGCAGGATCCCGCCGGTGCCGCCCAGGGGGTGGCCGAGCGCGATCGCGCCGCCGTTGGGGTTGACGCGGGCGGGGTCCACCCCGGTTTCCCGCTGCCAGGCGAGCACCACCGAGGCGAACGCCTCGTTGATCTCGACCAGGTCGATGTCGGCCAGGGTGAGCCTGGTGCGCTCCAGCAGCCGGCGCGTGGCCGGGATCGGCCCGGTCAGCATCAGCTCGGGATCGCTGCCCGCCAGCACGGAGTCCACGATCCGGGCGCGCGGCCGCAGACCCAGCTCCGCGGCGCGCTCCTCGGTCATCATGAGCACCGCGGAGGCACCGTCGGCGATCTGCGACGACGTTCCCGCCGTGTGGCGGGCCGGGGTGCGGCCGGGCAGGTTGGGCTTGAGCGTGCCCAGCACCTCCAGGCTCGTCGGACGCGGGCACTCGTCGGTGTCGAAGGTCTTCGTGCCGGTCTTGACGCCGTGCTCGTCGGTGACCGGCACGGTGATCGACACGATCTGGTCGCGGAAGCGGCCCCCGGCGATCGCGTGGGCCGCCCGTTGCTGGGACTGCGTCGCGAAGGCGTCCAGCGCGGTGCGATCGATGTCCCAGCGCTCGGCGATCCGCTCGGCCGCCTCGAACTGGGTGGTGGCCTCCCAGTGCTCGACGTACCGGCCGCCGCGGCTGTCGCCGAGCTCGGTGATCGAGCTGGACCCCATCGGCACCTGGCTCATCGATTCGACGCCGCACGCGACGGCGATGTCCACCAGGCCGCCGGCCACCAGCGCGTGGGCCAGGGTGGTCGCCTGCTGGGACGATCCGCACTGGACGGTCACCGTGCTGGCCGGCACCTCCAGCGGCAGGCCCGCCCCCAGCCAGGCGTTGCGGGCGACGTTGCCGCCCTGCTGGCCCACCTGGCCGACGCACCCGCCGACGACCTGGCCCACCAGGGCCGGGTCCAGGCCGGTCCGGTCGAACAGCGCGGCGAGCACGTCGCCGAGCAATTCGGGGGCGCGGTAGCCGGACAGGGTGCCGCGCCGCTTCCCGACCGCCGACCGGACCGCTTCGACGATGACGACCACTGGGCACCTCCGTGAGTTCGAGTACTTGAGGTAGATGATAGCAATCAGAATAACTATCTAACTGATAAGCTGGAAGCCGGGCACCGCCGCCGGAGAGGAAGACCGATGATCGAGACGCGCTTCACCGAAGCATTCGGCGTCCGCCACCCGATCGTGCAGGGTGGGATGCAGTGGGTGGGCACCGCTCCGCTCGTCGCCGCCGTCGCGAACGCCGGCGCCCTCGGGCTGATCACCGCGCTCACCCAGCCCACGCCCGAGGAACTCCTCCGCGAGATCGAGCGCTGCCGCGAGCTGACCGATCAGCCCTTCGGCGTCAACCTCACGATCCTGCCGAGCATCAAGCCGCCGCCCTACGCGGAGTACCGCGCCGCCATCATCGAGTCCGGCGTGCGGATCGTGGAGACCGCCGGCTCCAACCCGGCCCCGCACCTGCCGCACTTCCGCGAGGCGGGGATCAAGGTGCTGCACAAGTGCACCAGCGTGCGGCACGCGGTGAAGGCGCAGGCCGTTGGCGTCGACGGCGTCAGCATCGACGGGTTCGAGTGCGGCGGCCACCCGGGTGAGGACGACATTCCCGGCCTCGTGCTCATCCCGGCGGCGGCCCGGCGCCTGGACATCCCGGTGATCGCCTCGGGCGGCTTCGCCGACGGCCGCGGGCTGGTCGCGGCGCTCGCGCTCGGCGCGGACGGCATCAACATGGGCACCCGTTTCCTGTGCACCGCCGAGGCCCCGGTGCACGACCGCGTCAAGCAGGCCATTGTGGACGGTGACGAACGCAACACCGAGCTGATCTTCCGGCCGCTGCGCAACACCGCGCGGGTGGCGCGCAACAAGATCAGCGTCGAGGTGGTGCGGATGCTGGACGAGGGTGCGGAGTTCGCCGACATCCGGGACCTGGTCGCCGGGGTGCGCGGCCGGGAGGTCTTCCGCACCGGCGACCTCGACGCCGGGATCTGGACGGCCGGCTGCGCGCAGGGCCTGATCGACGACATCCCCACGGTGGGGGAGCTGGTCGACCGGATCGTCGACGAGGCCGAGAAGCTGATGGAAGCCGGCCTGCCCGCGCTGGTCTCGCGATGACCGCGCCGGAGCGGGATTGGCGGGTCTTCGCCATCCGCTACGCCGAGCGCGAAGGGGTGGCGGCCGACGAGGTCTTCCTCCACGCCACGCCGTCCGACGAGCCGCGCGCGATGGCCTACTACCTCTGGCTGGTCACCGGCCCGGCCGGGGGGTTCCTGGTCGACACCGGCTTCGGCTGCGAGGTGGCCCGGCTGCGCGACCGGGAGGACTGCCTGCGCGGAGATCCCCTGGACGCCGTGCGCGCGCTGGGCGTCGCACCCGAAGAACTGTCCGATGTGGTGCTCACCCACCTGCACTTCGACCACTGCGGCGAGCTCGGCCGGTTTCCCCGGGCGCGGTTCTGGCTGCAGCAGCGGGAAATGGCCTTCTGGATGGGGCCGAACGCGCGGCGCCCCTCGTTCCGCCGGGTCGTGATGAGCCAGGACATCACCGCCGTGGCCGCGCTGAACCTCGACGGCCGCGTCCGGTGGGTCGACGGCGACGTCACGATCGCGCCGGGGCTGTCGCTGCACCACGTCGGCGGGCACACCGCGGGCATGCAGGTGGTGCGGGTGGTGACCGGGCACGGCGTGGTCGTGCTCGCCTCCGACGCCGCCCACTACTACGCCAACCTCGCCGCGGACCGGCCGTACTCGGCGCTGGAGTCGGTGAGCGGCGCGCACGCGGCGTTCGACCGGCTGCGCGAGCTGGCCGGCCCGGCGGCGCACATCGTGCCGGGCCACGACCCGGCCGTCCTGACGCGCTACCCCGTGGCCGGCCCGCACCTGGCCGGCACCGCGGTCGAACTGACCGCGGGTCCCCTCGAACCCGAAGTGGAGAAACTATGATGCGGACAGCGGTGGTCGGCCTGGGCACGATGGGCGGTGCGGTCGCCCGGCGGCTGCGCGCCGAAGGGTTCCCCACACTCGTGCACGACGTCGATCCGGCCGCCGTGGCCCGGCTCGTCGAGCTGGGCGCGACCGCCTGCTCGCCGGAGGACGCCGGCGCGGCTGACGTGATCATCACCAGCCTGCCCAACGACCGGATCGTCACCGACGTGGTGCTCGGGAGCGGCGTGCTGAAGAGCTGGGCGGGCCGCGTCCTGGTGGAGCTGAGCACGACGTTGCCGGACACGGTGAAAGCGATCGCGGAGGCCGCCGCGCCGCACGGGGTCGCGGTGGTCGACTGCCCGGTCAGCGGCGGCCCCGGGGAAGCTCTCGCGGGCAAGCTCGTCCAGCTCGTCGGGGCGGACGACGACGCGCTCGAACGAGCCCGGCCGGTCTTGGCGGCGCTCGGCACGATCGAGCACGTCGGCGCGGTCGGCCACGGCAAGACGGTCAAGCTGCTCAACAACCTGATGGCGATGGGCAGCATCGTGGTGGCCGCGGAGGCGTTCACCCTCGGCGTCCGGCTCGGACTGGACCGGCACGAGCTGTTCGACGTGCTCAGCCGCTCCGGCGGGCGCTCGTTCCACTTCCTCAAGCGGTGGCCCTACGCCCTGGCCGACGACTACCACGCCCGGTTCGCGGTATCGCTGGGGGAGAAGGACATCCGGCTCGGGCTGGAACTGGCCCACGAGAGCGGTTACGTGACGCCGGTGGCCGCCACCGTGCACCAGATCTTCGAGATGGCGCGGGCCAAGGGGCTCGGCAACGAGGACGTCGTCGCCGTGCTCAAGGTCTACCAGGAGTGGGCCGGGCAGTAGCGCTCAGCTGCGGCTCACGTACTTGATCCGCTGGAAGCCGCGCAGGCCCTCGGCACCGCCCTCGGTGCCGACGCCGCTGAGGTGGAACCCGCCGAACGGGGTTTCCGGCAGGGACGGCCGCCAGCTGTTGAGCGCCACCGACCCGGCTTCCAGCTCGCCGGCGATGCGGGCCGCCGCGCGGGAGTCGTGGGTCCACGCGTAGGACGCCAGCCCGAAGGGCAGCCGGTTGGCCTCGGCCAGTGCTGCGTCGAGGTCGTCGAACGGGGTCACGGTCTTGAGCGGGCCGAACGGCTCGACCGAGCCCGCGAGCGAGTCCGGCGGGACCGACGTCAGCACGGTCGGGGCGAAGAACCACCCGATGTCGCCGATCCGCTCTCCGCCGGTCTCCACAACGGCACCACGGGCCCGGGCGTCGGCGGTCATTTCGGTCAAGGCTTGGAGCCGCCGTCCGGTCGCGACGGGTCCCATTTGGACACCGTCGGCCAGCCCGTCGCCGACCTTGCGGGCGCGGACCGCGTCGACGAACGCGGTCAGGAACCGGTCGTAGACGTCCGTGTGGACGAGGAACTGCGTCGGGGAAGTGCACACCTGGCCGGAGTTGCGGTAGCAGGCCGGGACGGCCGAGCGGGCGACCGTCGCCACGTCGGCGTCGGCGAGCACCAGCACCGGGGCGTGGCCGCCGAGCTCCATGGTCATCCGGGTCATCGACGGCGCGCCCAGCGCGTGCAGCTCGGCGCCGACCGCGGTGGATCCGGTGAAGGTCACCGCTTGCACGATCGGCGAGGTCACCAGGTGCCGCCCGATCATCGGCGGATCGCCGAAGACCACGTTCAGCACGCCGTCGGGCAGCCCGGCTTCCTGCAGGGCCGCCGCCATCATCAGCGCCGCCGTCGGGGTCTCTTCGGCCGGTTTGAGGATCATCGAGCAGCCGGCGGCCAGCGCGCCACCGATCTTGCGCGACGGGGTCACCGCGGGTGCGTTCCACGGCGCGAACGCGGCCACCACACCGACGGGCTCGAGCACGGTGTGCTGCAGGGTGTCCGGGTCCCGGGCCGGGATGACCCGGCCGTAGCCGCGCCGGGCCTCCTCGGCCGCCCACTCGAGGTGCTCGGCGGCCAGCAGCACCTCGGCGCGGGACTCGGCCAGCGGCTTGCCCAGCTCCAGCGTGATGACCATGGCGACGTCACCGGCCCGCTCGCGGATCAGCCGGGCGCCCTCGCGCAGCACGCGGCTCCGCTCGACCGGCGAGGTCCGGCGCCAGCCGGGGAACGCCCGGCGCGCGGCGTCCAGTGCCTCGTCGAGATCCTCGATGGTGGCGACGGGCAATTCGGTGAGGATTTCGCCGGTAACCGGATTCTCGACCGGGCGGGTCTCCCGCCCGGAACCGCGGGTCCAGCGGCCGTCGACGAGCATCCGGGGTTCGGGGTGCGAGCTCATGGTTCTCCTGCGGGACGTTCGAACAGCCGCACGACGGCGTCGAGGGCGACCACGCCTTCGCCCGCCGGGCGCACGAGCACGGGATTGATTTCGGCCTCGGCGACGTCGGCGCGCCCGGCCAGCTCCGACACGGCCACGACCAGCCGGGCCAGTGCGTCGAGATCGCCGGGCTGCGCTCCACGGTGGCCCCGCAGCGCTGCGAGGCCCTTCACCTCGGCGAGCATCCGGCGCACGGTGTCGAGGTCGACCGGCGCCGGCCGGAGGCTGCGGTCGGCGTAGACCTCGGTGAGCACGCCGCCGGCGGCGACCAGCACGAGCGGTCCCACTCCCGCGTCGACGCGGTACCCGACGAGCACCTCGCCGAGGCCGTCCGCCATCGACTGCACCAGCACGTCGGAGATCTCGACGCCGCCGCGTCCGGCCACCGCGGCCTGGATCTCGCGGGCTGCCTCACCGACGCCGGCCGGTGTCTCCACCCCCAGCACTACGCCGCCGACGTCGCTCTTGTGCCCGAGTGCGGAGGAGAGCGCCTTGACCGCGACCGGGAACTCCAGCCCGGTCGTTTCGACGTCGTCGACGGGCACCACCCGGTGCGGCGCGGCGACGACCCCCAGCTCGGCCAGCACCGCGTAGGACGCGGCCTCGTCGAGCGGACGCGTCGGTCCGGGCCCGGCGGGGGGAGGAGGCGGCACCGCGCGCGGGGGACGACGGCCGAGTGCCGCGGCGATCGCGTCGGCGCACGATTCCGGGGTGCGGAACGCGGGCACGCCGGCGTCGGCGAGCATGGCCAGCGCCTCGGGCGCGTGCGGCACCAGGAACGCCGCCAGCCCACCGCGGTCGGCGCGGTCGACGATCGGGCGGACCGCGACCTCGGGTTCGAACCGGGCCGACGACCCGACCACCGCGACGACGAGGTCGAACTCGCCACTGGCGTGCAGGACGTCCAGCGCCGCGGCCATCACGGCGTAGCGGGTACCGGCCAGCGTCAGGTCGACGATCGCGCCGGGTGCGGCGGGTGCACCTGCCTCGGCCAGCCGGACGAGAGTGGCCGGTGAAGGTCCGGCCACTTCGACGCCGAGCACGCCGAGCTGGTCGACGACCATCGCGGCGCCGCCCCCGGTGGTCGTGACCACCCCGACCCGCGGGGTCGTCCCGGTGCGCACCGGGGTCCTGGCGAGCAGCGGGAGCCCTTCCAGCAGGCCGTCGAGGGTGTGCGCGCGGGCGATCCCGCAGTCGGCGAGGAAGGCCGCGGCGACGTCGTCCTCGCCCGCGAGTGAACCCGTGTGCGAAACCGCCAGCTCCGCCGCGGTGCGGGAGCGGCCGAGTTTGTAGGCCAGCACCGGTTTCCCGTGCGCGGCCGCTTCGCGGGCGAAGGCGCGCAGGCGGTCGGCGTGCCGCAGGTTTTCCAGGAACAGCAGGAAGCCGGTGACGTCCGGATCGGCCACCGCCGCACCGCAGATCTCGCCGATCCCGAGGTCCACCTCGCCGCCGACGGACACCAGGTGGGAGAAGGCCGCGCCGCACGCGGCCCCGCGGGACAGCAGCGCGCCGATGAGGCTCCCGGAGTGCGAGGCGACGAAGATCCCGCCGCGCGGGAGGTCCGGCTCGGCGAACGCCGCGTTGGCGGTGAGGGTCAGCCCGGTGCGGGTGTTGACCAGGCCGAGGCTGCTCGGCCCGAGGACGCGGATCCCGGATTCCGCGGCCACGGCGGCGAGTTCCCGCTGCCGGGCGGCGCCCTCCGGACCGGCCTCGGCGAACCCGCCGGACAGGACGGTCACCACCGGCACGCCCAGGCGCCCGCACTGGCCGACGGCCTCGACGGTGGCCGCCGTCGGCGTCATGAGGAACGCGTGGTCGGGCACCTCGGGCAGGGCGTCGAGCGACGGGAAGGCCGGCTCGCCGTCGATCGTGCCGGCCCGGCGGTTGACCGGGTAGACGGCGCCGGCGAACCCGCTGCGCCGCAGGAAGCGCAGCGGCCGCGAGGACGCCTTGGCCGGGTCCGCGGACGCGCCGACCAGTGCCACGCTGCGCGGCGTGAACAGGGCGGCGGCGAGATCGGCCGTCACTTCGGGGCCCGCTGGCTGAACCGGCGGCCCAGCACGTCCTCGGCGATCCGGTTGCGCAGGACCTCCAGGGAGCCGCCGGCGATCATCCAGCCCCGCGTGCGCCGGAAGCAGTACTCGACGAGCGTCTCAGTGCTGTAGCCCATCGCCCCCATCACCTGCAGGGCCTGGTCGGCGGCCTGGAACCCGGCCTGGTTGGCCGCCAGCTTGGCGACCGAGGTCTCGTAGGCGGACGGCAGCCCCTGCGCCGCGTTGGCCGCGGCCCGGTCCAGGAGCAGCTGCGCGCCGTCGAGGGCGACCGCCATGTCGGCGAACTTCCACTGGATGCCCTGGAAGTCCGCGAGGGTGCGGCCGAACTGCTCGCGCTGGAGGACGTGGTCGCGAGCGATGGTGAACGCGAGCCTGCCGAGGGTGAGCGAGCGCGCCGCGTTGCCGAGGCGCTCGACGTTGAACCCGCTGATCTGCTTCTTGAAGCCACCGGGCCCGAGCAGCACGTTCTCCGCGGGGATGCGGCAGCCGTCGAAGTACAGCGGGGCCCACTGCTCGCCGCTCATGTACTCCGACGGCTTGCCGATCTCCAGGCCGGGGGTCCCGCGTTCGACCAGGACCGAGCCGATGCCGCCGACCCCGGGGCCGAAGCGGACGTAGACGAGGAACACGTTCGCCTCGACACTGTGCGTCGACCAGATCTTGGTGCCGTCGACGACGTAGGAATCGCCGTCCCGCTCGGCGCTCGTGGTCAGGTCGGTGACCGCCGAGCCCGCCTCCGGCTCGCTCATCGCCAGCCCGAGCAACGACTTGCCGGCCAGGAAGCCGGGCAGGAACCGCGCCTTCTGGTCGTCGGTGGCGTACTCGGCGAAGGTCCGCAGCGCCCCGAAGTTGCCCGCCTGCACGACGTCGGCGCTCTTCGGGCAGACGAGGCCGATCTCCTGGATGGCGAGCACCGCGTCGAGCAGGGTGGCGCCTTGGCCGCCGTCCTCTTCCGGCACGGTGAGGCCCAGCAAGCCTTGCTGCGCAAGGAGTTCCGCGACCTCCCACGGGTAGCCGGGGGCGTGCGCTCGTTCGAGGGCGCCGGCCGCCAGCCGGTCGCGGGCGAACGCCCGGATCGACTCGGCGAACGCCGTCCGGTCCTCGGTGCTGGTGGTCATCGGGTCTTCCCTTCCTGCTGGTCCGCAAGCTCGCCCAAGACGGCGGTGACGTCGTCGAACGCCCACACGGCCGCGGCGATCCGCGCCGCGCGGTGCGGTCCGACGACGGGATCGGCGAGCAGCCGGAACTTGGCGGTGAGTTCGTCGTCGTCGAGGGGCCGGCTCGGCTCGCCCCGGGGCTGGCCCACCTCCCGGCACAGCGGCGGCCGCCCGGCGCGGTGGACCGTGACCCGGGCCGGGCGCTCGGCCGGGTAACGAGCGTCCAAACCGGCCTCGGCCACGACCTCGACCAGCGCCGCGAGCTCGGCCACCGCGGGGGACGCGCGGTGGGCCGCATCGAACTGCGCCAGCCCGGCCTTTCCGTCGAGCAGGGTCACCGCCACGGCGTAGGGCAGGCTCATCTGCGCGTCGAGGTGGCTGTCGAACGTCGTGTGCGCGTGGCCCGCCGCGATCGCGTAGGTCTCGACGCGCACCGCCGTCACGCCGCTGAGGTCGTGCTCGGCGCGCAGGTCCAGCAGCGCGTCGATCGCGCCGTGCAGGTGCCGGCAGCAGGCGTGGACCTTGACGTAGGTGTCCCGCAACGCCCAGTGTTCGCCGAGCCCGTCGAGCAGGGCGCCCGGGCGCCACGCGCCGCCGGCGAACGCGCGGAAATAGCCGTTGGTGCCTTCCAAGACGGTGGCTGGGCCGGTCACGCCGAGCCGGGCGAAGTGGGCGGACAGCAGGCCGTCCCGGGCCGCCTTCCCGGCGTGCAGCCGCTTGACCTCGGCTCCGCTGCCCAGGAACTCGAACAGGCCGCCGGAGTGCGAACCCGCGACGCCCAGCGCCGACGCGACTTCCGCGCGGTCGAGGCCGAGCACCACCGACACACCCGCCGCGGCGCCGAGGACCCCGGCCAGCGCGGTGTTGTGGAACCCCGCCTCGCGCGTCGCCGGATGCGCGGATCGGGCGACCCGGCAGGTCACCTCCACGGCCGCGGCGACCGCGCGCAGCACCGTCTCGGCGGGGGCGCCGGTGTGCTGCGCCGCCGCCAGGACGGCGGGCACGGCCGGCGCGCTCGGGTGCACCGAGCCGGGGGTGTAGCCGTCGTCGATGTCGAGGGCGTGCGCGGCGGTGCCGTTGGCCAGCGCCGCACCGGCGGCCGACGCGCGGCCGCCGCCGATCACCGACGCGTGATCACCGGGATACATCCCGGCCACCAGGTCGCGGACCGCCCCGGCCACCTCGGTCGCCGAACCGGCGATCGCGGCACCGAGGCAGTCCAGCACCAGCCGGCTGACCTGATGAGCGACGGCGGCGTCCAGGGTCGCCGTCTGCATGCCGTGCACCCACTCGGCGAGCTGCGCCGTCGCGCCGGAACCGTCACGCACTTCGGAGGCCGTCCTCAGCTAGAGAAAGAGTCAATTTATCTAACTATATAGTAGAGGCACGGCCACCGGAAGCGGGCTATCGCGGACGGACGCGGACGAGTCCTTCCTGGACCGCGCTGGCCACGTGCCGGCCGTCGCGGTCGAAGAAACGGCCGCGGGCCAGTCCGCGGCCGCCGCCGGCGGTCGGGGAGTCCTGGTCGAACAGCAGCCAGTCGTCCACCCGGAACGGCCGGTGGAACCAGACCGCGTGATCCAGGCTGGCCATCGCGACCTGGCTGTCGTGCTCGCCGAACGGCTCCAGCCGGTGGGCGGAGGTGACGCCGCTGAGCAGCGTCAAGTCGCTGGCGTAGGTCAGCAGGCAGGCGTGCAGCAGGGGATCGTCGCCGACGACGTCGGCCGCCCGCAGCCAGACCTGCGTGCTGCGTTCCGGTTCCGGGCCGGCCTGCCAGGCGCCGGCCCGGCGCAGGTCGAACGGCAGCATGTTGACCGGGATGTCCCGCCCGGCGCGCAGGAACGCCTCCCGGGACGTCGGCAGCGACTCCGGCGGCGGCGCGGCCGGCATGGTGTCCTGGTGGGTCAGGCCCGGCTCGTCGACGTGGAAGCTCGCCGACATCGTGAAGATCGTTTCGCCGTTCTGCAGCGCGTCCACCCGGCGGGTGGTGAACGAGCGGCCGTCCCGGATCCGGCCGACCCGGTAGACGATCGGGCTCGCGGGCCGGCCCGGCCGCACGAAGTAGCCGTGCAGGCTGTGCACCGGCCGGTTCCCGACGACGGTGCGCCCGGCGGCCACCAGGGCCTGCCCGGCGACCTGGCCGCCGAACACCCGCAGCGTGGCGTGGCGCGGGCTCCGGCCGCGGAACAGGTCCACTTCGAGGTGCTCGAGGTCGAGGATCTCGCCGGTCAGCTCGAGCAACGCGGCGTGCGCTGGGCCGGGCGCCGGCCGGTCGGTCCACGCGGACGTGCCGGTCACGGGGCCGAGCCGGTGTGCGCGCGGGCCAGCCGCAACCCCTCCTGGCGGCTGGGCGCGACCACCTCCCACCGCTCGCACGAGCACGCGCACACGTAGGAGCCGTCCTCCAGCGGGATCACGGACTGGGCCACGCAGTGACCCGATTTCTCGGCCACTTCGTGCAGGAACTCGGTCGGGGAGTCGTACAGGACGTTGTCGTCACTCATCTCGCGGCGCTCCCTTGCGCCTCAAGCCGCGGCCGGGGCCGGCAGCGGCGGCACGCCGGGGAACAGCTCGGTGAAGGCGCCGACGGTGATGCGGTGCCGGACCTCGGGGGCGACGTCGTCGAACAGGTGGTGCAGCGTCTCCTGCGTGTGCCCGTAGGTGCCTTCCATGTGGGGGTAGTCGCTGCCCCACAGGACGTTCCGGTAGCCCATCGCGGTGCACGCGGCGATCGCCGACTCGTCGTGCTGGAAGGAGGCGTACACCTGCGAGTAGATGATTTCCTTCGGGGACCGCTTGAGCTTGGGCCGCACCGCCATCGCGTGCTGGCGGTAGCCCTCCTCCATCCGGTCCGCGACGAACGGCACCCAGGTGGCCCCGCCCTCGGACACCAGCACCCGCAGGTCCGGGTGGCGGTCCAGGGCGCCGGAGGCGACGAGCTTCATCACGGCGCGCTGACCGCCGAACGTCGTCTCGGTGTAGTTCAGCACCGCGCCGCCGGGCCCGCGGTAGACCACACCGGACGCGCCGCCCTTGGACAGGTCGATGGGGTCGGTGCCGATGTGGAACGCGAGGACGAGGTTCGCCCGCTCCGCGGCCGTCCAGAACGGTTCCCAGGCGTCCTGGTTGTAGTCCTTCTGCAGCGGGTGCGGGGCGACCGGCAGGTAGACGGCGCGGTAGCCCATCTCGGCGACGCGTTCGAGCTCGCTCACCGCGTCGTCGATGTCCAAGGTGGACACCTGCGCGGTGGCGACCAGCCGGGGCGAGAACTCCTCGATGGCGTCCCAGGCCCAGTCGTTGCTGACCTTGAGCGCCTCGCGCAGGACTTCCGGGGTGCGGAACGACGAGCTCCACATGCCCAGCGACGGGAAGACCAGCTCCGCCCAGATGCCCTCGTTGTCCAGGTCGACCATCCGCTTGGTGAGGTCGCGGGCGCCCGGCGCCCGGTGCGTCGCCTCGAGGAACTCCTTGTTGCGGCCGGTGGGCAGCTTGCGGCGGAACGACATGCCGTCGATGTGGACGGTCTCCCACTCGCCGTCGGGGTCGCGCTCGGCCCGCGGGACGAGCTCGGCCAGCCGCGCCGGCAGGTTCTCCCGCCAGAGCTCTTCGGGCTCGAGGAAGTGCGAGTCGCCGGAGTTCGCCCAGATCTTCTCCATCGGAAATCCTTCTTCCTGCCGGCGGGCCGTCGGCCGCCGCCGGACGCGCCCGAGAGGTGTCGCGTGCCGGTCGAGTGAAAATGACGTTTTCAGTAGAGTCCTTCAACGCCAGGCTGTCAACACCTGCGGTGTGGCGACTTGGGTCTGTCAGCCGCCGGCCGGCTCCGCATCGCGCGCTCCGAGCGCGCGCAGCGCGAAACCGGTCAGCAGTTCGGCCGCCTCGTCCGGGGTGGCCGGGGCCGACCCGGTGATCTGCTCGTCGAACGCGTGCTGGATCGCCGCGCGGATCCAGCCGGCGTCCGAGGACGGCCGGGCCAGGGGGAACGTGCCGTCGGCCCGGCCGCGCTCCAGGATGGCGACGAGCTCGTCCTGCACCAGCGCGTGGTAGCGCTGGCGTTCGGCGGCGAACCCCTTCGCGCGGGCGATCTCCTCCGACGACATCACCAGCACGCGCTGGCGGCGGCGGGGATCGGCGGTGATGCGCAGCATGGCCTGCACGAACGCGCGCAGGGCGGCGGTCGGGGGGTCCGCGGCCGCGGCCCGGCGCAGGCGCGCCGCCACCCGGTCGGAGTCCTGCCGGAACAGGGCGAGCAGCAGCTCGTCCTTCGAGGCGAAGTGCCGGTAGAACGCGCGCGTCGAGAGCTCGGCGGCCCGCAGCACCTCGGTCACCGACAGGCTCGCGCCGCCGGTGGCCACCAGCGCCCGGTAGGCGGCGTCCACGAGCCGGTCGCGTTCCGACGTCTGGTCCACGCCACCCCTTTCCGGTCGAGCCGACCCGCTTCAGCGTAGAGCAGGCGATCACCCGGTGCCCGTGGACCTTGACAGCGGGCACTATAGTTCAATTAGTTAACTACTTGCTTTTGGTGACCCGCACACGACGGCCGGCCAGGCCGGGACGAGGAGTCGGCCGATGCGCCGGACGATTTTCGCCGAAGAGCACGAGCTGTTCCGCCGAACCTGCCGGACGTACTTCGAGAAGGAGTGCGTCCCGTTCGTCGAGGAGTGGGAAGCGGCCGGCCACGTGAGCCGGGAGGCGTGGCTGAAGGCGGGCGAACAGGGCCTGCTCGGCTGGGAGGTGCCCGAGGAGTTCGGCGGCTCCGGCGTCAGAGACTTCCGGTTCAACGCCGTCCTCACCGAGGAGTACTGGGCCAGCGGCTCGGTGGGGATCGGGCTCGGCCTGCAGAACGACATCATGGCGCCGTACCTGATCGAGCTGACGACGCCGGAGCAGCGGCGGCGGTGGCTGCCCGGGTTCTGCTCGGGCGAGATCATCACCGCGATCGCGATGTCCGAGCCGGGAGCCGGCTCCGACGTCCGCGGCCTGCGCACCACGGCCCGCCGCGAGGGCGGCGAATACGTGATCGACGGGACCAAGACGTTCATTTCGAACGGGCTGCTGGCCGACCTGGTGATGGTCGCGTGCAAGACCGATCCGGCGGCGGGGCACCGCGGCATCAGCCTGATCGCCGTGGAGGCCGGCACGCCCGGCTTCTCCCGGGGCCGCAAGCTGGACAAGATCGGCCAGCGCTCGGCCGACACCGCCGAGCTGATCTTCACCGACGTGCGGGTGCCGGTGGACAACCTCATCGGCGAGGAGAACCGGGGCTTCTACCACCTGATGCGGAACCTGCCGAAGGAACGGCTCGGCATCGCGGTGCACGCCGTCGCGAGCGCGCAGCGGGCCTACGAGATCACCCTCGCCTACGCCGGCGATCGGGAAGCGTTCGGCCAGCCGATCGGGAAGTTCCAGGTGAACCGGCACGCGCTGGCGGAGATGCGCACCAAGATCGACGTCATGCGGACCTACCTCGACCAGTGCGTCCTCGCCGTCAACGCGGGTGAGCTGACCGCCGAGGAGGCCGCCGGGGCGAAGTGGTGGACCACCGAGACGCAGTGGGAGATCCTCGACCGCTGCCTCCAGCTGCACGGCGGGTACGGCTACGTCAACGAGTACGAGATCGCCCGGCTGTGGCGCGACGCCCGGGTGCAGCGGCTCTACGGCGGGACCACCGAGATCATGAAGGACCTGATCGGCCGGTCCATGGGGATGTGAGCGCCCTGGGTACCCGGCCGCCGCGCTTCATCGATGGGGGGACGCGGCGGCCGGGCTGCTCGGGGGCCACCTCGCCGGGGGACGGCCGGCGAGGTGGCCGTCGTGGTCAGTCCTCCAGGACCGAGAGGGCGTTGTCGCGCAGGAACTTCCGGCGGTTCTCGTCGCCGAGGCCGCTCATCCGGTCGTAGAAGTCGGCCGGCTCGGCGAGTCCTTCGGCGTGCGGCCAGTCCGAGCCCATCACGAGCGAGTCGGCGGTGCCCAGCCGGTCGACCAGGCCCACGATGTCGTCCTCGGGGTAGGGCACCACCTTGACGTGCTTGTGGAAGATCCGGCTCGGGCGTTCGGGCAGCTGGCCGCCGAGCCACACGCCGTTGCGGCCCATGCCGCGGCTCTTGTCCATGTGCTTCAGGAAGTGCGGGACCCACTCGGCGCCGAACTCGCTGACCACGACCTGGATGTCCGGGAACCGGCCGAAGAGGTTGTCGAAGATCAGCGCCGAGAGCGTGTCGGTGATCGGCCGCTCGCCGTAGGTGTTCTGCCACTGCCAGGCCGAGAACTGGAACGGTGGCACCAGCCCCCAGCCCCACTGGGAGGCCACATTGGACTGGTAGTGGAACTCGGAGATGTGGAAGGCGACGCGCGCCTTCGCTTCGTTGACGCGCGACCAGATCGGGTCGAAGTACGGGTCGCCGGGGGAACGGCCGTACGCCGGTCCGGCGGGCAGCAGGATGAACCGGGCGCCGGCGTCGAGCACGGTGTCCAGCTCGGCCACGGCCCGGTCGAGGTCGCGAAGGGACAGCATCGCGGGCGCGTAGATCCGATCCTTGTAGTTGAAGCCCCAGTCCTCGTCGATCCAGCGGTTGAACGAGTGCAGGTTGTCGTAGAGCGGGTCGACGCCGTCGAGGTAGGCCTCGGCCATCAGCGCCCAGCCGCCCGGGTACATCAGCGCGCGTTCGATCTGCTGCTCGTCCATCTTGGCCAGCCGGGCGTCGTGCCGGAGGTACTCGTCCTTGATGTCTTCGAAGAAGCGCTCGGAATCGGACTCCACGCCCAGCGACCGCTGCCGGAGCATCTCGGCCAGCGAGCCTGGCACGTAGGCCTTGTCGAGGTCGTTCTCCAGCGCGTTGACGATCTTGTGGTTGGCGAGCAGGACCTTCTTGCCCGAGGCCAGCCGGACCGTCTGGATCGCGCTGTCCTTCTTGCCCTCCGGCATGAACCGGGTGAAGCAGTCTTCGGTCTCGTAGGAGTGGGTGTCGAAATCGATCATCTTGTAGGGCAGCTGGTCCGCCATCGTGGATCTCCTCGTCTTGGTCAGCAGGTGAGGTCTGTGCAGTGCGCGAACGCCTGCCGGGTCAGGTCCGCGATGGACCCGTCGGCGTGGTGCCCGGCGCGCAGCGCGCTGGCGAGGCAGGACACCGCGACCGCGGCCACCAGGGTGGGGCCGAGGTCCGGGCGGGCGGCGCCGGCTTCGCGCGCCAGCTGCCCGGCGATCTCCCGTTCCCAGCGCAGCCGCAGCCGGAGGCTGCGCGCCTCCAGCGCCGGCGTGGTCATGACCAGGTGGGTCAGCCGCTGGCCGCCGGTGGCCGGGTCGGCGACCGCGTGGTGGGCGAACCGGCAGACCGGCTCGGCGAGCGCGGCCACGCTGCGCCGTCGATCGCTCCGGCCGGCCACCAGGGCGACGAGCTTCAGCGCGGCGGCGTCCTCCCCGCTGAACAGCACGTCCTCCTTCGCGCGGAAGTACCGGAAGAAGGTCGCGCTGGAGATCCCCGCCCGGGCGGCGATCTGCTCCACCGTCGTGTGGTCGTAGCCGTGTCGTTCGAACAGCTCGAGCGCGGCGGTTTCGACCTCGGCGGCGGTCCGCAGCCGGTTGCGCTCCCGCAGTGTCATGGCTGCGATGCTATGTCGGGTTGAGAGACCCTCGCAAGAGTTTGAGCTTAATTATCTAACTAAAAGATATGGATAGATGATTCAGCTACTGCTAGCCTTGGTGTATGACGACGCAGGTGGCCGTCGCGGACGGCCTGTTCACGTGGCCGTCGCGTGAACCGAGGCTGATCGCCTCCCGGGGGGACGACGGCGTCCTCTCCTTTCCCGCCCGTCCGGGCGAGGAGCGCCATCTCCTCGGCCGGCGCGGCACGCTCTGGGCGTTCACCACGCAGCAGTTCCGGCCGCCCTCGCCGCCGTATGACGGCAACGACACCGACGAGACGTTCCGGCCGTACGCGCTGGGCTACGTCGAACTGCCCGGCGAGCTGCTGGTTCAGGCGCGCTTCACCGAGGCCGATCCGGCGAAGCTGCGGATCGGCCAGCCGATGGAGCTGCGGATCGTCCCCTACACCACCCGGGAGGACGGCACCGAGGTGCTGACCTACGCGTTCGCTCCGGTTCCCGACGACGCGGAGGAGACGCCGTGAGCACTCCGGATGTGGCGATCATCGGCGTCGGCCTGCACCCGTTCGGCCGGCACGGGGACAAGCTCGCCCTGGAGATGGGGGCCGAGGCCACCCAGGCGGCGCTGGCCGACGCCGGGACCGAATGGTCCCGGGTGCAGAGCGCGTACGTCGGCAGCTACGAAGTGTCCAACCCGGACGCGATCGTCGGCCGGCTCGGCCTGACCGGCATCCCGGTGCGCGGCGTCTTCAACGGGTGCGCCACCGGTGGCACCTCGCTGCAGATGGCCGCGGCGGCCATCCGGCACGGCGAGGCCGACATCGCGATGGCGATCGGCATGGACAAGCACCCGCGGGGCGCGTTCGCCGCCGATCCCGCGGTGGCCGGGCTGCCCGCCTGGTACGGCCAGACCGGCCTGTTCCTCACCACCCACTTCTTCGGCACGAAGATCGGCAAGTACCTGCACGACCACGGGGTGTCGACCGCCAGTCTCGCCAAGATCGCCGCCAAGAACCTGCGCAACGGCTCGATCACCCCGCACGCGTGGCGGCGGAAGCCGCTTTCGGAGCAGGAGATCCTCGACGTTCCGGTGGTCAACCACCCGCTGACCCGCTTCATGTACTGCGGTCCGGACGAAGGCGCCGCGGCCGTCGTGCTGTGCCGGGGTGACCTGGCGCGGGAATTCACTTCGACGCCGGTGTACGTCCGTGCCGCGGAACTGCGGTCCCGCCGCTTCGGCGCGTTCGAGCTGCAGAGCCCGTCGTTGCCGCTGACCAGCGCGCCGAGTCCCACCGTGGACGCGTCCCGGGCGGCCTACGAGGTCGCGGGCATCGGCCCGGAGGACGTCCGGGTCGCCCAGCTGCAGGACACCGACGCGGGCTCCGAGCTGATCCACCTGGCGGAGAACGGGTTCTGCGCCGACGGCGAGCAGGAGAAGTGGCTCGCCGAGGGCGCCACCGAGATCGGCGGCACGCTGCCGGTCAACACCGACGGCGGCCTCATCGCCCACGGCGAGCCGATCGGTGCTTCCGGGCTGCGCCAGATCTACGAAATCGTCCGGCAGCTGCAGGGCCGGGCCGGCGACCGCCAGGTCGGCGGGAACCCGGGAGTCGGCTACACCCACCTCTACGGCGCGCCCGGCGCGTCCGCGGTGACGATCTTGTCCCGCTAACGCAGTGAAAGACGAAAGGTGATGGCGAATGGACATCCGTGACGGGGTCGCCCTGGTGACCGGCGGAGCGTCCGGGCTCGGCCTGGCGACCACGCAGGCCCTGTTCGGCGCGGGCGCGCGCGTGGTGATCGTCGACCTGCCCGGCTCGGACGGAGCACAGGTCGCCGCCGGGCTCGGCGAGAACGTCCGGTTCGCGCCCGCCGACGTACGCGACCCCGAGCAGGT
Source organism: Amycolatopsis mediterranei (assembly GCF_026017845.1). Taxonomy (NCBI): domain Bacteria; kingdom Bacillati; phylum Actinomycetota; class Actinomycetes; order Pseudonocardiales; family Pseudonocardiaceae; genus Amycolatopsis; species Amycolatopsis mediterranei. The sequence goes on from NZ_CP100416.1 coordinate 4,398,161, forward strand.
CGCGGCCGCGCTCGACGTCGCGGACTCCCTCGGCGCGCTGCGGGTGACGGTCAACTGCGCGGGCACCGGCAACGCCGTCCGGATGCTCGGCCGCAACGGCGTCTTCCCACTGCCGGAGTTCACCCGGATCGTCGAGATCAACCTGATCGGCACGTTCAACGTGATCCGGCTCGCCGCCGAGCGGATGGCGAAGCAGGAACTGCTCGGCGAGGAGCGGGGTGTCGTGGTCAACACCGCGTCCGTGGCGGCCTTCGACGGGCAGATCGGGCAGGCGGCCTACTCCGCGTCGAAGGGCGGTGTCGTCGGCATGACCCTGCCGATCGCCCGCGACCTGGCCGGTCAGCAGATCCGCGTTGTCACCGTCGCCCCCGGGTTGTTCGACACCCCGCCGATGGCGGCCGCGCCCGAAGAACTGCGCGCGGCGCTGGGCAAGCAGGTGCCGCACCCCTCCCGGCTGGGTGATCCGGCCGAGTTCGCCGCGCTGGTCGCCCATGTGGTGGCCAACCCGATGCTCAACGGCGAAGTGATCCGCCTCGACGGCGCGATCCGGATGAGCCCGCGATGACCACCGTGAACACTATTGACACCGCCGCGCTGCTCGTCCGGCTCGTGGTCGGAGCGACGATGGGCGCGCACGGCTACAACCACCTGTGGGGCGGCGGCGGGGTCGACGGCACCGCCCGGTGGTTCTCCTCGCTCGGCATGCGCCCGGCGCGGCTGCACGCGATCCTCAGCGGCGCGGGCGAGCTGGCCGCGGGCGCGGCGCTCGTGCTGGGCCTGTTCACGCCGCTCGCGGCGGCGTTCGTGGTCGGGACGATGGCGGTCGCCGGGATCACCGCCCACCGGGCCAACGGTTTCTTCGTGTTCAAGGACGGCTACGAGTACGTCCTGATGATCGCCGTGATCTGCGCGGCGCTCGCGCTCGTGGGCCCGGGCCGGATTTCCCTGGACCACGCCATCGGCTGGGACGGCGCCCTGGCCGGGGGTGCCGGGCTGGCGATCGCCGCCGGGGGCGGGCTGCTCGGCGCCGCCGTGCTGCTCGGCGCGACCTGGCGCCCCGGCCGAGTCCAAACGGGACAGTGAAAGGATGCGACATGCGTGACGCGGTGATCGTGGAAGCGGTGCGGACGCCGGTCGGCAAGCGGAACGGCGGACTGTCCGGGGTGCACCCGGCGGACCTGTCGGCCCACGTGCTGGGCGCGCTCGCCGAGCGCAGCGGCCTGGACCCCGCCCTGGTGGACGACGTCGTGTGGGGCTGCGTCGGGCAGGCGGGCGAGCAGACCGCGGACATCGCGCGCACGTCCGTCCTGGCCGCGGGCTGGCCCGAGTCCGTGCCCGGCGTGACGGTCGACCGGCAGTGCGGCTCGTCCCAGCAGGCGCTGCACTTCGCCGCGGCCGGGGTGATCGCCGGCCACTACGACGTGGTCGTGGCGGGCGGCGTCGAGTCGATGTCCCGGGTGCCCATGGGCTCCTCCGCGATGGGACAGGACCCGTACGGCCCGCGCTACCTGGCCCGCTACGACGGCGCGTACCCCAACCAGGGGGTCGGCGCGGAGATGATCGCGCAGCGGTGGGGATTCAGCCGCACGCAGTTGGACGAGTTCTCGCTCGGCAGCCACGAAAAGGCGGCCGCCGCCCAGGACGGGGGCCGGTTCGACGCGCAGATCGCCCCGGTCACGCTCGCCGACGGCACGGTCGTCTCCCGCGACGAGGGCATCCGCCGCGGCGGGACGCCGGAATCGCTGGCCGGGCTGCGGACGGCGTTCAAGGAGAACGGGACCATCACCGCGGGGAACTCTTCCCAGATTTCCGACGGCTCGGCGGCGCTGCTGCTGACCACCAGCGAGAAGGCGGCGGAGCTGGGGTTGCGGCCGCTGGCCCGCGTGCACACCGCCGTCCTCGCCGCGGCCGACCCGGTCATCATGCTGACCGCGCCGATCGACGCGACCCGCAAGGCCCTGGTCCGCAGCGGCCTGACGATCGGCGAGATCGGCGCGTTCGAAGTGAACGAAGCCTTCGCGCCGGTCCCGCTGGCCTGGCTGGCCGAGCTCGGCGCCGACGTCAAGGCGCTGAACCCGAACGGCGGCGCGATCGCCCTCGGGCACCCGCTGGGTGGCTCCGGGGCCCGGTTGCTGACCACACTGGTGCACCACATGCGGGATAACGGGATCCGCTACGGGTTGCAGACCATGTGCGAGGGCGGCGGCCAGGCCAACGCCACCATCCTGGAACTGCTCGGCTGAGCCGGGGAAGAAGGCACGACATGGCTGACGAAGTCCTGACCGAGCGCGATGGCGCGACGTTGATCATCACGATGAACCGCCCGGAGGTGCGCAACGCCGCGAACGGCGCGCTCGCCCGCGGCGTCGCGGACGCCCTGGACCGGCTCGACGAGGACCCGACCCTCGTCACCGCCGTGCTCACCGGCGCCGGCGGCACCTTCTCCTCCGGCATGGACCTCAAGGCGTTCCTCACCGGGGACACGCCGGACATCCCCGGTCGCGGCCTGCTCGGCTTCACCGCGTGCCCGCCGGTGAAGCCGATCATCGCCGCCGTCGAGGGGTACGCGCTGGCCGGCGGCTGCGAGATCGCCCTGGCGTGCGACCTGATCGTGGCCGCGCGGGACGCCCGGTTCGGGCTGCCCGAGACCAAGCGCGGGCTCGTCGCGGGCGGGGGCGGGCTGCTGCGCCTGCCCCAGCGGATCCCGCGGGGGATCGCCTTGGAGTACGCGCTCACCGGTGACCTGTTCGGCGCCGGCGTCGCGGCCCACTGGGGCATGGTGAACCGGCTGACCGAGCCCGGCGGCGCACTGGCCGTCGCCCGTGACCTGGCCGCGCGGATCGCGGCGAACGGACCGCTGGCCGTGCACGCGACCAAGCAGATCGTCGCGGAGGCGGGGGAGTGGCCCGCCACCGAGCAGTGGGAACGCCAGCGGGTCCTGACCGATCCGGTCTTCTCCTCCGCCGACGCCGTCGAAGGCGCCCGCGCGTTCGCGGAGAAGCGCCCGCCCGTCTGGAGCGGACGCTGACCGGCCCGGAGCGGCGCTGGGCCGGCTCCGACTTCCAGGAACCGCCCCGCACCGGCGGCGGGGTCGCGCTGTGCGGCGCCTGCCGGGTGCGGGGTTCCTGCCGGCTCGGTGTCGAGCGGGAACGGCTCGAGGGCGACGACACCGCGCTCTTCGACGTCCACTGCCCCCGCGACCAGGAAGGCGGCCCGGACGTCGCCCACGGCGGCTGGACGGCCGCGGTGCTCGACGAATGCCTCGGGCACGTCCCGCTGCTGCACCGGGTCCTGTCGGTCACCGCGGAGCTGAGCGTCAGCTTCGTCAAGCCGGTGCCGGTCGAGCGGCCCCTGGAAGTGCGTGCCTGGGTGGAGCGCCGGGCCGGCTCCCGCTGGTACATCCGGGGCGAGCTGGTCCTGCTCCCGAACCGGGCGCTGCTGGCGAAGGCGTCGGGCATCTGGGTCCAGCGCGACCCCGCGCACTTCGACCGGCACCAGCGCTGGCTGGCCGAGCAGGACGCCGGTCGCGGGGACTGACCGGCTCAGACGATGTGCAGGGTGTGCCCTTCGCGCGGTGCCTCTTGGGGACGGGCGAACGCACCGGACCGCGTCCAGTCGCCGCCTTCGAGGCTCTCGGCCGGGGCCGCGGGGTCGGAGATCGAGTACAGCCGGGCGTACCGCCGCAGCCACGGCAGATTGTCCACAAGGGACCAATACTCGTAGCCGCGCACCGGCACGCCCCGCTCCATCAGCCTCGCCAGCCAACCCAGCCGGCTGGCGAGGACGGCGCGGCGACGGGTCGCGCCGCCGCTCGCGTCACCCATCCCGTTGTCCACGATGCGCACCGGGGGGAGCCGGGAGCCGTAGCTCCCGGCCAAGCCCGCGAGCGCGTCGGCGAGGGCCTCCGGCAGCACCGGCCAGCCGTACCGGCCGGTTTCCACGCCGTCGAACGGCACGAGCGCGAAGCCCAGCTTGACGAGCAGGCCGTTGACTTCGTTGAGCGCCCGGTAGCAGCTCTCGGCCGGCAGGAGCAGCGGCAGGTTCTGCGGGGTGGTCACCCGGACCGGCGCGTACCAGGTCAGGTACAGCACGTCCTGCGGGGACGAGATGAGTTCGAGGTCGCCGGGCCGCACGCACCCGGACTCGCCGACCGGGCACCGGCCGTCCTCGGTGACCAGGTGCCGGCCCAGCAGCAGCGGATCGAGGAAGAGCCGGTTCGCCCACGACTCCGCGGTGTCCACCGCCGCCCGGTCGGCCGGGTCGTCACTGGCCGGGTAGCCGCCGGCCAGGAGGGCGGTACCGCCGATCTCGGCACGCACCCCGGCGGCGCGTAGGGCGCGCACGGCGAGACCGTGGCCCAGCAGCACGTGGTGCACGGCGGCGAGCCCGGCCGCACCCACGCCGCGGCCGGGCCCGGTCATCCCGGCGACGCGTTCGCCGAGCGACGGGATGCCGAAGTCGGCCGAGGTGACCCAGCGGCTGACCCGGTCACCCAGCAGCCGGCCGAGTTCGGCGGCGTAGTCGGCGAACCGGAACGCGCTGTCGCGGGCGAGCCAGCCGCCGTGGGCGTCCAGCCAGCCCGGCTCGTCGCCGTGCAGCAGGGTGAGCACGGGCTCGTGCCCGGCGGCGAGCAGGCCGTCGAGGGCGCGCAGGCAGGCGTCCGCGGCGCGGCGGTCGAGGGGGCCGGGGCCGTCCGGCTGCAGGTGCTTCCAGCCGGCGAGGACCCGCCGTCCGCGCGGGGCCGCGCCGAGCACCGAGCGGAGGTCGTTCGCCCAGCGCCGGGCGGTCGCCGAGGGGGCGAGGTCGGCCGGGTCCGTCGCGAGCGAGACCGCCCGCCCGACACCCCAGTCCATGGTGTCGAAGTGGTGACGCAGAGCCACAGTGCTCATGTCGACCCATCCGGAAGGCAGCCCGATGAAGTGCACAAAGCTAGCACGCGCTGTCGTCGTGGCAACAGAGCGTGAGGCCCGGTGTCCTAGCGGACCGCGGGACGGCCGGTCGGCGCGGCGCCGTACAGCTGGGGGAGGGCCTCGGCGAGCTCCTCGGCGGTGATCGCCTGGCCGGAGGCGCTCGGGTGACTGCCGACCACCGTCCAGCCCTGCAGCCGGTTGACGGTGGCGCCGTCGATGCGCAGCACCTGGCCGGTCAGCCAGCCCGCCGCGTCGGAAGCGAGGTAGACGACCGCGCCGGAGGCGTTCGCGGGGTCGCGCGGGTCGAAGCCGTGCGCGTCGCCGCCGGTGCCGGCCACGGCCAGGTTCTCGGTCATCCGGGTGGCCGCGATCGGGGAGATCGCGTTCGCCGTCACGCCGTAGCGGCGCATCTCGATGGCGGTGATCACGGTGAGGCCGGCGATGCCCGCTTTGGCCGCACCGTAGTTCGCCTGGCCCGCGTTGCCGAACAGGCCGGTGCCCGAGGTCGTGTTGATCACCCGGCCGGCCACCGGTTCGCCGCGCTTGGCCGCCGCGCGCCAGTAGGCGCAGGCGTGCCGGGTCAGCGCGAAGGTGCCCTTGAGGTGGACCGCGATCACCGCGTCGAACTCCGCTTCGGACATCGAGAACAGCATGCGGTCACGCACGATGCCCGCGTTGTTCACCACGACGTCCAGCCGGCCGAACTCCGCGACGGTGTCGGCGACCATCGCCTCGGTGGCGGCCCAATCGGTCACCGAGGCGTGGTTCGCGACCGCGGTCCCGCCGAGTTTGACGATCTCCTGGGCGACGTCCTCGGCCGGGGACTCACCGGTCTGCTCGCCGTGCAGGCCGGACCCGAGATCGTTGACCACGACCGTCGCACCCGCCTCGGCGAGGGCCAGGCAGTGCGCCCGGCCCAGCCCCCGTCCGCCGCCGGTCACGATGGCCACCTTGCCGTCGAGGATGCCCACCAGCTGCTCCAATCAGTTAACTAATATTATTCTTTATGCTAGCTTGTGCCGTGGGCCGAGTCGAGGAGGACGGATGACCGAAGTCGGGCAACGCGAGGCGGCCGCGCTCGGTGTCGATCCCGGCCGGCTCGACGCGCTGCTGCGCCGGATCCGGCAGGCGGTCGAGGAGATGCCGCTGCCGTCGATGCAGGTCGCCGTGGCCCGGCACGGCCGGCTGGCGGCCTTCGAAACCTTCGGGGACGCCACCAACGCGGACCGGTACGTCCTCCAGTCCGTCGGCCGGTCGATCGTCGCGGGTGTGGTGTGGCACCTGATCGGGACGGGCCGGCTCGACGTCCGGGAGCACGTCTGCGCGATCGTGCCCGAGTTCGGGACGAACGGGAAGGACGCCGTCACCGTCGAGCACGTGCTCACCCACACGGCCGGGTTCCCGTTCGCGCCGCTGGGGTATCCGAAGCTGCTCAGCCGCGAACAGCGGCTGGCGGCGTTCGCCCGCTGGCGGCTGGACTACCCGCCCGGCGACCGGCTGCAGTTCCACCTCACTTCGGCGGCCTGGGTGCTCGCGGAGATCGTGGAGCGCCGCACCGGGCTGACCTTCGCCGAATACCTGCGCACCGAGCTCGCCGGCCCGCTCGGCCTGTCCTCGCTCGACCTGGGCGTCGCGGCCGGCACGGCCCTGCCGATGATCGCCACCGACCGCACCGGCGACGACCAGGAGCCCGATCCGTGGGGCCCGTGGTACCTGGCCGACCCCCGGGTGCTCGCCGGCGGCGAGCCGAGCCACTCCCTCGTGGGCACGGCGGCCGACGTGGCGCTGTACTTCCAGGCCCTCGTCCACTCCGGACTCTGGACGGCCGACGCCGTCGCCGAGGGCAGCCGGCTCCGCCGCATCGAGCGCCCGGCGGGCGAGGAGGCCTACGGCGGGGGCACTCCCGTCGGCATGGGGCTGTTCGTGACCGTGGCCGGGTCGACCGCCGGCGGCGGGCTGCCGTCCACCGGTTCCCCCGCCCTGTTCGGCAACAGCGGCGCCGCCTACCAGCTCGGCTTCCTGGATCCGGTCAGCGGGGTGTCGTTCGCCCTGCTGTGCAACGGATATCCGCTGGCCGGCTACGACCTGTCCCCGCGCGGCCGGGCGATGACGACCGCCATCGCCGACCTCGCCGGAAACCTGACCTGAGTGGAGGATTCGTGGACGCAACCGACCCGGTCGCGCTCGTCACCGGTGCCGGCCGTGGCATCGGCGCGGCCATCGCCGCCGAACTGGCCGCCCGCGGCCACCGGATCGCGGTGTGCGACCTGGACCGGGCCGCGGCGGCCGACGTCGCCGCGGACATCACCGAGCGCCACGGCGTGAAGACGGCGGCGGTCGTCGCGGACATCGCCGACAGCGCCGCGGTGCGGGCCGCCGTCACCGAGGCGGAAGCCGCGCTCGGCCCGGTCGACGTCCTGGTGAACAACGCCGCCATCGACGTCATCGGCCGGTTCGTCGACAGCACCGAGGACAGCTGGGACCGGATCATCGCGGTCAACCTGCGGGGCACCATCACGGTGACCAGGGCCGTGCTGGACGGGATGATCGAGCGGGACCGCGGGCGGATCGTCCACATCGCCTCCGACGCGGGCCGGGTCGGCTCCTCCGGCGAGGTCGTCTACTCGGCGACCAAGGGCGGGATCATCGCGTTCGGCAAGGCGCTGGCCCGGGAGGTCGCCCGCCACGGCATCACCGTCAACAGCGTGTGCCCGGGCCCGACCGACACGGCACTGCTCGGCCAGGTCGCCGACTACAGCCGGCGCATGTACGAAGCCACCCTGCGGGCGATTCCGCTGCGCCGCGTCGGCCAGCCGGCCGACATCGCCGGCGTGGTCGGGTTCCTCGCCTCCGACGCGGCCGCCTACCTGACCGGGCAGACGATCTCGGTCAGCGGCGGCCTGACCATGCTGTGAAAGGCAACGACATGGCCGACCTGCTGAACGTCGACGTGACCGGCCGGGTCGCCGTGCTCACCCTGAACCGGCCCGACCGGCTCAACGCCATCGGGACCGCGACCGTGGACCGGCTCGACGCCGTGCTCGACACGCTGCACGCCGACCCGGGCGTCCGCGCGCTGGTCGTCGCCGGGGCCGGTCGTGGCTTCTCGGCGGGCGCCGACCTGGACGAGATCGAATCCCTCCGCACCGCCTACGAGTTCCGCGCCTTCGTGGGGCGGCTCACCGAGGTCTTCGGCCGGCTCGAGAAGTTCGCGAAGCCGTCGGTGGCCGCCGTGCACGGGTTCGCCCTCGGTGGTGGGCTGGAACTCGCCCTCGCGTGCGACCTGCGGGTGGCGGAGCGGGGCGCCAAGCTCGGGCTGCCCGAGATGAAGCTCGGCGTGCTGCCCGGGGCGGGCGGCACCCAGCGGCTGCCGCGCCTGGTCCCGCCGGGGATCGCCAAGCAGCTGATCCTGACCGGCGAACCGATCGACGCCGAGCGGGCCCACGCCATCGGCCTGGTGAACGAGCTGGCCGAGCCGGGGGAGGTCCTGACCGTGGCGACAGCCCTCGCCGCCCGGCTCGCGGCCGGCGCCCCGCTGGCCCTGGCCGCGGGCAAGGCCCTGGTGGACCGCAGCGGTGGCGACCTCGACGCGGGGATCGCGGCCGAGCGGGAAACCGTGGCCGTCATGTTCACCGCCGAGGACCGGGCCGAGGGCCTGCGCGCCTTCCGGGAGCGGCGCCCCGCGGAGTTCCGCGGGGCGTGAACCCGCCTCAGAGCGGGATGTCCGCGGTGAACTCGGGGCTGCGCTTCTCCCGGTGCGACGCGAGGCCCTCCAGCACGTCGGGGCCGCCGAAGCCGAAGAATTCGAGACCCAAGGACGACTCGAAGATCGGCGAAGCGGTGCGGTACCAGTGGTTGAGCGAGCGCTTGGTCCAGCCGATGGCGCTGGCCGAACCCGCGGCCAGCGAGGTGGCCACGCGCAGTGCCTCGGCGTGCACGTCCTCGTCGTCGACGCACCGGGACACCAGGCCGATCCGCTCGGCCTCTTCGCCGGTGAGCACCTCGCAGGTCAGCAGGTAGTACTTCGCCTTGGCCATCCCGCACAGCAGCGGCCAGCAGATCGCCGCGTGGTCGCCCGCCGCGACGCCCAGGCGGGTGTGCCCGTCGACGATCTTCGCCCGGCGGCCCACGATCGAGATGTCGGCCATCATGCCGACCGCGAGCCCGGCGCCGACCGCGGGTCCGTGGATGGCCGCGACGACCGGCTTCGAAAGGTCGAGGACGCCGTAGACCATGTCCCGCGCTTCGCGCATCACGCGGGCGCGGACCGCGTAGTCGCGGCTCATGTCCTCGATGGAGTCGAAGGTTCCGCCCGCGGAGAACGCTTTGCCCGCCCCCTGCACGAGCACCGCGCGGGTGTCGGTGTCCCGGTCGATCACCGCCCAGACGTCGGCGAGTTCGGTGTGCATCCGCGAGGAGACGGCGTTGAGGTTCGGCGCGTCGAGCACGAGCCGCAGCACCCCGGGCGCCGGGCGCTCGAAGGTGAGGGAGGGGAATTCGCCGTAGCGGTCGCTCATGGTTCTCCTTCTCGGGCATTGACTCACGCCGTGCCGGTTATACTATAATTATATAACTGATTGTGGGCGACCGGGAAGGTGTCGGATGACGGAGACCGCCTTGGCCGGTGTGCTGAGCGAGGAACAGCTTCAGCTGCGCGAAGTGCTGCGCGCCTTCCTCGGCAAGCGAAGCGCGGAGCCCGACGTGCGCCGGCAGATGGCGACCGAGGCGGGTTACGACGCCGAGGTGTGGCGGCAGCTCAGCGGCGAGCTGGGGCTGCCGGGACTGGCGATCCCCGAGGAGTACGGCGGGTCGGGCTTCGGCTGCGCGGAGCTGGGGCTGGTGTTCGAGGAAATGGGCCGCGCGCTGCTGTGCGCGCCGTACTTCGGCACGGTCGCCCTGGCCGCCGAGGTGCTCGTGCGCGCCGGCGACGAGTCCGCGGCGAAGGACCTGCTGCCCGGGATCGCCTCCGGCGAGACGATCGCGGCTCTCGCCCTCACCGAACCGGCCGGCCGCTGGGACGAAAGCGGTGTGACGACCCGGGCCGGCCGCGGCGCGGACGGCTGGCGGCTGACCGGCACCAAAACCTACGTCCTGGACGGCCACACGGCCGATCTGCTGCTGGTCGTGGCGCGAACGGACGCCGGGATCGCGCTGTTCGCCGTCGACACCGCGAGCGAGCCCGCGGGCCTGCGCCGGACCGCGTTGCCGGCACTCGACCAGACCCGCAAACAGGCTCGCCTGGACTTCGACGCGGTCCCCGCCCGGCTCGTCGGCGAGGCGGGTGGCGCGTGGCCCGCGGTCGAGCGCACCTTGGCCGCCGCGGCCGTCCTGCTGGCCGCGGAACAGCTCGGCGGCGCCTCCCGCGCCCTCGAACTCGCCGTGGACTACGCGAAGATCCGCGAGCAGTACGGCCGCGCGATCGGGTCCTTCCAGGCGGTCAAGCACCGGCTGGCCGACATGCTCACCGACGTCGAGTGCGCCCGATCCGCAGTCCAGGACGGCCTGCGTGCCCTGGCCGGCGGCGACACCACCGAACTGCTGACCGCCGCTTCCGTGGCCAAGGCGTTCTGCTCGGAGGTGTTCACCCGGGTCGCCGCCGGCGCCGTCCAGGTGCACGGCGGGATCGGGTTCACCTGGGAGCACCCCGCCCAGCTGTACTTCAAGCGGGCCAAGGGTTCCGAGGTGCTGCTGGGCACTCCGGCCGAGCACCGCGCCCGGCTCGCGGGACTGCTGGGCCTGTGACCACCCGTCGAGAGGAGCGTCCGGTGGAACTGGACTTCGGGCCCGCGGTCGCGGACTTCCGCGAGGAGGCCCGCACCTGGCTGGCCGAGCACCTGGTCGGCGAGTTCGCCGCGCACCGCGGGATCGGCGGCCCGGCCGACTCGGAGGCGTGGGAGGTGCGGCTGGCGTGGGACCGCGAACTGGCGGCCGGCGGCTGGCTCGGGCTGAGCTGGCCGGTGGAGTACGGCGGCCGCGGCCTGACCCTGCTGGAAGAGGTCGTCTTCAACTACGAGTACGCCCGGTCCGGCGCGCCCTACCGGGCCACCACCAGCGGCCTCGACCTGTTCGGGCCGATGCTGCTGGCCCTGGGAACGCCGGAGCAGAAACGGCGGTTCCTGCCGCCCATCCTGCGCGTCGAGCAGCTGTGGGGCCAGGGCTTCAGCGAGCCGGGAGCGGGTTCCGACCTGGCGTCCCTGCGCTGCCGCGCGGAGCTCGACGGGAACGAATGGGTGATCGACGGCCAGAAGGTGTGGACGACGATGGCCCACACCGCGGACTGGCTGTACGTCCTGGTGCGGACCGACCCGGACTCGCGGCGGCACCGCGGGCTCACCATGCTGCTCGTGCCACGGGACCAGCCGGGCGTGGACGTGCGGGTGATCCGGAACCTGGCCGGGCAGGACGAGTTCGCTGAGGTCTTCTTCACCGGCGCCCGTACCTCGGCCGACCTCGTCGTCGGCGAGGTCGGCCAGGGCTGGCGCACCGCGATGGGCACCCTGGGCATCGAGCGCGGCGTCACCCTGCTGCCCCAGCAGCTGTCCTTCGAACGCGAGGTGGCGGACCTGATCGCCGCCGCGCGGGAGGCGGGCGATGCCGTGCCCGCCTCGACCCGGGACCGGATCGTCCAGGCGTGGATGTCGGTGCGCGTCATGCGCACCACGAACCTGCGCACCCTCGGCGAGGTCCTCGCCGGCCGCACGCCGGGACCGCAGGCGGGCATCGCGAAGCTCTACGCCTCGACGTCGCACCAGCGGATGGGACACCTCGCCGCCGAGGTCGCCGGCCCCGCCGGGCAACTCGCCGGTGCGGACTACGCGCTCGACGTCCGACAGCGCACCTTCCTGCTCTCGCTGGCCGAGACGATCTACGGCGGCTCGAGCGAGATCCAGCGCACCATCATCGGCGAGCAGCTGCTGGGCCTGCCGAAGGAACCCCGGCCGTGACGGACCCGTCGCGCAGCGTCAGTTCTATCAACTACCCAAGATAACTAGGTAAGCTATTTGCTCGACGTTAGGGGCACGAAGTGATCACGGTGAACCCCGCTCGCCGCCTCACGTTCGGTGAGGTCGTCCGCGAGCACCGCAGGTCCTTTGCGGACGTGGTCGCGTTCGTCGACGGCGAGGTCCGGCTCACCTGGACCGAGTTCGACGAGCGCACGAACCGGCTGGCGAACGCCTTGGCCGCCGAGGGCGTCGGCGCCGGTGACCGGGTGCTCTGGCTGGGGCAGAACTCCGTGCGGATCTGGGAGCTGCTCGGCGCGGCGGCCAAGCTCGGTGCGATGGTCTGCCCGGGCTACTGGCGGTGGGCCGCGCCGGAGATGGCGTTCGCGGTGCGCGACTTCGCCCCCAAGGTCGTGGTGTGGCAGCAGGAGGAGATCGGCGACACGATCGCCAAGGCCCGGGCCGAGCTCGGGCAGCCGGACGGCGTGCGGTGGCTGCGGCACGACGCCCCGCAGGAAGAGGCGGACGGCTACGAGGCGTTCCTCGCCGCGGGTTCGCCGGAAGACCCCGCCCTCGACATCGACCCCGACACGGCGTTGCTCGTCATCTACACGGCGGCCATGTCCGGAAGCCAGTGCGGGTCCATGCTGTCCCACCGCAATCTCCTGGCCATGGGCGCCACCGGTGGCTGGCTCGGCGACATCGACCACACCACGGCGTTCCTGAGCGCCGGGCCCATGTTCCACATCGGCAACTACCAGTTCTGGGGCGTCCCGGCGTTCCTGCACGGCGGCAAGAACGTGATCGTCCGGCGGGTGGCCGCCGCCGAGCTGCTGCCGCTGCTGGCCCGGGAACGCTGCACGCACGGCTACCTGATGCCGCCGACGATCGTGGAGCTGGTCGAGCTGAACGCCTCGGCCGGGCACGACCTGTCCGCCTTCCGCGCGAGCGTCGCGCCGCAGCTGTGGGCGGGCACCGTGCAGGTCGACACCAGCCGGTTCACCGCCAACGGCGGCGGCGAGGGCCGCGGCTACGGGCAGACCGAGGTCACCGGGTTCGTGGCCACCGGCGGCTTCGGCGGCTCCGGAATCGGGAACGCGGGGCGTCCGGGCCCGTTCGTCGCCGTGCGCATCGTGGCCGAGGACGGCACGGAGTGCCCGGCCGGGGTGGCGGGCGAGATCTGCGTGCGCGGCGAGCTGGTCCACCTCGGCTACTGGAACCGCCCCGAAATCAACGAGCACCGCTTCCGGGGCGGCTGGTGGCACACGACGGACCTGGGCCGCCGGGAGCCGGACGGCACGATCAGCTTCCTCGGCACCACCACCCGCATGCTCAAGTCCGCCGCCGAGAACATCTTCCCGGCCGAGGTCGAGAACTGCATCGAGGCGCACGCGGGCGTCAAGGAGGCCGCCGTGATCGGCGTGCCCAACGAACGCTGGGCGCAGGACGTCAAGGCGGTCGTCGTGCGCCACGACGACGCCTCCGGGGTGACGGCCGAGGACATCATCGAGCACTGCCGGGCGCGCATCGCGTCGTACAAGAAACCCAAGACCGTCGAGTTCGTCGACGCGCTGCCGCGCACGGCCCAGTTCGCCAAGGACTACGCCGCGCTCGACGCCCGGTTCGGCGGCGGCGGCTACCCCGGCGGGGAAACACTGGGCGCCGGGCGATGAACGGCCGTCAGCCGGTCATCGCCGGCGTCCACGCCACCGAGCAGGCGCTTTCGCTGCCGCACCGCGACGCGATGGACCTGGCCGTCGAGGCGGTCACCGGGGCGATCGCCGACGCCGGCCTGAGTCCGTCCGATGTGGACGGCGCGCAGGTCGACTGGCCGGGACCGGGCGGCGTGCCGGGGGAGGGCAGCTCCTGGGCCCGGCTCCTCGGCGACCTGCGCTGGACCAGCGACGCCATGCTGGACAACGCGGGCTCCCGCGGACTGCTCAAGGCGGCCGCCGCCGTTTCGGCCGGCCTCGCCGACACGGTCGTCGTCGGCGGGTGCCGGCTGGTCTCGCGGGGCGGCGGCCCGGTCGGCGCGGGGACGCCGCTGGAGTTCACCGACGTGTGGGGCAGTTACGTGGTCGCGCAGTTCGCCCTGGTCGCGGCCCGGCACATGCACCGGTTCGGCACCACCCCGCGGCAGCTCGCGGAGGTCGCGGCCACGATCCGCAGCAACGGTTCGACCAACCCCGAGGCGATGATGTACGGGCGCGGACCGTACACCGCCGACGACGTCCTCGCGTCCCGCATGGTCGCCACGCCGTTCCACCTGCTGGACTGCTGCATCGTCGGCGAAGGCGGCGGCGCGGTCGTGGTGACGACCGCCGAACGCGCCCGGGATCTGCGGCACCGGCCGGTCGCCGTGCTCGGCGGCGGGATGGAATACCACCAGGCCGCGTACGCGAATCCCGCGTTGTACCGCGAGGTCGGCATGATCGGCCGCGACGCCGCGGCGCGCGCTTTCGGCACGGCCGGGGTCGACCCGGCCGACGTCGACGTCTTCTCCCTCTACGACCCGAACTCCTTCGAGGTCATCCGGCAGCTGGAGGCGCTGGGCGTCTGCGACGAAGGCGAAGGCGGTCCGCTGGTCGAGACCGGGGCGATCACCGTCGACGGCAAGTACCCGGTGAACCCGGACGGCGGGTGCCTCTCCTACGCCTGGAACGGCACCCAGCAGATGACGCTGAAGGTGGTCGAGGCGGTGCGGCAGCTGCGCGGCAGCGCCGTGCACCAGGTCGCCGGCGCCGAGGTCGCCGTGGTGGGCAACGCCGGCTCCGGGGCGCAGCACTACGAAATGTCCGTTCTGGGGAGGCTGTGATGAGCCGTCCGGTGCCCGAGCCCACCGCGCTGAGCCGCCCGTTCTGGGCGGCGGCGGCCGAGGGCCGGCTGGTGCTCCCGGAGTGCGCGGACTGCGGGCTGAGGTTCTTCGTGCCCGAACCCGTGTGCCCGCGCTGCCTGAGCCGGAACTGGGACTGGGCGCCGAGCGCGGGCACCGGGACCGTCTACTCCGTCACGGTGGTGCACCGCGCGCCCGGCCCCGGTTTCGAAGTGCCCTTCGCGCTGGCGATCGTCGATCTCGACGACGGCGTGACGATGCTGTCCCACGTGGTCGGCTGCCCGGTGGACGAGGTCGTCATCGGCCTGCCGGTGCGCGTCGACTTCCGGCCGCTGACGGACGAACTCACCCTGCCGTACTTCGTGCCCCGGTGAACAGGAGCAGCATGCGCGTCTTGCACGGTCTCGAAGAGATCTTCGCCGCCAAGGGAAGCTTGCTCGGCACCAGCGACTGGGTCACCGTCGACCAGGCCCGGATCGACGCCTTCGCCGGCGCGACCGGCGACCACCAGTGGATCCACGTCGACCCCGAGCGGGCCGCGGCCGGGCCGTTCGGCGCGACCATCGCGCACGGCTACCTGACCCTGTCGCTGCTGCCGATGTTCATGGTCGCCGTCTACCGCGTCGAGGGCGCCCGGATGGCGGTCAACTACGGCCTGAACAAGGTCCGGTTCGTCACGCCGGTGCGGGTCGGCTCGCGGTTGCGCGGCAGTACCGAGCTCGTCGACGCGCAGCCGCTCGACGGGGCCACGGCCCAGCTGGTCTTCCGCACCACAGTGGAGATCGAGGGCGCCGAGCGGCCGGCCTGCGTGGCTGAGACGGTCAGCCGCCAGTATTTCGGGGACTGAGGGGGTCGACGTGACCGGAAGCATCCGGCTGCCGAAGATGGCCGAGCTCGTCGCGCTCGAGCTGCGGCGCCGGATCGTGCGCGGTGAGCTCGCCGAGGGCGACGCGCTGCCCGCCGAACCGCAGCTGATGGCGGAGTTTTCGGTGTCCCGGCCGACGCTGCGGGAAGCGTTCCGGGTGCTGGAGTCGGAAAAGCTGATCAGCATCCGCCGCGGTGCCCGGGGCGGCGCGCGCGTGCACATCCCGGACGGTTCGGTCGTCGCGCGTTACGCGGGACTCATCCTCGAGCACCGGTCGGCAACGTTGCAGGACGTCTACGCCGCTCGCACCGTGATCGAAGCGCCGTGCGCCGGGCTGCTCGCCGGCCGGCGCACCGTGGGCGATCTCGACCGGCTGCGCGCCGCGCTCGCCGAGGCCGAGGCGCTGATCGGTGATCCGTCGGCGTTCATCCGCGCGCACCTGCGGTTCCACGCCTTGGTCGTGGAGCTGTCCGGGAACCAGACGCTGATCGTGCTCAACGGCATGGTGCGCGACATCATCGACCGGGCGAACTGGTCGCACGTCGACCTCGACGCGGGGACCGAAGCGAACGTCCGGGCCAACCTCAGCGGCCTGCGCGCCCACGTGCGGCTGGTCGAACTGGTGGCCGCGGGCGACCGCGAAGGGGCCGTCCGGGTCTGGCGGACGCACCTGGAGAAGGCGCACGAGTACCTGCTCGGCACCAAGCCGATGGCCACGGTGCTGGACCTGCTCCGCTGACTTATATAGTACAATCAGATAGATGATTGCCGACGATAGGGGCCTGCCGTGGACTTCGCGTTGACCGACGAGCAGCAGCTCCTGCGCGAGACCGCGCGCCAGTTCGTCGCGAAGGTCTGCCCCGCGGAGAAGGCCAAGGAGTGGGACGAGGGATCGATCGTGCCGCCCGAGCTGTTCTCCGGGATGGCCGAGCTGGGCTGGTTTTCGCTGCCCTTCGCGGTCGACGAGGGCGGTGACGGCGGCGGTCCGGTGGAACTGATCGTCCTCGCCGAGGAACTCGGCCGCGCCAGCTTCGACGTCGCCATGTGCTACATCGGCGTGCTCATTCCCGGCATCACCGTGTTCCGCTGGGGCACCGAGGCGCAGCGGGACTTCATCCGGGACGAGGTGATGACCGGCCGTCACCGCCTCGCCGTCGGCCTGAGCGAGCCCGACAGCGGTTCGGACGCGGCGGCGCTGCGCACGACGGCCGAAGACGCCGGTGATCACTTCGTCGTCCGCGGCCAGAAGGCGTGGTGCACCGGCGCCGGCCTGCCGGGCACCACGATCGCGACGTACGTGCGCACCGGACCGCGGGAGCCGAAGCACAGCGGGATCAGCCTGTTGCTGATCGACCCGTCGAGCCCGGGGGTCGAGGTACGCCGGACGCCGACCCTGGCCCGGCACATCCTGGGCACCAACGAGGTCTTCTTCGGCGATGTCGCCGTGCCGAAGGAGAACTTGGTCGGCCCGGTCGACGAGGGCTGGAAGGTGATGCTGTCCAACATCGAGCTGGAGAAGGTCATCATCACCGGCGGCTACCTCGGCGCGGCCCAGGCCACTTTGGACGAGATGCTGGAGTTCGCCCGCACCCGCCAGGCTTTCGGCCGCCCGGTCGGCACCTTCCAGGCCATCGCGCACGCGATCGCCGACCTGCAGACGGAAATCGACTCGGCTCGGCTGCTGGCCTACCGGGCGGCGTGGCTGCTGGCGCAGGGAAAGCCGTGCTCGCGCGAGGGCTCGATGGCCAAGCTCAAGGGCTCGGAGACGTACGTCGCCGCGGCCCGCCTGGGCATGCAGGTCTGCGCCGGGCACGGGTTCTCGACCGAAAGCGTGATGAGCTTCCGCTACCGCGAGTCCATCGTGGCGACGATCTCCGGGGGCACCAGCCAGATCCAGCGCAACGGCATCGCCCGCAGCATGGGCCTGCGCACCTACTGAGGATCGCCGGGATACGCAGATCGCCGCGGCTGGCCCCTCATCGGAAAGTTGCCACACTGCGGTCTGCTCGGTCTCGGTCATATCTCCACGCTAACCGAACGCGCGTTCGAATGGCATCACTCGAAAGTGCCGTCCATAGTGGACGTTGGTGCGGACATGGCCGCCAACGGCGGCGCACCCGGCAAGCTGCGCTACCGGGACGCTCACTGAGCTCCCCGGCGCACCGAGGACGGCGACTGGCCGAACCGCCGGCGGAACTGGCCCCGGAACGCGGCCGCGTCGGCGTACCCCACCAGGGCGCCCACCCGCTCCACCGGGATCGAGGAGCGGCACAGCATGATCCGGGCGGCGTCCAGGCGCAGGCGACGCAGGACTTCGCTCGGGTTCTCCCCGAGCACCGCGTGGCAACGGCGGCGCAGGGTGCGCTCGGTCGTGCCGAGCCGCGCGGCGATGGCCGCGATGGAGTCCGGCTCGGCGTAGCTTTCGCGGGCCAGCTGGAGGAACCGCCGCACCGTGGTGTCCGGCACGGGGTCCAGCGGCGTCCGGCGCCCCAGCTCTTCGTCCAGCCAGGCCAGCTGGTTCGGCGAGCCGATCCGGCGCACCAGCTCCCGGGCCAGTTCCTGCTCGCCGTCCAGTGTCGCGGCGGTGATCAGGGTCCCGGTCGCCAGCATCGGCAGTCCCGGCAGCAACGAGACCGCCGGGTGGCGCGTTTCGATGTCCTGCGCGATACGGCCGCAGGCCACGGTTTCGTGCCCGTCCAGCAGGCCCGCCTCGGCCAGCGCCAGTACCGACGCGCCGGCCGCCGCGAGCAGCGCCCCGCCGGCGTGCTGCTGCCGCAACCAAGGCAAGACCGCGGCCCAGCCCGGCGGGCGCACGACGTCGTCGGCCGCCACGGCGAGATCGTCGAAGGCAGGCAGGAACACCGCTTTCGCGATGGCGTCGCCGCCGACGCGGCCATCGGCGGGCAGCCGGATCCCCGCTGCCGCGCGCACTCCGTCGCCGGTCGGTGTCAGCACCCGGACCCGAAGCCCGCTCACCTCGGTGCCCGACGGGTAGAACGCGTGCCCGCCGTAGACCCGGTCCCGGTAGCGATCCGACAGCGCCATGGCGTCCGACACCGTGCCGAGGCTGCCGAGCCGGACGCCTTCGAAGGCGACGATGAACACCTGCTGCCGCATCCGCGCCACCTTTCTCCGTCGAACCGGCCACTGTGGCCGAAGCGTCCCCGGTCCTGTCCGCTCCGCCGATGGTTTCCCCCGCCGCGGCGGGGGAGCCTGGCGGATGACCCGACGCGGGGTGCCGCGTCCGGAACCCAAGGAGGCTTCCGCATGGATCAGGCCAGCCGCGCACTGCTCGACATGGGCCAGGCGCCGGAGCTCTACCGGTACGCCCCGGAAGAGCTGCTGCCGCTGCACCTCGAAGCGGCCGACGCCGTGGTCGCCGAACGGCGGCAGCAGGTCCCGATCCTGGACCGCCGGGCGCGGGAGGCCGGCATCGACCGGATCTCCCGCAAGAGCGACCTCGTCCCGCTGCTGTTCCCGCACTCGACGTACAAATCCTATCCGACGTCGTTCGTGGAAAAGAAGCGCTGGAAGGATTTGGCGCGCTGGCTGACCACCCTGTCGTCGGACGATGCCACCACAGTGGACTTCGACGGCGTGACCGACGAGGACGAGTGGGTCGACCGGCTGCGCGAGAACGGGCACTTCGTCATCGCCACCAGCGGCACGACCGGCAAGTGCTCGTTCCTGCGCCACAGCACCGAAGACCGCGCCCGCAAAGCCGACGCCTTCGCTCGCCAGCTCGGCTGGCCCTTCGCCCGCGCGGACGGCTCCCGCAGCTACTTCTGGCTGGGCCCGCACATCGGCGTCAACAGCGCGATGGACGCGGCCACCCTCGGCGCGAGCCTCTGGTCCACCCCGGACAACGCCTTCTTCCTCACCGACGAGCGGCTGCGCCTGACCGACATCAGTCGCCTGGCGGCCATGCGCCGCCGGATGGCCGATGGCGTGGCCACCCCGGGCGAGATCGCCGCCTTCGAGAAGCAGCAGCAGGCGCGGAGCCAGGCGCTGTACCCGGGTATCGACGCGTTCATCGACCGGCTGCTCGACCGGCGGAACGAAAAGCTGAGCATCTCGGGCACGTGGGCGCAGCACCTGCTGGTCCGCGACCGGGCGCGCGAGCGGGGCATCCCGGACGGGGCGTTCCACCCCGAGTCGATCGTCAGCGCGGGCGGCGGGATCAAGAACGTCGCGCTGCCGGAGGACTACCAGGAGCAGGTCGCGCGGTTCTACGGCGACGTCGTCCGCACCGGCACCTACGGCATGACCGAGATGTTCCAGCTGATGAACCGGTGCGAGAAGCTGCGTTACCACCTCCCGCCCGGCTTGCTGCCGCTGGTGCTCGACCAGGCCGGCGAGACCTTGCTGAACACCGAGGACGTGACGGGCGAGGTGGTCGTGGGCCGGTTCGCGTTCGTCGACTTCGCCATCACCGGCCGCTGGAGCGGCACGATCACCAGCGACCGGGTGGAGTTCGACACCGGCGCGCACTGCCTCTGCGGCCGTCCCGGCCCGACGATCCTGGACACGATCACCCGCTACCGCACCGACGACGACACGATCGGCTGTGCCGGCACGATCGACGGCTACATCAGGGGAGCTCTGGCGTCATGACCGCACTCGTTTCCGAAACGCCCCACCGCGTCCGACACGTGGCCCGCGGGGTGCCGGTCAGTGGTGACGAACGCTCATTCGGCGCGGGGGCGAGCCGCTTCGTGAC
Organism: Amycolatopsis mediterranei; assembly: GCF_026017845.1. NCBI lineage: Bacteria > Bacillati > Actinomycetota > Actinomycetes > Pseudonocardiales > Pseudonocardiaceae > Amycolatopsis > Amycolatopsis mediterranei. The sequence continues at coordinate 4,418,430 of NZ_CP100416.1, forward strand.
GCCGGCACTGGATCTCGACGCGCTGGTCTGGCCGCGCAGCGAACCCGGACCGGCGTTCGACACCCCGGTGGCCGAGATCATGGACGTGCTGGTGGAACTCGGTTCGTGGCTGGAGCGGGACCCGGACGGGCTGGTCGCGGACGCACTCGCGGCGGCCCGGCGCACGAACCCGTTGCCGGCCGGGGTGCTGACCGAGGCGTACGCGTCGCTGGGCCGGACGTTCACCCGGCGCACCATGGAGTTCATGATCGAGCAGGAGCTCGGCGGCGCCGACGTCCTCGACGGCTGGCGCACGATCTCCGGCACGCCGTCCGGCCGGGAGGTCCGGGTCCGCGCGTTCCCGGCGCGGGTGGTGCACGTGCTGGCGGGCAACGCGCCCGGCGTCGGCGCGGTGTCGCTGCTGCGGGCGGCACTGACCAAGGGCGTCAACCTGTTCAAGCTGCCGTCCAACGACCTCTACTCGACCAGTCTGCTGCTCGCCGGCCTGCACGCGGTGGCGCCCGGCCACCCGACCTCCCGGTCGTGTTCCGCCGCCTACTGGCGCGGCGGGGACGCCGAGGTCGAGTCGGTGTTGTTCCGGCCGCAGTTCTTCGACAAGCTCGCGGCGTGGGGCGGCGAGGCGTCGTTGCGCAGTGCCCGTGCGTACGTGGGTCCCGGTTTCGAACTCGTCTCGTTCGATCCCAAGACGTCGGTGTCGCTGATCGGCCGGGAGGCCTTCGCCTCGGCGGAGTCGCTGCGAGCGGCCGCCGAAGCCGCGGCGACGGACATCATGCTGATGGACCAGCAAGCGTGCGCGGCCAGCCGGTTCCAGTACGTCGAAGGGAGTGCGGCGGAGGCCGACCGCTTCGCCGCGGCCCTGCTGCCGCGGCTGGGGGTCGCCCGCCGGCTCGGCTCCGCGGTCGGCAACCCGGTGCCCGCCGACATCCGCGAGGAGGTCGAAGCGCTACGCGATCTGGCGCCCTACGCCCGGGTGTTCGGTGGCTACGAAGGGTCCGGGCTGGTCGTGCGCACCGAAGAGCCGGTCGACTTCCACCCGGAGAACAAGGTGGCGAACGTCGTTCCGGTGGACCGCCTCGAAGACGCGCTGGGCCGGATCAACGTCGCGACGCAGAGCGTCGGGGTCTATCCCGCGTCCCGCAAGGCATCGCTGCGGGACGCGCTCGCCGCCGCGGGCGCGCAGCGCGTCGTGACGCTCGGGAACGTGCCGGTCGTCGAGGCCGGGCTGCCCCACGACGGCTTCTACCCGCTGCAGCGGCTCGTGCGCTGGGTCTCGGACGAAGGTTAAAGTAGTGTAATTATCTATCTATTAGTGATACGGTGGACCGATGGCTGACGACCTCGAACCCGACGGCGCGCGCGAGTTCCTCGACCAGGCCCGCCGGTTCCTCGACGCGAACGCCGGGCGCAAGCCCGAGCCCGCCGCCTTCCGGTGGGGTCACGGCGACGATCGGGTCGCCTACTTCAGCGCCGACCCGCCCGAGGTCGAACGGGCCGCCGTGGACCGCGCCCGGGCCTGGCAGCGGACCCGCTACGAGAACGGCTTCGGCTGGATCACCGGGCCGCCGGAGTACGGCGGCCGCGGCCTGAGCGCGGTGCACGCCATGCTCTACGACGGGCTGGAGGCGGAGTACGACGTGCCGGACACCGGCACGCTGAGCGTGGTGGGCCTCGGGATGGTCGGGCCGACCATCCTGGCCCACGCGCGGGAGCACCTCAAGGACCGCTGGCTGCCGGCGATGTACCGCGGCGACGCGATCGCCTGCCAGCTGTTCAGCGAGCCCGGCGCCGGGTCCGACCTCGCCGGCGTGCGCACCAGCGCGGTGCGCGACGGCGGCGAGTGGGTGCTCAACGGGCAGAAGGTGTGGACGTCGGTCGCCCACCTCAGCCAGATCGGCCTCGCGCTCACCCGGACCGATCCCGACGCACCCAAACACCGGGGTATCACCGCGTTCCTGGTGCCGATGGACGCTCCCGGCGTCGAAATCCGGCCGCTGCGGCAGATGACCGGGGGCGCCGATTTCAACGAGGTCTTCCTCACCGACGTCCGGATCCCCGACGACCACCGGCTCGGCGAGGTCGACGGCGGCTGGACGGTCGCGCTGACCACCCTGATGAACGAACGGGCGACGGTCGGCAACGAGAGCGCCGGCCCGGTCGGCACGGCTCTGACACCGGACCGGCTGGCCGCCCTGATGCGGGCCACCGGCGTCGCCGACGACGGCGCGTTGCGGGCCCGGCTGGCCGAGCTGCTCGTCGACCTGACGGCCACCGCGCAGCTCAACGCGAGGGCGGCACGCCGGCTGCGGACCGGTGCCGCGCCCGGCCCGGAGCGGTCGGTGTCCAAGCTGATGTACGCGCAGAACCTCTCCAAGGCCGCGCACTTCGTGGCGGACGTCCTGGGCCAGCGGGTCGTCGCCGACACCGGCGAGTGGGGCACGTTCGCCTGGACCGAACTGCTGCTGGCCACCCCGGCGCTGCGCATCCTCGGCGGGACCGAGGAGATCATGAAGAACATCCTGGCGGAACGGGTGCTCGGCCTGCCGAAGGAACCGGGCATCGACACGCGGTCGCCGTTCCGGGCGCTGCGGCACTCCGGAGCGGACCAAGGAGGCACGGCGTGACCCAGACCGTGGTGACACCCGTGAGTTCACAGGAAGACCTCGACGAGCTGCGCGCGGCGGTGCGGGACTTCCTCGAGGCGAAGTCGGGTGAGGACGCCGTCCGCGCCCAGATGGAACGCGAACCGCGCTTCGATCCGGAAGTCTGGGCGCAGCTGACCGGCGAGCTGCGGCTGGCCGCGCTGGCCGTTCCCGAGGAGTACGGCGGCGACGGCTTCGGGTTGGTGGAGCTGGGTGTGGTCCTGGAGGAAATGGGCCGGTCCCTGCTGTGCGCCCCGTTCTTCTCGTCGGCCGTGCTGGCCGCCCAGGCCCTGCTGGCCGCCGGAGATCCGGACGCGTGCGCTCGCTACCTTCCCGGGATCGCCGCCGGCACCACGCGAGCAACGCTCGCGGTCACCGAAGCCGACGGCTCGTGGGACCCGCACCGGATCGCCACGCGCGCCGAGGTGGCGTCCCCCGGCGGCTGGGCACTGACCGGGCACAAGTGTTTCGTCCTCGACGGAACCACCGCCGACCTGCTGCTCGTCGTCGCCCGCACCGAGGCGGGCCTCTCGCTGTTCGCGGTCGAGCGGACAGCTCCCGGCGTACGCGCCGAATCCCTGCGCACTCTGGACGCCACGCGAGCGCAGGCGCGCGTCATGCTCGACGCCGCGCCGGCGACCCTGGTGGGCGCGGACGGCGCGGGGGAGCGGCTGCTCGAGACGGTCCTCGACGTCGCCTCGGTCTGCCTCGCGGCCGAACAGGCCGGCGGGGCTCGCCGGGTGCTGGAGACCAGCGCCGAGTACGCCAGGACCCGCCACCAGTTCGGCCGGCCCATCGGCTCGTTCCAGGCGGTCAAGCACAAGTGCGCGGACATCCTGGTGCAGGTCGAGCTGGCCGAGGCGACCGCCCGCGAAGCCGCCCGGCTGCACACCGCCGACCCGGCGGGCTTCCGCGCGGCCGCCGCGGCGGCGCACGCCTGCTGCTCGCGCGCGTACGTGTTCGCGGCGATGGAGAACATCCAGGTGCACGGCGGGATCGGCTTCACCTGGGAACACCCGGCGCACCTGCACTTCCGCCGGGCGAAGTCCGCCCAGCTGCTGTTCGGCGGGCCGGCCGCCTACCACGAGCGGCTGCTCGCGGCGCTGGGCGTCTGAGCCCGGATGCGGGAGTACGAGACCCTGCTGACCGGGCTCGGCGCGGGTGTCCTCACCGTCACCCTCGACCGGCCGGACCGGCTCAACGCGATCACCCCGGTCCTCGTCCGGGAGCTGCTCGACGTCCTGGCCGCGGCCGACGCCGACGACGACGTCCGGGTGATCATCGTGACCGGGGCCGGGCGCGCGTTCTGCGCGGGCGCCGACCTGGGTGCCGGTGGCACTGTGTTCGACCACCGGGACACCGGAGCCGGGCACCGGGATCTCGGCGGCCTGGTCGCCCTCCGGCTCTACGCGAGCGCGAAGCCGGTGATCGGGGCCGTCAACGGCCCGGCGGTCGGGGCCGGCGCCGGGCTGACGCTGCCGATGGACATCCGGCTCGCCGCGACGACGGCCCGGTTCGGGTTCGTCTACGCCCGCCGCGGCATCGTGCCGGAGTCGGCGGCGAGCTGGTTCCTGCCGCGGGCCGTCGGCATGCAGCGGGCCATGGAGTGGGTGGCCACCGGGCGGGTGTTCGACGCCGCGGAAGCGCTCGCCGGCGGCTTGGTGCGGTCCGTGCACCCGCCGGAGGAGCTGCTGCCCGCGGCCACCGCGATCGCGCGCGAGATCGCCGACCACACCGCTCCGGTGTCGGTCGCGCTGGCGCGGCAGATGATGTGGCGGATGCTCGGCGAACCGGACCCGATGACCGCGCACCGCCTGGATTCGCTGCTGATGAGCCAGCTCGGCGGCGGACCGGACGCGGCCGAGGGCGTCGAATCGTTCCTGGCTCGCCGTCCGCCGGCGTTCCCGGGGCGGGTCGGCACCGACCTGCCACCGGCGTGGCCGTGGTGGCGCGACGAGGAGTTCCGGCCGTTCGGCGCGTGAGGCGGCCTCAGGACAGGATGTCGATGAGCTCCGGCACGTCGCCCCGCGTCATGTAGTTGCTGACCTGCTTGAGGTGCTTGCGCCAGAACTCCATCGCCTGGTCGGCGTCGCGCGCCCGGATGAGCTCCAGCAGCTTCACGTGGGCGCGCTGCACGACCTTGGCCGACGCGAAGGCGGGCACCTCGTCCTGGCCGGCCGCGTAGGCGCGGTGGTGGGCGTCGATGAGGTGGAAGAGCATCCCGGCGAGCACGTCGAGCGTGTCGTTGCCGGACAGCTTCACCAGCAGCTCGTGGAACTCCGCGTCGTGCTCGGCGTAGCCCACCGCGTTGCCGATGAGCGCCTCGCCCTTCTCGACCAGGTCGGCCAGCGCCTGGACGTCCGCGGCGGTGCGCTTGGCCGCGAGGGTGCGCACGGCCGCGGTCTCCAGGAGGCTGCGCGCCTCGTAGACGTCGGCGATCGAGGCCTTGCGGTACTGCAGCAGCAGGCCGGCGTACCGGGCGGCCACCCGCGAGTCGGGCACCAGGACCCGGGCCCCGCCGCGCGCGCCGCGGCGGATGCTGATCAGCTGCTCGGATTCGAGGATCCGGAACGCCTCGCGCAGGGTCGGCCGGGACACGCCGTATTGTTCCATCAGCGCGGTTTCCGACGGCAGCGCCTGCCCCTCGGTGAGTTCGCCGAGGACGATCTGGCGCCGCAGGTCCGCGGCGATCATCTCGCCGGCCTTCGGGACGCGCACGATGGTCGATCGGGGAGCGGCGGTCATCGGATCCTCCAGTGTATTGAGTGCATTCATCCTACCTGATCACCCCTGGTCGAGCGCGGTACGGCTCCCCGGCTCGTTGACAGCCCCGAACCCCCTCTCTATCGTCTATTCAGATAGATAATTGTTCTGATCTCCGATGAAGGTGGCGACGATGGCGCGGCATTGGCTGATCACGGGGGTGTCCGGCGGGCTGGGCCGGGCGCTCGCCGAGGAGGTGCTCGGGCGCGGTGACGTCGTGGTCGGGACGCTGCGCGGCGAGGACGGCCTGGCCGCCTTCGAACAGCTGGCCCCGGGCCGGGCCTTGGCCCTCCCGCTCGACACCACCGACTCGCCCGAGGTGATCGCCGACCGGGTAGCGCAGGCGGTGCGGCTGGCCGGCCATATCGACGTCCTGGTCAACAACGCGGGCTACGGCCTGCTCGGCGCGGTCGAGGAGACCGGCGAGGACGAGCTGCGGCACCAGATGGACACCAACTTCTTCGGCCCGCTCCGGCTGATCCGCGCTCTGCTGCCGCACCTGCGGGCGCGGGGGACCGGCCACCTGGTCAACATCAGCTCGATCGCGGGCGTCCGCGGTCAGGCCGGCCTCGGGCTCTACAACGCCTCGAAGTTCGCGCTGGAAGGGCTGTCGGAGGCGCTGATGCACGAGCTGAAGCCGCTGGGCATCGCCGTCACCATCGTCGAGCCCGGCGGGTTCCGCACCAACTGGATGGGCAAGGGCCTGCGCCGGGCCGAGCACCGGCTGCCCGCGTACGCCTCGGTCGACGACCTCGCCGCCACCATGCGCCGGTTCGACGGCCGGCAGCCGGGGGACCCGGCCCGCGGCGCCGCCGCCATCGTCGCGGCCGTCGAGGCGGCCGAACCGCCGCTGCGGCTGCCGCTGGGCGCCGACGCCCACCAGGCGGTCCGCGGCAAGCTCGCCGAGGTCGGCCGCGAGCTCGATGTCTGGGAGCACGTGAGCGTCTCGACGGGCTTCGAGAGCCCCGTGGCGGGATGAGCGCCTTCGAGGTCCCCGCCGCCGGCCGGACGCTGCGGCTGGGCGAGCGCCCGTGGCTGATGGGCGTCGTCAACGCCTCGCCCGAGTCGTTCTCCGACGGTGCGCAGGTCGGCACCGCCGACGCCCAGCTCGCCCACGCGGCCCGGCTGCTCGCCGAGGGCGCCGACATCATCGACGTCGGCGGCGAGTCCGCGATCACCAACCGGGAGCCACTGCCGGTCACGGCGGAGATCGACCGCGTCGTGCCGGTGATCGAGCGGATCACCCGCGAACTCGGGGCCCTGGTTTCGGTGGACACCTACAAGCCCGCGGTCGCGGAAGCGGCTGTCGCGGCCGGTGCGGTCCTGGTCAACGACGTCAGCGGGCTGCGCGATCCGGCGTTGGCCGACGTCTGCGCGAAGACCGGCGCCGCGCTCGTGCTCATGCACACCCGGGCCGCACCGAAACAGCGGCTGCAGGACGCCGGGCTCTACCAGGACGTCACCCAGGACGTCCTCGGCTTCCTGGCCGACCGGATGCGCGCGGCCATGGAGCGAGGCGTGCCCCGCGAGGCGCTGATCCTCGATCCCGGCCCGGACTTCGCCAAGACCCCGAGCCAGACCATCGAGGTCCTCCGGCGCCTGCCCGACCTGCACGCACTCGGCCGGCCACTCCTGATGGCGGTCTCCCGCAAGGACTTCATCGGAGCGCTCACCGGCGGCCGGCCGAACCAGCGGCTGGCGGGAACGCTGGCCGCCATCGGCTACTGCGTGGACGGGGGCGGGCACATCCTGCGCGTGCACGACGTCGGTGCGGTCCGCGAGT